>DASXNH010000025.1:0-82536 GCA_036495195.1 Candidatus Dormiibacterota bacterium
CGGGGCAGTCCAGACGAGGAAGGCACCGACACCCTGGAGTCCTGCGTCCAGAGACTCGGGGACGGTCAGATCGCCGGTGACGACTTCGACGTTGTCCGGCAGCCTCGCCGCCGCCTCAGAGCGATGCGTGAGGGCGCGGACCGGCACGCCAGCGTCCATCAGTTGGTCGACCACGGCGCTCCCAATCCTGCCGGTCGCGCCGATCACGAGCACGGGAGCCACTCCCATCCCTGTCATGAGGATCTCCACCGCGTCCCTGGCCGGTGCAACGGAGTGGATCATGCCATCTGATGAAGGTTCTCGCCGAGCCTACGGGCTCCATCGGCGAACGGAGACAAGGCACGGATCCTATTCGCTGAACCGAGGGTCGGGGACGGCCGGCGCATCGGGCTCGGGGGGTCGGGATGCTGGCCCGCTGTTTCTCGAAAGCCCTTGTACTCGACGGGATAGTACAAATCTGTATAAGAGTGCGCCTGGCAGGAATTGAACCTGCTGCCTTTCGGTCCGGAGCCGAACGCTCTATCCGGTGAGCTACAGGCGCGCGCCGGCTGACCAGTCTAAACTGCCCCCGCTGTGAGCAAATTGATCAGCACCCTGGTGTTGGGCTTCCTGCTCGCCGCCTGCCAGCCGGCGTCATCCGCCCCGACCCCGTCGCCAGCTGCCTCGCTGCACAACACAGTCGGGACCGCCGTCATCCAGCCGGGCGAGGTGCCCGCCAGCCTTTCCAAGTGTCCCGGATCGGGGCCGATCGCTGGATACATCACCTCCATCCAGGCGACCGATGCGGTACTCGCGGCACACATCGCCGGCCAGTGGCAGCAGCTGCAGGCCAAAGGCGCGAAGGCGGCGGCCCTGATGCTGTACGCATACAACTCCAACGCCTGCGCGGCGGAGCTGGCAGCGACGACCGACGCCAAGTCCCTTGCCAGCTTCGTCGTCGAGTTCGGCGACGAAAGCCAGGCCGAGCGGGCCTGGGGAGCCGGAATCCTGGGCTTCGCCACCCCCGCGCCCGATCAGGTGGCTCCAGGCATCCTCAGAGGCTCCGGCACCGGCCTCGGCGCCAGCTCATGGACCTACACCAACACCCAGGTTCGGCTGGCGTGCTGGCGTCGCTCGGTCTTCGTCTCGCTGTTGGTGCTCACCAACCTCGATCCGGGAGCCTACAAGGCGGTAACTGCTGCGATCGATGCTCGCTTAAACTGAACCGCTCGCGCCTGTAGCTCACCGGATAGAGCGCTTGCCTGCGGAGCAAGAGGCAGCAAGTTCGATTCTTGCCAGGCGCACCACCACGCCCTGACGACGGTTGGCGAGCCTTCAGGAGGCTCTTTCTCGAGCCCCTGGTCGGGAGCCTTCCTGAACTCCTCAACCGCGCGTCCTCGCTCATCACTTGATCCTGTTGTTCTCCGCCTCGGCGACCTTCTGGCCGATGGCGGCGTCGAGATTGATGATCCCCAGGATGACCATGAATGCCTTGTTCTGCCACACGGCGATGTAGAACGACTGGTTCAAGACCGCGGTGCTGAGCACAACCGAGTTGGGGCCCAGCCCGGTCTTGGCGCCTTCGATCACCGGCGCACTGTTCGCCTTGAGCATCGACCGATCGATCCCAAAGATCTTGCCACTGGAGTACCCGCTGGCCGCGCTTGCCTCATCTTTGAACTGAACGGAGAAGTTGACCACGAGCGGATAAGCGGCGGCGCTCAAGTTGGACACCGCCCCCGCGACGGTATCGCAGTTGGCCGCGCTGTCGGTATAAAACACGACCTGGGCCGCGGTCGCCCCTTTGACCTGCGCGTCGTCCCACTCGGCCTTGGTCGCCGTGTAGGTGGCCGGATCCTTCGTCTTGAGGTTGTCGAGGTACGCATTGATGTCGCCTGAGATCGAGCATCGGTGCATCGTGTTCGGAACGTCAGCGGCCTGAACGGCAACGCTGGATGCAGTCGGCGCGGTGGTTCCCGCAGAGGAGCACGAGGCCACCAGGAACGCCGCCAATACAAAGGCGATCGCCTTAGTCATGTCATTTCACTGTACGAGACCACGCGAATCCGAAGCGAGTGTGGCAACATGCACACGGCCTCGACATGGTTCACGATCTGCAGGCCGCCGCCACTGAATACCTCGGCTGGCTTCAACTCGAAGCGAACCGCAGTCCGAACACGGTCCGCGCATACGAGTCCGAGCTGGGAAGGTTGATTGCATTCCTCGCCGCGAATGAGCACACGCTCGTCCTGAGCGATCTTCGGCATGAGGACCTTCGCGCTTATCAACGCCATCTGGCTGGTCGCTTGAAGAGTCCCGCGTCGCGAGCGCGTGCGCTGGTCGCCATTCGCTCGTGGCTGCGATGGCTGGCCAAAGAAGGCATCCTCGAGCGCGATCTGTCCAACGGCATCACGCTGCCGAAGCTCGAGCAGCGCCTGCCCAAGCCCATCGATCCCGACGAGCTGATCCGGCTTCTTGCCGCGCTGCCAACAGCGACGCTGGCCGACAAACGCGACCGCGCGCTGGTGCAATTCCTGATCAGCACCGGGTGCCGAATTTCGGAAGCTCTCGCGCTGGATCGCACCGATTTCCCCCGCACGGGCAACCGGCTGGTGGTGACGGGCAAAGGCGCAAAGCAGAGATCGGTATACCTCACGACCGACGCGCGTTCCGCTCTCGAGGATTACCTCGCCGGTCGCGAGGACGCGAGCATGGCCCTGTTCATCAACTACGACAGGTCGGCGGCTGACGACCGTGCGCGCAGGCTCACTCCCGCCGGCGCGCGATACATCGTCCGCCAGATTCGCCAGAAGCTGGGAGCCTGGTCGTTCAAGTCTCCTCACGTGGCCAGGCATACCGCTGCGACCACTCTGCTCGAGGTGACGGGCGGCGATGTCCGGCTGGTGCAAGAAGTGCTCGGCCACGCGAATCTGAACACGCTCCAGGGCTACACAAAGATCGTCGACAGCAGGAAGGTGGACGCCTACCGCCGCTACCAGGAATTTCTGGACGGCAAGAAAACCTCAGCCTGACCTGGCGAATCGTCCCGAGCAGATGTAGAGCTGCTCACCAGCTCGCCGAGTGGTCGCATTCGACCGCGCGAGCTCATTCCGCCCGTCAGCGCTTCGCCGTCAAGGTGGCGACCGTAAACAACCACCACCATCCACCAGTTCAAGCCGCTGATGTCCGACGACGCGGCCGCACAGATCGGACTCAGCGAAGCAGCTTGGAGGCTTCTTACTCGTCCTCGATCTGGTTGTACATCAGGCTGTCCTGGATCTCGTACAGGGCGTCCATCGCCTCCATCACGGAGCCGGGCTTGGCCTGCGCCAGGACAGTGACCTCGGGCGATTCCTCGATCACCTTGTTGATGGCCACCGAAAGGACCGGCGGCATCAGCCTTTGATCGGCGAGATTCAGCATCTCGAGCTCGTTCAGAAGCTTGTCGATGTAGTGCATCTTGTTCCGGCGCGCGTACTTGGCCCGCTGGACGCGACGCTCGCGTGCGGTCATGTGCTCGATGGCGCGGCTTGCCTGCTTGATCATCGTCATATTTCTATCTCCAGGGCCAATTTTACGGCCCCCAAATCTTTTGTCAAGATCCGTATGTAATAAATGGTTCTCGGCTGTGCTAGCATCGCCGCCAACCGACCGGATGAGCCAACCTTTTGCCGGCCGTTCCACCCGCATGGAAGTCCTGGAGTTGCTCCGGCGTAAGGGCCACGCCAGCGCTGAAGCCATCGCCGCCGAGCTCTTGGTTACCCCAAACGCGATCCGCCAACACCTGACGAACCTGGAACGGGATGGTTTTGTGGTCAGCAGCCCCGAAAAGAGCCGCCGCGGCCGCCCCTCCCTCCTGTTCTCCCTCACCGAGCGCGCGGATTCCGTCTTCCCCAAGCGATACGGCCAGCTCGCCACCATGGTCCTCCAGGAGGTCCAGGAGATGGGCGGCCCCCAGGCCCTGGACGAGGTTTTCGAGCGGATGGCCACGCGGCACGCTCACGCGATTTCGCCCAACCTGGAGGGGCTCGAGTTCGATGAGAAGCTGAAGCGGGTGGTGGCCTGGATCGGGCGCGCAGGCACCCTCGCCGAGCAGACCGAGACGCCAGAAGGGGTCAAGGTGACCATCCATAACTGCCCGTTCCGCAACACGGCCCTGAAGTTTCCGCAGGTCTGCACGATCACTCCCCACCTCATTTCCCAGCTGCTTGGCACTGCCGTCTCGCAGGCGGAGTCCATCCACCGCCGCGATCCCTACTGCTCCTTTGTCGTCCAGCGCTCCACCGACTCTCACTAGCCGCCAGGGCGCGGAGGTCGACCGCCTGGCTCAGGAGCGGTTTGGCATCTCGGTCGAGTGGCTGATGGAGGCCGCCGGCTGGCAGGTCGCCCGCTTTTGCGAGGGCCGCGCAGCCGTGGTCTGCGGCGTCGGCAACAACGCCGGGGACGGGTTGGCCGCCGCGCGGCACCTTCATCGGTGGGGACGGCTCAGCGCAGTCAGCTGCGTCGACGCCGGCCGTTTGCGCGGAGCGGCAGCCGCGGAGAGGGACGCGCTGCTCAGGCTCGGGGTCGATATCGCCGGAGAGATCAGGCTCGATGGCGCCCAGTTCGTGGTCGATGCGGTTTTCGGAACTGGCTTGTCGCGATCGCCCGGGGGTAAGTTCGCGGCGTGGATCGAAGCCATGAACGCCTCGCGGTCGCAAGTGATCGCCATCGACGTGCCTTCCGGCCTCGACGCCGACTCCGGGGTCGCCTACGCTCCATGTGTGAGTGCCACGACGACAGTTACCCTCGGCCTGCCCAAGCCCGGCCTATTCAATGGCGATGGCCCGGCGGCTGCCGGCGATGTTTGGGTCGCTGACATCGGCGTCCCGTTCGAGGCTTACGCCGCGATCGGCGTCGAAGTGCCGCGCGACCTGTTCGCGAACAGCGACACGTTTCAGCTCAGGGGGTCGAAGGCCTGAGCACACAGGTCGTTTGGGACCGCGGGGTGTCGATCTCGGGCCATCGGTTGTGGCTGGATCCCCTCGTGGTGCGGACCTTCGCTTTTATCTCGCACGCGCACACGGACCATGCGCGACGTCACAAGGAGGCGCTGCTCACTCCGCAAACGCTGGCCCTCATCCCCGAGACGAGGCGTCCACGAGGGTGGCGCATGCTCGGGTATGACGAGCCGATGCGGATAGGGCCGGCCACCGTCACCTTGCATCCGGCGGGCCACATGCTGGGTTCGGCGCAGCTCTTGTTCGAGCATCAGGGGACGAAGGTCCTGTACACGGGAGACATCAAGCTTCGCCAGCCTGGGGGATTGAGGCCAACCCAGGTGCCGACGGCCCATGTCCTCGTCATGGAAAGCACGTATGGGCGTCCCCATTTCCGGTTCGGCGAGCCTGACTCGACGATTGAGGCGATCGCGCGCTGGTGCCGCCTGGCCATCGACAGCCGAGTGACGCCGGTCCTCCTATGTCACGCCCTCGGCAAGACCGAGGAGGTCATGCTGGCCCTCTCGAGCTACGGATTCCAATTCGCGCTGGAGAAGCGGTGTGTCCCAAGTGCGCAGGCCTACGCGATGGCGGGACGATCCCTCCCGGACTGGGTGGAGCTCGACGGCGAAGTCGAGCCCGGGCGCGTCGTGATCGCGCCGCCCGCCGGCAAAGACGAGGTGCGTAGGCTGGGCCGGTATCGAACTGCGCTGGTCTCGGGCTGGGCCAAGGACGCGGAGTTCTCGCGAATCTTCGGCGCTGACGCCACCTTCGACCTTTCAGACCATTGCGATTTCGACGAGCTGCTGGAGGTCGTCGAACGATCGGGAGCCGAGCAGGTCTACACGGTCCACGGCTACACCGAAGACCTTGCGAAGCACCTGCGCAAACGCGGCATCAAAGCCTCAGCGCTGGAAGCGACGGAGCAGCTGGCCCTGGCGCTTTAACGGAGCGCCCAGCCCGACTTCAAGTAGGCACGGCGCAGATTCGCGTCAGTGGCCGCGGCATCGCTCAGCCGGTTCAGAAGGAGGTCCACCCACGCGGTGAGATGCACTGGCGGCACGAGCTCGAGTGCGTCCTTCTTGCTGAGGAACGCCCTACACGTCCGCCCACGCGTCTCGACTGTCAGATCGGTGATCCGTCCACGGTTTCGCTTGACCTTGGCGATCGGAATCTTCTCAGCCAGGTAGTCGAGCAGCTCTTCCGGATCCTCGTCGGCACCGATCGGTGAGTGGCAGAATACGCAGGCGCCGTCCAGAGGCAGAGCCGGCGCCTGGCAGATCGTGCAGTTCAATCCGTGTAGCGGGTGATCGTTTGATCCTCGCGCCGCTTCTCCGCCTGGAACAGGGGGCAATCCTCATAGTTGCGCACGCAGATCGGCGGACTGTCGCTCAGCGCGTACTTCCGCTTCGACTTTCGATCGACGTGGCAGTCGAATCGGTACACACGCAGAACTGATCGTCGCTCCTTCAAAAACTCCTCGAGGTAGGGACACCTACGCATGCGACTTACGATAGGCCACCCATGGGAGAAGGTGGCGGCATGCTGGAGTTCGCCCGCGCGGCGGCCGCAGTTGGCGCCACCCCAGCAACTTCTGAGAAGGCGCGAATCCTCGCTGGGTACTTTCGAACCCTCGACGAGAACGACCTCAGGCGCGCCGCCGTCTTCATGAGCGGGCGCGCTTTCAGCCCGTCCCAGCGGCGAACGCTTGGACTTGGCTGGACAACTGTTAGCAAGGTCGTCGAATCGATCTCGGGACGCGACCCCGACGAACTGTCGGCGATCTTTCGCAAGCACTCCGACATCGGCGATTGGGCAGGCGAGGCGCTCGAAGCCAGCACGAGGCCTGAGCCCGTTTCGCTCGCTGAATTCGAAGCCGCGCTGGAGGAAATCAGAAGTGCGCGCGGTGCCCGCAAGACCGCGCCGCTGGAAGCGCTTCTGAGACGGCTGCACCCAGAGGCGGCGAGGTTCGCGATCAAGGTGATCTCGGGCGAGATGCGCATCGGCCTGAGCGAGGGTTTGGTCGAGGCGGCGATTGCTGCTGCGTTTGACCTGCCGGTCACCAAGGTCAAGAAGATCCACCTCATCACGGGTGACATCGGGGAGACCGCCGTCCGCTGCAAACGCGGTGAGCTCGAGACGTCGACAGTCACTTTGTTCCAACCCGTGCGCTTCATGCTGGCAAGTCCCGTCGAGACAGCGGACGAAGCGTTCGAGAGGATGGGCGCGGAAAAGGTGTGGACCGAGGAGAAGTACGACGGCGTTCGCTGCCAGCTGCATCATGAGGATGGCCGCGTCGAGCTGTTCTCGCGCGACCTCAAGGAAACCACCGGCGCATTTCCTGAGCTGGCTGAGGCGGCACCGCACCTTGGCCACGCTGTGCTGTTCGACGGCGAGGTGCTCGCGCATCGCGATGGCAAGGTGTTGCGATTCTTCGAGCTGCAGCACCGCCTTGGTCGCAAGAAGGTCACCGATGAGCTCCGCCACGGAGTACCTGTGGTGCTGGTCATCTTCGACCTCCTATACCTCGATGGGCGCTCGCTGCTGGATGAGCCCCTAGAGCTGCGTCGCCGAATGCTCGAGGAGCTCGGCGTCGAGCCGCCTTTCCTCCTCGCGCGGCTCGAGGAGGCGACCAGCCCGGACGACCTCGATCGGATCTTTGCCGACACGCGCGAGCGCGGCCACGAAGGGTTGATGGTGAAAGATCCATTGAGCCCGTACACGCCAGGCCGGCGAGGTCTTGCCTGGTTGAAGCTGAAGCGGCCGCTGGCGACCCTGGACGTGGTGGCGACCGCTGCCGAATGGGGCCACGGCAAGCGAAAAGGGGTGCTGTCGGACTATACGTTTGCCGTCAGGGACGCCAAGACCGGCAAGCTCGTCAACGTGGGCAAGGCCTACACGGGATTGACCGACGCCGAGATCGCGGCCATGACCGAGCGGTTCAAGGCGATTGCCCTCGACAATCTGGGTTGGGGCTACGCCGTGAAGCCGGAGGTCGTGCTGGAGGTGGCGTTCGACTCGATCCAGCACTCGAACCGACACGCCAGCGGGTTCGCGCTGCGATTCCCGCGCATCGTCCGCATCCGGGACGACAAGCCGGTGGAGGAGATCGACACATTGGAGCGCGTCGAGGAGCTTTACGAGCGGTACTTCGGGGGTGAGGCTGAAGCTGCCTTGAGCGAGGTTGCTGAAGTGGACGCCCCCTCCGGCGCTACGCGTACCTCCCCTGCGGACCACAAGCGCGGGGACCCCAAAACGAAGCGGGGAGGCCATTCATGAAGCTGACTTTCATGGGGACCGCCGGGGCTCGGTTCATGGTGGCCAAGCAGCTTGCGGCTTCCGGAGGTCTTTACCTCGAGGATGGCAATGCGCGCCTTGCCCTCGACCCTGGACCCGGGGCCATCGTTCAGTACGCCAAGCGGAAGGTCGACCTCACGAAGCTCGACGCCATCCTCGTCAGCCACCGCCACCTCGACCACTGCGGCGATGTGAACGTGATGGTCGAAGGCATGACCGAGGGCGGGTTCGCGCATCGCGGCCGTCTCTTCTGCCCCTCGGACGCCCTCGACGACGACCCGGTCGTGTTGCAGTACCTCCGGAAGTTCCCGCAGGAGGTCGTGAGGCTGCAAGCCGAGACCACTTACAACGTCAACGGTCTCGAGTTCACGACCACACCGCGGCACAAGCACCAGGTCGAGACCTACGGGTTCCGCTTCGGCGATCGGCTTGGCTGGGTCACCGACTCCGCCTATTACGACGGCATCGCGGAGCAGCACAAGGCCGACGTCATGTTGATTCATACAGTGCTGATGCAGTGCCGAGCCGAGCTGCCTCATCTGTGCCTCGATGACGCCGAGCGCATCATCCGCGAAGCCAGGCCAAAGCTCGCGATCCTCACGCACTTCGGGATGACTGTGTGGCGCGCACATCCGTGGGAGCTGGCCGCCGGGCTGACGCAGAAGCTGGGCATCGAGGTCAAGGCCGCGCGCGACGGCATGAGCGTAGAGGTATGAAAACCCCACGAACTCAGAGCCTGCGGCGTGAGTTCGCGGGGGCCCCATGAGCCCTCAACAGAGGTTCCTGCTCCTGCTGATACTGGTCGGCGCGCTGGCGACAGTGCTCGGCCTGCTCTCAAAGCGCGCTCGGATGGTGCCGTATCCCGTGGTGTTGGCGGCGGCCGGTGTCGTCGTTGGTTTGCTTCCCGGCGGGCAACTGGGTCATGTCGGCGCGGACGTCATCCTGCTCGCCTTCGTACCTGGGCTGGTCTTCGAGGCTGCGCTCACCCTCGACCTACCGGAGCTCAGGCGGCGCCTGCTTCCGGTCGGCCTCCTCGCGACGGCCGGCGTCGCGTTGACGGTGGTTCTCATCGGGACCCTGACTCACCTCATCCTTGGGTTGAGCTGGGCCAGCGGCATGCTGCTCGGCGCGATCCTCGCCGCCACCGACCCCATCGCGGTGGTCACGTTGATGCGCCAGATGAAGGCTCCCTCCGGCCTCGCGGCGATCCTCGAGGGCGAGAGCCTCTTCAACGATGGCACGGGCGTCGCCGTCTTCACCGCGGTGCTGGCAACGATCCTGAGCGGCTCTCCATCGCTTGGCGACGCCACGCTACGATTCGTCGAGATCACCGCGGGCGGCACGGCCATCGGCCTGGCGGTCGGCTTCGTCGGCCTTCTCCTTCTCCGATTTGCCGCCGACGCACCACTCGAGATCCTCGCGACACTCGTCATCGCGTACGGGAGCTACCTCGCCGCGGACGTGCTCCACGCCTCCGGCATCGTTGCCGTCGTGATCGCGGGTATCGTTGTCGCTCGATACGGGTCGGCAATTGGAAGGTTGCACGGCCCTCAGCTGCTCGGCTTCTGGAGCCTGCTGGCCTTCGTCCTCAACGCAATGCTCTTCATCCTCGTCGGGGCGGCATTGCCAGCCTGGGAGCTCGTGCCCGTCTTTGGCTTCGTGGTGGTCGTGTTCCTCATCATGTTGATGACTCGCGCGATCCCGGTCTACGGATTGCTCGCGTTGTCATCAGTTAGGCCACCACCGATTCCATGGGCGTGGCGCAACCTGACCTTTTGGGCTGGGCTGCGAGGAGCACTGTCAATCGCGCTCGCCCTTTCGGTCGCCGGCCTCGCCGGCGTCGACAGCCGCGTTTCTGTCATCGCTTATGGCGTGGTCCTGCTATCCCTGCTGGTCCAAGGCGGGCTGGTGGTACCAGTCACGCGGGCGCTCCAGATCGAAACAACGGCTTGAGCGGCCGGATCGGGGCGGACCGCTGGCGGTGGCGTGGTTCGGTGGCTCTGGTCGCCGTTGCGGTCGGCTTCGTCATCTACCCGCTCATCGAGGGCAGCAATGACGTGATCAACTCAGACTGGCCTGCCTTCGCGACCGGGGGAAGGCTGATAGTCGAGGACCCAGCCCACCTGTACGACATGGACACGCAGCGCCGCGTCCAGCTCGAGGTCACCGGGGGCCGCACCCTGGTCACGCTCGGTATCAACGGCATCCTTCCGTTTCTCGCGCCCGCGTGGGTGGCCTTCCTGGCGGTGCCGTTCGACCTGCTCGGCACCGACCTGGGAGGCCGGCTCTGGATACTTGCCGGGCTGGCCTGCCTCGCCATGGGCGTGTACCTCGCAGTTCGACCGCGCCCGCCGACCAGCATCCTCCCGGCCTTCGCTTCGGTGCCGACGGCGCTGCTGCTGCTCAATGCGCAGCTCGATGGCTTTGTCGCGTTGGGCATCGGCGCCGCGCTGGCGCTGTGGACACAACCTTTCCTTGCCGGGCTTTGCCTTGGACTGACGTTGCTCAAACCGCAGCTCGTCCTGCCGCTGGCCGCGGGACTCCTGCTCGCCGGCCGGTGGCGCGTTCTGGCCGGCTGGGCGGTCGCCGGCGCCGTCCTGCTGGGCGCGTCGGCTGCTTTGAACCCCCGCTGGGTGCTCGAGTGGCTCCCCGCCCTGGGCGGCACCGTGCAGCCCGGCGCCCGCGAGGTCGACCTCGCGCACTTTGCCACGCTGCTGCCACGCGCCTACCAGGTTGGGGCGGTCGCGCTCTTGGCCCTGCTCGGGATGACAGCGGTACTGTGCCTGGCTCGGCGTCGCCGGGACGACTTGAGGTCCGCTGCCGCGGTGTTGATCGCGGGCGGAGTCCTGGTCGCGCCGCACGCGCTCCCCACCGACCTGGTTCTGGTGGCGGTCGCCCTGGCGGCGTGGGGCCGGGCCCGGTGGCAGGACTGGTGGCTGCTTTCAGTGGGCGCCGCGATCGCTGCGGTGGTTCCCGCGCCCTGGCCCACCGTGGTCGGAGTCCTGGTGGTCGGGTGGCTCTGCTTGCGAGCCGCCGGGCTTATCGAGTGGCGGCGAGAACCGGCGCCGGTGTCTGTTGGATGAGACCGTCGATCAAGCCGTAGCTGATCGCTTCCTCTGGGCTCACGAAATAGTCGCGGTCGGTATCCCGCTCGACTCGCTCCAGGGGCTGGCCGGTGTGCTTGACGATGAGGTCGTTGAGCACCACCTTGATGCGCAGGATCTCCCGCGCGTGGATGTCGAGGTCGCTGGCCTGACCCTGCAGGCCCTTGCCCCCGATCAGCGGTTGGTGCATGTGGATCGTCGCGTTGGGAAGTGAGAATCGCCTGCCCTTCGCCCCGGCCATCAGGAGCACAGTCCCGAAGCTGGCCGTGCGGCCGATGCAGACGGTCGAGATCGGCGAGCGGACATATTGCATGGTGTCGTAGATGGCGAAGCCGGCGGTTACCGACCCGCCAGGCGAGTTGACGTAGATCTGGATTTCCTTCTCCGGGTCGTCGGCCGAGAGGTAGATCAGCTGCGCGACGACGAGGTTGGCGACGACATCATCGATCGGACGCCCAATCAGGATGATGCGGTCCTTGAGCAGGCGGGAGTAGATGTCGAAGGAGCGCTCGCGGTTGCCGCCTTCGTTCTCGGTGACGGTCGGGACAAAAGCCATCCACATGAGCTTACGAGATATATTCGGCTGGTTGGTACGACGGTCCGTGCTACCTCCGAGCGACTTCTTCAGCGGACTGCGCAAAGCCCTCAAGGCTCGGTTGCCCCATGAGCTCCGGAGCTATGAGACCAGCCGCGGGCACGGGCGGCTCTTCAAGCTCCATTACGGCCGCCCGGAGTTCCATTACGAGGCCTGGCACCATACCGGCGCCGGGCGTTTCGAGGTCGGTCTTCACTTCGAAGGCTCTGCGGAGGTCAACCAGCGCGCGTTCGATTTCTTTCGGAGCCGCATGGTGGAGGTGAAGGCGCAACTCCCGCGTGCCGAGCTCGAACCATGGGACCGCGGCTGGTCGCGCATCTATGAGACGCTGGCCGCGCCGCAGCTCGACGAGGCGGTGCTCGAGGATGCCGGCGGCCGTCTGTGCGCATACATCACGACACTCGAACCGTTGATGGTCGTGTTCCTAAGGAGATAGAGCGATGGATCCACTCGACGCGCGGAGCCTCATCCCACTCAATGCGCACTACATCCACATGAACCACGCCGGCGAATCTCCAATGACAGAACGCAGCCGTGCGGCCATCGAGCAGGTCGTCGACGGCGCGTTGAACCGGCCATACCTGGCGGGTGCTGCGTTCGAGGAGGCCGACCGCGTGCGCGGGCTCGCGGCCCAGCTGATCAACGCCTCGCCCGACGGGGTCGCGCTGACCAGGAGCACCGCTCACGGCTTGTCGCTGGTGGCGCAAGGTCTGGATTGGAACCGAGGAGACAATGTGGTGGGCGCTGAGTGGGAGTACCCGGCGAATGTCTATCCATGGATGGCTCTTGCCGCGGATGGCGTCGAGTTCCGTCAGGCGAGGCTGGTGGGAGGCCGGGTACTCCCGGACACCATCTTCGCCATGGTCGACGAGCGCACCCGCGTCGTGGCCGTCTCGCACGTGGAATTCTGGAATGGATTTCGCGTCAACATCGAAGCCATCGGTGCCGAGTGCAGGCGGCGGGGCATCGTGTTTGCGGTGGATATGATGCAGAGCGCTGGCGCGCTTCGCGTCGACGTCAGCCGTATGCCTATCGACTTCTGCGCTGCGGGCGCGGGCAAGTGGCTTCTCGGCCCGCCCGGCATCGGCTTCTGCTACTTCACGCCCGATTTGCTCCAGCATGTGCGGCCGCGAATCGTCGGCGCTGACTCCGTGGACGACTACGAGCAGTACTTCGAGCCCAAGCTCAGATTCGCGCCGACAGCTCGCCGGTTCGAGGAATCCGTCATCTCGATGCTCGACACCGCTGCCTTTGGCTCGGCGCTGGATCTGCTCCTCGAAGTTGGCACAGACGTGATCGAGGAGCGGGTGTTGGACCTTGCGAATCGCCTGGCGACCGGTCTGGTCGAGCGTGGCTATGAAGTGGTCGAGCCATGGCCGCGGACACGCGACGAATCTTCCGGGATCGTTTCCTTTCGCAAGCCAGGAGCGACTCACCTGGAGGTGCTGCGCGACCTGAACGCGGCGCGCGTCATTGCACGAACACATCGCGATTTCGTTCGGCTTTCACCGCATTTCTACAACACGGAAGATGAGATCGATCGAGTGCTGGAAGTGCTCGCACCGGAGGCTGTGTCGAGATGAAAACCGTGCAGGTCACCGATGAGCTCGAGGCATATCTCGAACAGCTCGTGCCCAAGCGAGATCCAGTCCTTGCGCGTATGGAGGAGGAGGCCGAGCGCGAGGGCATCCCCATCGTGGGTGCGCCCGAAGGTGCATTTCTCAGCCTGCTGGTGCGCATCTCGGGCGCGAAACGAATCCTGGAGCTGGGCACGGCCACCGGTTATAGCGGCATCTGGCTCCTGCGAGGCACTGGCGGCGGAACGCTGACAAGCTTCGAGGTGGACGGAAAGCGGGCAGCGCGAGCGCGCGCCAACTTCGCGGCGGCGGGCTTCGGCAAGCAAGCCCTCGTCCTCGAGCAGGACGCTGTCGCCGGCCTCGAGAAGCTGCAGGGGCGATTTGACGGGTGCTTCATCGACCTGCTCAATTCCTTCCCTTCAGAGGATGTGACCCGGCGCGTGCTGGAGCTGTGCATCGAGCGCCTCGATGGAGGGGCGCTGCTCATGGCGGACAACGCGCTGCGCCAGGGCGAGGTGGTGAAGCCGAGGACGCAACAGGCCCGGAACGTCGCCTTCTACAACGAACATGTGGCCAGGCATCCCCGCCTGGTCAGCGTGGTCGTCCCGATTCGGGACGGCCTGTCAATCGCGCGGGTCAGAGACTGACCTCGGAAGGTTTCAGAGAGTGGCTTAGACGGTGCCGGAGCTGGGCTCCGTGGAATCTCCTTCGATCCAGTAAGTTCCGTCGGTGGCGTGCTCCTTCTTCCAGATCGGCACGGTCTCTTTGAGCCGGTCGATTCCCCATTTGCAGGCGGCGATCGCCTCTGCCCGATGCGGGCTCGATACCGAAACAACGACTGAGGGCTCGCCGACTTCGAGGCGCCCTGTTCGATGCGCCATCGCCAGTCGGGCCTCAGGCCATTTCTCCGCTATCTCATCGGCGATCTTTCGCATCTGGGCGGTGGCCATCTCGGCGTAGGCCTCGTACTCGAGGTGGGTCACCGCGCGGCCGCGTGAGCTGTCGCGAACCACGCCGGTAAAGGTGCAGATCGCCCCCGCGCCCTTGTGAGCGACGGCGGCCTCCATCCGGCGAGCATCCAGCGGTCGCGCGGTGAGCTCGAACAGGACGCCCACTCCGTGCGCTCCCCCGCTCACGGGCGGTATGAAGGCAACCTCATCGCCGTCGGCGACAGGAGCGGCCCAATCCGCGAACTCCTGATTCAGCGCCGCGCGCACGACGTTCTGATCGGCCTGCAGCCCCGGGTGCAGCTTCTTGACGGCGTCGTAGACGTCAGACACGGTCGATCCGACCGGAACCTCGAGGTTCTCGACGTCGGTTCCGGCCTGCTCGCGCAACCGGGCGAAAAGCCGCGCGCGCACCGCGATCGCGACAGCCATCGCTCAATGTTACTTAGCGGCGGTCCCGGCTCCCAGGAAAACGTGGACCTCCTTGCCCGAGTCGAGAGCCCGCTCGACGGTGTTCCGTGTGCCCTTTGAGGCGCCGTCCCAGAACGCAACCAGAACATCGCACGCATCGATCAACCGCTGATTGCGCGCCGCGGATTTCTTAGGATCGGCAAGCTCGTCGAAGGAGGCCGGGATCACCTGGACCGGAATCCCCTTCGCACGAGCGGTCTTGGTCGCGGCGGCATCAACGCCGCTTGCGCTGCCGGTGATGATCGAAGCGCCGCGCGGCAGCGAACCCACATAGTCACCGACACGATCCGGCTCGGAGAAGTGCCGGCTGCCGACAATGGCCACCTTCACGACGTCAGCCGGCTGTCGATGCGCTCTTGCCGATCGTCTGGATGTTCTCTTCGAACATCGCGCGCAGCTTCTTGGCCTGCCGGTCATAGGCCTCCGGGTCAGCCCAGCTGGTGCGCGGATCGAGGACTTCGCGCGGCACGTCAGGCACGTGGTCCGGAATCGAGAGACCAAATATCGAGTCGACGTGTGAGGGCATGCCGTGCAGCTTGCCCTGGACCACGGCGCGCACGATCGCGCGAGTGTGCGCGATCGACATGCGCTGGCCAACCCCATAGGGGCCACCGACCCAGCCAGTGTTCAACATCCAGACCTCAGCGTGGTTCCGGTTGACCTTCTCGATCAGCATGTCGGCGTATCGCTCTGGAGGTAGGACGAGGAATGGCGCGGCGAAGCACGTGCTGAATATCGGTTCGGGCTCGGTCACGCCACGTTCAGTGCCGGCAACTTTGGCTGTGTATCCGGACAGGAAGTAGTGGCGTATCTGCTTCTCGTCGAGCCTCGCGACCGGCGGCAGAACCCCGTACGCGTCCGCCGATAGGAAGATCACGTTGCTCGGGTGCTTGCCGGTCCCGGACAGCACCGCGTTCGGGATGAGGTCGACGGGGTAAGCCGCTCGCGTGTTCTCGGTGAGCTTCTCGGAATCGTAGTCCGGGATCCGCGTTCGCGGGTCGTAGACGACGTTCTCGAGGATGGTGCCGAAGTGCTCGGTGGCCGCATAGATCTCTGGCTCCGACTCTTTGTGGATCCTGATTGTCTTCGCGTAGCACCCGCCTTCGAAGTTGAAGACTCCGGAGTCGCTCCACCCATGCTCGTCATCACCGATGAGCCGGCGCGAGGGGTCGGCGGACAGGGTGGTCTTGCCCGTCCCACTCAAGCCGAAGAAGAGGGCGACGTCGGAGCCACCGCTGCCGACATTCGCTGAGCAGTGCATTGGAAATACGCCCTGCGCCGGCAGAAAGTAGTTGAGGGCCGTGAAGACCGACTTCTTGATCTCGCCGGCGTACTCGGTACCTCCGATGATCACGATTCGGCGCGCGAGGTTGACCAGGATGAAGGTCTCGCTTCGCGTCCCGTCGCGCTTCGGGTCGGCCTTCACCGACGGCACGGAAACAATCGTCAGGTCAGGTTCGAAGTTGAGCAGCTCGTCCGCGTTGGGCCGGATGAAGAGGTTGTGGGCGAACAGGCTGTGCCACGCGTACTCGCTCACGACCCGCACGCGCAGCCGGTATCGGGCATCAGCGCAAGCGAAAACGTCCTGGGTGTACACCTCGTGGCTGTCACAGAACTCATCGACGCGCTGCAGCAGCCCCTCGAACTTGTCATTGGATATGGACTGGTTGGCCACCCACCAGATGGCCTCCTGGCTCGTGGGCTCCTTGACGAAGAACTTGTCCTTGGGGGAACGTCCGGTGTGATGGCCGGTCTCAGCGGTCAGGGCTCCGGTGGACACGATCACCGCCTCATCGCGCTTGATCGCGTGCTCGTAGAGCGCAGCCGGGCTCAGGTTGCGGCGTTCGGGCGCGGGTCTATTCCTGGCGGGCACTAGGCAAATATGAGGGAAAACCCGGATGGTTTTCCCGAATCGCCGGGCGCTTTGCGCGCGGCTGCTCCCATCCTGGTATATCGATCGGACTTAACTGACATCAGGCCTCCATGCGACGCGAGGGGTCGAGGGACAAACTGATGGCCGGGGAACCCCGGCCATCCCGTGCAACGCTAGCAAAATTCATCTCATGCGATGTGAGAGCGCTTGCTGCTGGCTCGGCGCCGCTGCTTCCCGCTCACGTAGTCGACGAGGACGTACTCGCCCAGCCGATCCGGCGACACGAAGAACGCGCGGCCCTTGTTGATGCGGGTCATCTGGTTGATGAACTCGGTGAGGTACGGGCCGCGCTCCAGCATGAAGGTGTTGATTACCACCCGGTCACGGGTGCACCGCCTCACCTCTCGCAGCGTTTGCTGAATGGTTTTGAACGTCGGCGGATACGCGAAGTACGCTCGGCCGTTGTCCTCGAGGTGGGCGGTGGGCTCGCCGTCCGTGATCATGATGATCTGGCGATTTCCGCGATGCTTCGCCAACAGTGATCTGGCCAGCTGGAACCCGTGCTGCATGTTGGTCCCATACACGTAGTCGTTGAGCGCCAGCTGCGGCAGCGTTTGCGGCTTGAGCTCAACCGCGTAATTCGAAAAGCCGACGACATACAGCGAGTCACGCGGGTACTGGCTGCGGATCAGCGAATCAAGCGCGATCGCCACCTTCTTGGCTGCCAGGAAGCAGCCGCGCAGGAACATCGACCGGCTCATGTCGATCATCAGGACCGTCGAGGCCTGCGTCACGTGCTCGGTGCGGTGGACGACGAAATCCTTCGCCTCCATCTTCACCGGCACCTTCGGCCCTTCCCTCACGATCGAGTTGAACAAGGTCTCTTTGAGGTCGAGAAGGAACGGGTCGCCGTACTCGTAGTCCTTGAGCTCGTCAGACGCGTCGTTGCCAAGGCCGCCGCGCCACAGCTGGTGCTGGCCCATGCGCGACTTCTTGAGCTGGTCGAAGATGTCGCGCAGCGCCGATTGGCCGATGCGGCGCATGCCACGCGGCGTGAGCTCCATGCGGCGGCCCTTCTTCTCCACGTAGCCCGCCTTCTCGAGGACATCCGTGAGCTTGCGCAGCTGGTCGATGGCTTGCCGGGCCTCGTCTCCAAGCAGCTGCTGCGCCAGCGAACGGTCCACATCGTCCGGCCGGAAGCTGCCGCGCTCCAGCTGCGATTCGAGCCGATCCATCTGCTGGAGCCGCTCCATGAGACCCATCGCCTCACCCATCGAGAGGGGGTCTTCGCCAAAGAACGGATACCGCTCGGACAGCTCTGAGGGCGGCATCATCGCCTGCATGAACCCGGAGAGCCTGGCCAGCTCGAGGCGCAGCGAGTCGTCCTGGAGCAGTGCGTCCATCATCTGGCGCAGCTCCGCGCGGGCTTCGGGGCTCATGCTCTGGAGCAGGGACTGCATCTGGGCCATCTGCCGCTGCAGATGCTCGAGCAGCTCGTCGAGGCTGTTGATTCCGGGCGGAAACATGTCGCCGTAGCGTTCCATGAACCCGTTGAAGTCCGGAGTCCGTCCCTCCATGCGCTGCTCGAGCATCTTGTTCAGCTCGCGCACCATGTCCCGCACCCGGGACAGGTCCTGTCCCTTCATCTGCTCGATCGACCCCTTCATGCCCTGGAACATCTGGTCGACCATTTGCTTCTGCAGGCCCTGCATGAGGTCCTCGAACTTCTGACGCGCCTCGTCGTCGACGAACTCGTAATCGCGCAAGCCCTTGACCTGGCCGCCAAGGTCGTCCGGCAAGCGATCCAGCTGCTCGTTGCGCTGCCGCGCGATTCTCCCCATCAGCTTCTTCGCGTCGGCCGTCTCCGACTCGTTGACGCGGCGCTCGATTCCCTTCTTCTCGGTGTCGATCACCTCCTGGACCTTTTCCCGCAGCTGCTCCACCGTCGAGTCGAGGTTGTAGCGACTCAGCTCGCGCTCGCGCGCCTCCCGCAGCTGCTTGAGCAGCTGCTCGAGCCCAGGCATGTTCGGCGATCCCCATCGAAGCAACCGCTGAAGAGCGGCGTTCAGGTCGCCGTAGTTCATCAGGTCATCCGAGAGCGCATCGAGCACGTCCCCGGCGTCTAGGTCTTCCAGCCGTTGCGTGCCATCCCAACGCGAGTACCGGAACTTCACGGGATCACGCTAGCAGGCCTCCATCCTCCCAGCGATTTCTCAATGGCCTTGGCCGCGCTCAGCGCAATGTCGTCGCACCAGTTGCGGGCCACCAGCTGCACCCCGATTGGCAAACCTTCGGGTGAGGTGCCGGCGCGCACGACAACACAGGGATTGCCTCCAAGGCTGTAGGGGATCGTGTAGCTGAACTGATTCTCGAGCCTCGACTTGGCCCCGTATTCAGGCGCCGGTCCGGCAGCCACCGGGCTGAGGATCAGGTCATATTCCGCCATGAAGCCGAGCAGGCTGCTCCGGAAACCATCCCAGCGGAGGAACAGCCGCTCCGTCGCGATGCGCTTGCGGCCCCAATAGCCCAGCGTCACCTCCCGCGCCTCGTCGAGGCCTGGTGGCCGTGCCTGCGTGACCTTGCAGCCGGCCTTCTGGAGAGCCGCCGACGCGGCCTTGACGGCAGCTGCGGTCGCCCTGGTCGGCTTGGTGATGCCGTCGTCGGCATACCAGGCAACCTTCAAGCCCTTGAGGGTGCCGAGGCGCTTGGCCAAGGGCATCGGGATGACGCCCGAGTCGATGCCATCGGGCCCCGCGAGGATGGGCAGGAGAAGCCACAGGTCGTCGACGAAGCGCGCCATCGGCCCCACCTGGCTGCGTGGGTCGGTCAGCCCGCCGACCAGCTCGTAGCCGCCGGTGCTCGGAACGCGACCGGCGGTGGGCTTGAGGGCGGCGATCCCACAGAAGTGCGCCGGCAGGCGAATGCTGCCTCCGGAGTCGCTTCCAATGCCGATTGGGGATCCTCCCGCGGCGATGATCGCCGCCTCTCCGCTGCTGCTGCCGCCTGGCGACCGTTGGAGGTTGTACGGGTTTCGTGTGCCACCGTGCATCGAGTTCGCGCTGTCGTCGCCGATGCCGCCCGGCGGGCAGTTGGTCTTGCCGATCATGATCGCGCCGGCAGCCCGCATTCGCGCCACCACCGTGGCGTCAGTTGCCGGCACGTTGTCCGCGAGCTTTTGCAGCCCGGCTGTGGTCACGACGCCGGCGGTGTCGAAGATGTCCTTGACCGTGAATGGAACTCCGTGGAGGGGCCCCAGCTTGGCGTTGCGGGCGGAGAGGTGGCGGTCGGCGGCCCGAGCCTGGATGAGCGCCTTGTGGCCCTCGGTGCGCACGACAGCGTTGAGGTGCGGGTTCAGCGCACCGATCTGCTCAATGTGAGCGCTGACGATCTCCTCCGATGAGATGCGACCTGATCTGATGGCCTTCGCCATCCATGTGGCGGAGGCCCCGATTACGTTTCTTCGACGCTTGCGTCTCTTGGCCACTAAATGATGTCGCCGGGCTTGATGTCGAGTACCTGCACCCCCGAGCCGACGAGCTCCTGCAGGGCGCTCGGCCTGCCGACCAGCGGCGGGAAGGTGCCAAAGTGCATCGGCACGACCGTCTTGACCCCGAGCAGCGCCACGGCCCTGGCCGCACGCCTGGGACCCATCGTGTAGAAATCGCCGATGGGTAGAAAAGCCACATCGAACTTGGCCAGCTCAGCGATGAGAGCCATGTCGCCAAAGACGTCGGTGTCCCCGGCGAAGTAAACGGTGAACCCATTCTCGAACTCGATCACCAGGCCGTGAGCGTTGCCGCCGTAGACGATGTGGTCGCCGTCGGTGATGCCGCATGAGTGCTCGGCGTGAACCAGAGTCACCTTGATGCCGTCGACGTCGATGGTGCCGCCGGTGTTGCCTCCGATCAAGGTGGACGGGTCAACACCCTTCGAGCCCAGCCAGCTCGTGATCTCGAAGTTGCTGACGATCTTTGGCTTGTGGGCTTTGGCGATCTCCAGCGCGTCGTACACGTGGTCGAAATGACCGTGGGTGATGAGCATCAGGTCGCACTTCTCGACGGTTTTGAGATTGTCGGGGGCGACCGGATTGTTCATGACCCACGGGTCGATGAGGATCTCCTTCCATTTGGCGCTCCGGACCTTCCAGGTCCCGTGGCCGACCCACGTGAAGCTCACCTCAGCGTTCAGCGGCATGCGTTTCCTCCCTACTACTCAGAACGCGAGGTCGATGAGACCCCAGAACGGAAAAGGCGATTCTCCCATAGCGCCAACACGAAGACCCCGATTGCGGCGACGGTCCACAGGTTCGGAAAGATCAGGTCGCACGGCTGGCGGAAGAAGCCAAGCAGGCAAACTCCCAGCCAGCCGAGGGTCGGCCACCGTCGCCTCTCGATCGCGCGCACGGCGACCAGCAGGACAACCGGCAGCAAGGGCAGCCACTGGTACGGCCACACCTCGTTCGGGATCAGCGCCCCAAGCGCGAAACCAAGGGCCATGCCGTATGCGGGGTTCCAGCCGCTGCGCCATGCCGCCCATGCCGCCCCCCCGGCAAACAACACCGCGCTCGCATAAGACAGGACGAGGGCGAGCGAAGCCAGGTGCAGGGGCGACTCCACCAGCGCATAGCCATTGCCGCTTGGCACCAGGAACGGCTCGCCGCCGATGGTGCGGGCGAACAGCGTTCGCACGGAGTCGTATGCGCAGTCGGAGTTGTGGGAGGCCAGTGAGGGCAGAAGCACGTGCTGGAAATAGAAGATGGCGCCGCCGGCGCCCAGAGGCATGAAGCTCAGCGCGGTAACCACCACGACCGCCACGCCAAGGGTCACTGCGTACCGGACGCGGTGCCCGGGCCGCGTGCCGATCACCATGGCGGCGGGGTAGTACTTCAGGGCGGAGACCAGGCCGGCGACGGCGCCCGCCAGCGCCGGCCGGCTTGACTCGAACCAGATCGAGGCCATCGCCCCCAGCAGGATCACGCCGCCACGCTGCCCGGCGCTGATGTCGGCAAACACGGGCGGAAAGTACGCGGCGATCAGCCAGAAGGCGGGCTGCGCCATCCGATTGGTGATCCCGAGTCGGCGATAAAGGACCAGGAGGCCGACCACCAGAGCGACTGCGTCGATCGCCGTCCACACCTCGACGCCCACGCCGCGTGGCAACAGTGCGACAGGTATCGCGAGGACCGCGACCGGAGGCGGGCTAACGAAGGCGGCCAGGATGCCAGGTGGGGCGATGACGTGGGTTTGGGCGAGGTAAGCCGCCGCGGCGTCGTACAGGTGCGAGGGGTTGCTGAGGTAGGCGCGTCCGCCCTCCCACATGCCCTCCGCATCGGGGCGTCGCGGCACCAGGGCAGAGAGCACCAGCACGCGAAGCCAGAAGACGCCGGCGAGCGCCCAGTAGAGCGCCGGCCGCGACAGGACCTCGCCGGCGGCCTGTCTGAGGCGGCTCAGCACGGCGCCTACCATATGCCGTATGGCCGCCCGCAGACCGAAAAGCCTCACACCTGTCCGGCGTACGACGCCCGCGATGGAGAACGTCGAAGCGCCGGAGCGCGTCGCGACCACCGTCTCCGAGCAGAAGATCAACCAGTACCGCAAGCGGCGGTATCAAGCCCTGCACTCGGACACCGCCGCGGCAAACAAGCGGCGAGCGACCGGCAAGGCGACCGCCCGCGAGCGCGTCGAGCTGCTCCTGGACGAAGGCTCGTTCGTGGAGCTCGACGTCTTCGCGACCCATCGCGCGCAGGGCTTCGGCATGGAGGACAGGCGAATCGCCGGCGACGGCGTGGTTGCGGGCTTTGGCGAGATCGATCGCCGTCCCGTGGCCGTCTACGCGTACGACGCCACCGTCTACGGCGGCTCGCTGGGCGAGGTGACCGCGGAGAAGATAGTCAAGGTCCAGGAGCTCGCGCTGCGCAACCGGGTGCCCATCATCGGGATCAACGACTCCGGTGGTGCGCGCATCCAGGAAGGCGTGGTGGCGCTGGCCGGTTACGCCGACATCTTCTATCGCAATGTGCGCTCGTCAGGCGTGATCCCGCAGATCAGCGTGATCGCCGGCCCGTGCACAGGCGGCGCCGTCTACTCCCCCGCCATCACCGACTTCATCTTCATCGTCGCCGGCCAGGGGTACATGTTCATCACGGGCCCAGAGGTGATCCGCGTCGTCACGGGCGAGAACGTGTCCTTCGATGAGCTCGGCGGCGGGGACGTCCACAACGCGACCTCGGGTGTCGCACATTTCCTGCCGAAAACCGAGGCCGCATGTGCGGCGGGTGTCCGGAAGCTGCTCTCGTACCTGCCGTCGAGCAACGGCGAGCGCCCGCCGTACCTGCCGACCACCGACGACCCCGAGCGGGCGGACCCAGAGCTTCAGACCATCGTCCCGGAAGCTCCGAACATGCCTTACGACATGCGACACGTCGTCAGCCGTGTGCTCGACGACCGCGAGTTTTTCGAGATCCAGCCCTTCTTCGCACAGAACATCGTCGTCGGGCTCGGACGCCTCGGCGGCCATGTCGTCGGCATCGTGGGCAACCAACCAAAGGTGCTCGCCGGCGCCATCGACATCAACGCCTCGGTCAAGGCGGCCCGTTTTATTCGCTTCTGCGACGCCTTCGGCATTCCGATCATCTCCTTCGTCGATGTGCCCGGCTACCTGCCCGGACGCGACCAGGAGCACGGCGGGATCATCCGCCACGGCGCCAAGCTCCTCTACGCCTATGCGGAGGCGACGGTGCCGAAGCTGACTGTGATCACGCGGAAGGACTACGGCGGAGCCTACTGCGTAATGTCGCCGAAGCAGATGGGTGCCGATCTGAACCTGGCGTGGCCGACCGCCGAAATCGCGGTGATGGGCCCTGAAGCGGCGGTGAACATCATCTACAAGCGAGACCTCGCGGCGGCACCCGACCCCGGCGGCAGGCGCAAGGAGCTCGTCGCCGAGTACACCGCGCGATTTGCCAACCCTTACGTTGCGGCCGAGCGTGGATACATCGACGACGTCATCGAACCGCGCGAGACGAGACGCGAGCTGTTGCGAGGGCTCGAGCTCTGCCTGCGCAAGACGGTTGAACGCCCGCCCAGGAAGCACGGGAACATTCCGCTCTAGGCCGGTTTCGCAGGCATCGGTGGCACGGTCGACAAGGCCGAGCGTCTGACACGCTCCGATCGACGGCAGAATTCGTCGACAGTGGCGACCAGCTCCGCCGCCGACCACGTCAGTGGTGAGACCGACAGCGGGGCGCCTGTGTTCGGGTCGAGCTGCTCGGACAGCAATCCGCCAGGCAGCTGGTGGGCCACCACCCAGTTGATGATCTCGCGCGCCGACTTCAGGTCGTGTGCCGTCTTGGCGATGGCGATGTACCACTGGGCCATCCACAGCGTGCAGATGAACCAGGGGTTGCCGGGCACCTTGTGGGTATCGGGGTCGACCTTGAAGTAGTAGTCGTCCCGGTAGCGGGCGAAGCCGCCGGCCGGCCCGTGATTGCCAAGCTCCTCGTTGATGGCTTTCATCGTCTGTACGATGCGAGGCTCGTCAGCCGCGTACATGCCGAACCGCCAGAGCCCGTGGATCGCGCTGTCGTTGACCATGTCCAGGGTCATCGTGCCGTCCTCCTCGACCGCCACCCTGCGCACGAAGCGCCCGAGGTCGGGGCTGTACAGGCAGGCGTCGGTGGCCTCCCGCAGCCGCTTGGTCGCCTCCCGGTAGCGCTCGACGTTCCCGACGTCGCCGAACAGCTCGGCAAAGCTACGAGCCGCATCGAGCCCACCCCAGACAGCGCCAACGGTGAAGGCGTGCACGCCCCAGCGCTCCTCCCAGAGATCCCATGACGGTTTGACGAGGCCCGTCCTCTCATCGACATAAGAGACCATCCAGTCCGCGGCGGGCACCACCAGCGTGGTGTACAGCCCGACGATGAAATCGAGGTTGCGGTGGATCCTATAGTGCTGCCACAGCGCCCAGATCACCAGGCCCGTCTCATCCTCCTGGATGGGCAGGGTGATGTTGCCGTCGCGGTCGACCCACGGCAGCCAGGAGCTGCCCGGTAGCCCGTAGGCCGTGTACTTGTGAAGGAAGAACCCCTCTTCCACCAGGCATTGCTGGCAGTACGTGAAGAAGTTGCGGGTGACGTCCTCGTGCCCTGCCCGATCGAGGGCATTCGCGACAAGGGCCCCGTCTCTCGGCCATGCGTACGCGTACGTATCGCGCGCGAACTTGGTGATGTCGAAATCGGTGGCCGCGATGATCGCGCCGTGATTGTCGACGTGGGTCCGAGCCGTCAGGATCGAACGGCGGTACAGCTTCGTAACGTCGCTGCCCAGCTCCTCGTCGATGTGCCGGTGATCCTTCTCAGACCAGACCTGCCAGTAGGTGAGAGTGCGCCCCAGGTAGGTGTCCGGCCCTTTGCCGATGATCAGCTCCTGGCCGTACACGGTCACCTCGCTGAGGCGGGCGCCCATGCAGACCCAATGCGTGACCGTGCAGGGGCCGCCGCGCGCCACGGGTATGAGGTTGAATCCGACCGTGCAATCGACGGAGCCCTGCTCGATCGGGTTTTTTCCCAGATCCCCGTCCTGGGCATCAACCCACGTCCCGGCGAGGCTGCCACCTTTCTTACCGTTGGCCCACGTGTCGATTCCGAAACCGGGACCGGCATCGCCGCCGACCAGGAAGTAGCGATTCGCCTTGTAGGCGATGACCGCTTTGTGTCGTGGGTCATAGGCGACCGTGTTACCGAGGTCTGAGCCCTCGATATACCAGTCGTAGTGGAAGAAGACACGACCGGTGGTGAAGCCCGTCTCGCTGGTCACCTCGATGTTGCGGATGAACCAGTTGCGCGCGAGGTCGACGAAGTCCTCGAACTTGACCGTGATCCCCAGGCGAGAGTTCTTCAGGGTGACCGCGGTGACAAGCGAATCCTCCGCGTAACCGAGCTTACGCTCCCAGCCCGAGTCTTCGACCCAGGCGAACTTGCCGTCGATGAAGAAGCCGGTCCGGCAGACGTTGCCCATGGTCTGGTTGGCGTCGCCGACGCGAGGAAAGTAGATGTCGCGAACCGAGTAGTTGGCGTCGAAGCCCACGAGCACGTTGCCATTTCCCACGACCAGGCTTCTAGGCACGCTTTGTGCGCATCCTACTCGGGGCCCCCGGGCCTTTCCTGCTCGGGATCACCAAACCTCGGCCTGGCGCGCCCTTAACAGGCACGGCCCCCAGCCTGCGCCGGGCCCCTTACAATCGCCGAAACGTCACAGCAATAAACGGAGCACAACGTCTTGGCAACCGACCCCCAACAGTTCGCACCACCAATTCGGATCGTGGCCAGCCGCCGCCGGCGGCGCACGGTTGCCGCCCGCCTCCGGTCTGGCGTCCTCGAGCTCCTCGTGCCCGATTGGATGCCGCACGTCGAGCGCGAGAGGTGGGCCGAAGAGATGCGCCTCCGTCTCGCCAAGCGAATGCAGCGCACCCAGCCCTCCGACGCGAGGCTTGCGACCCGCGCCCACACCCTCAACGAGCGTCATTTCGCGGGCCGCTTGCGTTGGTCCTCGGTTGCGTTTGCCGATATGTCCCACCTGTGGGGAAGCTGCACCTTCACCACCGGGGCGATCAGGATCGCTGCACGCGCAGCCTCCCTGCCCGACTGGGTGATCGATTATCTGCTGGTGCACGAGATGGCTCACCTGGAGCACAGTGACCACGGCGCCGGCTTCCACGAGCTGGAGAACCGGTATCCGCTGACCGAACGAGCGCGGGGCTACCTGATGGCCATCGACCAGGGGGCGGTGAAAGCTCTCTAAGGAGTGAGAACGATCTTGGTCGCTTCGCGTGCGTCGAATATCCGGTAGGCCTCCTCAGCGTCGTCTAGCTTCATGCGGTGGCTGATGATCGATTCCGGCTGGAGCCGTCCCGCGGCGATCAGGTCCAGCAGCGGACGCATGTAAGCCTGGACATTGCACCAGCCGGCGCGAAAGCTGAGGGACTTCATCCACATCGTCATGTATGGAAAGTCCCCAAGCACCACGCTGGGAACGCCGACCATCGAAATCGTGCCTCCGCCGCGGACGCTCTGGATGGCGGTGTCGACGGCCGAAAGCAAGCCGACACACTCGATGCTGGCGTCGGCGCCGATGCCTCCCGTGTAGCCCTGGATCGCCTCCACGGGATGGACGTGCGAAGAATTGATCGGTATGCCGCCGAGACCCTGGGCCATCTCCAGCCTCGAATCCACCATGTCGACGACGAAGGTGCGTGACGGCCCGAAGAGCTGCGCGCACATCGTGGCCATGAGCCCGACGGGCCCGGCGCCGACGATCGCGACGACGTCGCCCGGCTTGATCTCAGCCCGCTCCGCTCCAAAAAAGCCTGTAGACAGGATGTCGCCGACGAAGATCGCCTGCTCGTCGGTCAGGGCATCAGGTATGGGTTCCATCGAATGGTCGGCGTTGGGCACGACCACGTACTCGGCCTGGCCGCCACCCAGGTCGCCGAAATACTCACCGTGTCCGAATGTTCCCTTCTCGACGCACTGGTTGAACCAACCCTTCCGGCATAGGGCACAGTGGCCGCAGGAGGTGAAGAAGCTGGCCACCACGCGGTCGCCGGCCTTGAACCGCTTGACCTCGCCGCCGACGTCCGCGATCACGCCCACAAACTCGTGGCCGAGGACAGCGCCCTGGTTGATGGGAGTGTGCCCGTGGAGGATGTGGAGGTCAGAGCCGCAGACGGCGCCGAGGGTGACTTTGACGAGCGCGTCGCCCGCACCCTTGATCGTCGGCCTGGGGACGTCTGTGACCTTGACTTCGCCCTCGCCCTGAAAGGTGAGCGCCCTCATAGGCGGATAGATTACGGCCGAACCTGATCTCGCCCCACACCTAAGCTACGGACAGTGCGATTGAAGAACTCCGTGGTCGTCGTGACGGGCGCCTCGAGCGGTATCGGCAAGGCGACAGCGCTCGCATTGGCCAAAAAGAAGGCGCGCCTGGCGCTGGGCGCGCGCCGCCTCGACCGCCTCAACGCGGTGGCGAAGATGTGCCTCGCTCAAGGCTCGCCCGACGTCAGCGTGCGGCGTCTCGATGTGGGGCAATCAGCTGACGCGCGCGCCTTCGTGGCGGCGGCGATCCGGGATCACGACCGCATCGACGTGCTCGTCAACAACGCCGGTGTCGGTTGGATGGGGCGCCTTTACGAAATGCCCGAAGACAAGATCGAGGAACTGCTGGCCACCAACCTAAAAGGGTTGATCACCACAACCCAGGCGGTGCTGCCGGGGATGCTGGCAAGGCGGAGCGGCGTGATCATCAACGTCGCGTCGGTGGTCGGCTTTCGAGCCTCGCCCTACTCCGCCGTGTACTCCGCGACAAAGCACGCGGTCGTCGGGCTCTCGCACGCGCTGCGCGGTGAGCTGTCAGGAACTGGCGTGAAGGTGTGCGTGGTTTATCCCGGCGTGACGGACACAGAGTTCTTCAGCTCGACCGAAGTCCCAGTTGGCCCGATGTATTCCGCGTCGTGGGTGGCGAACCTGATAGTTCGCACCGCGCAGTTCCCGCGACGAGACGCGATGGTCATGCCGTTGCGTTTCGCCCATCTCGCGGAGCCGCTGCTCGGAGGTCTGATGGACCACGGCCTGGGGGAGGCGAGGCGGCTCAAATCCCCACACCTGAGCGGCACGGGACTGAACAAATAACAACCCGGCTACTTCTGCCAGGCGGCCAGAAGCTCCTCCAGGCGATGGGCATTCTTGACCGAATAGTTGGAGTAGTTGTTGTTCATGATCGCGTGGACCTCTTTTGCAGATTTCTCCATTTCTTTGATGCGCGGAACCCACTCCCGCAGCTCCTCGTCCTTGTAGTCGTGGCGGAAGCGTAGGTTCGGCGGCGCCCCCTTCAGGTCCCACGTCTCGTGATTCCTCCCATGAAATCTGACGACCGCGAGCTTGCTGGAGGTGACTTCGAAAACCGGGGGCATGCTCGACTTGTGCCCCGGAGGCACGTCGACGGCGACATAGGGAATGTCGCGCGTGCGCAGGAAGGCGAGGGTGCCATCTTGGTGGCGAGCGTCCATCCATTCGGGCCGACGGAGCTCGACGGCAACCTGGAATCCGAACATGCGCTCCTGGACCTGCTCGATGTAGGCGAGCGAACGCGAGGAAGGCATGAACCAGGGAGGGAACTGGAAGAAAACAGCACCGAGGCGCCCGGCTGCACGCAGCGGTTCGAGCGCAGCCCGGAAGCGCTCCCAGGACTCGTCGAGCAGCTCATCTGGCATCTGCTCGAGGTAGATGTTCTTCTCGCGCAGGTTGTCAGGCAGCTGGTCCCGGATGTCCTTGGGCAGGGCCATGGGCTTGGTCGGGTGGTTGGTGAAAAGAGAGAAGGACTTGACGTCGAACAGGAAGCCAGGCTCGGTCCGCGCCACCCAGAGCTCGGAGTTCTCGACCTTGGGCATGCCGTAGTAGGTGGAGTCGACTTCGACCAGAGGGAACTCCGAGGCATAAAAGTGAAGCCTTTCCTCCGACGAAGTCGCATTCATCGGATAGAAGAGCTTGGAGTCGATCAGCGACTTGTCGATCCACCCGGCTATGCCCGCGCGCACGGTCATGGCTCGATCCTGGCACAAGACGATTGTTTGAGCGCTATGATCCGTCGCGCCCGTGGGCCGCTACATCCGCTATTGGTACACATACCGAACCGTCGTGGCGGTCATGTTGGCGTTGGTCCTCAGCGGGCTCATGTACTGGCTGTACACGCAGCAGATCGCCTGCGACTCGCACCAGGGCTCATGCCTTGTCGACGTGTCGCTTCACCCGGAGGACCGGTTTGGCTTCCAGTCCAATCCCGATCCGAATGTCCTCATCGTCGGCCTCGACAACCAGAGCGTCAAAAACATCGGCAAGTACCCAGTGCCGCGAAACGTGTACGCCCAGGCCCTCAGGAACCTGGAAAAGGCCGGCGCTGCCGTCGTCGCATTTGACATCATCTTTCCAGACCAGCGCGACCCGGCCACCGACAGGTCGTTCGCCGATGCGCTGGCCACGAGCACGGTGCCGGTTGTCCTCGCCTACGCGGGAGACAACACCGTGATCGGCCGCGGCAAGATTCTCCAGACCTCTCCCACCAGCGATCCGCCAGGAATCGACGAGATCCCCTTGCGGATGTTCAGATGCGCAGACGCAAGCTCAGATCCCACCGCCCCCTGCAAGCAGCCATACCCGAATGTGGTCCTGGCCTCGACCGACATCGTCGCCGACGCGGACGGTGTGACGCGAAGGGTCCCGATGTTCATTCAGCCCGCGTGCTTTGCGACCGGCGCCTGCAGCACACCCGTGATCGACACCTTTGCGTTTGCCGCTTATCGGGCGTGGGCGCTCCAGGGACTCACCGGCATCGACTTGACGCAGGCGAACGGCGAAGCCAGGTTCGGGACCACGTGGCCGGCGCCCCTGACCGTTGACTCCACAGGCTCGGCGTTGATCAATTATTTCGGCCCACCCGGAAACTACGTGCAGGGCGGACAGTACGTGTCGTTCGGCGATCTATATGCAGGCAATGTCCCGGCAGACAAGATCAAGGGCGCCATCGTATTGGTCGGCTTCTACAACCTCACCAGCGTCAACGACTACGTCAGAGCCACCACCAGCGCCGGAGCGGGCCAGGGCACGGGCGCGAACATGACCGGAATCGAGATGCAGGCCAATATCGCCCAGATGCTCTTACCTCCAAGCCTGAGCAAGACAAGCAACGCCCCGATCGTCGGCCCGATCGTCAACTTCTTCATCAAGTCGGTACCGAACTTCTTGGCTCCTGAGCCACCGTGGTTGGTGTTCCTGGTCCTGCTTGTGCTGGCTTTGGTAACCGCGCTCGCCGTGGCTCGAATGTCTGTCCTGGTTGGCCTGCTGGTCACCGCTGCGGCACTTGTCGTGTTCACGTTTGCGATGTCGTTCTTCTCGTTCAACAGTGGCTTTGTACCGGACCTCTTTCATCCGCTCCTGGCGATGGCCCTCGTCTACGCGGGCGTCACCGCTTATCGGTTTCTGTACGAAGACCGTGAAAAGAGAAAGGTGACCGCATTGTTCGGCCACTACCTCAAGCCCGAGATCGTGGCGCAGCTGGCGAAGAACCGCGGCGGCGTCGAGGACATCCTTCGTGGCGGCGAGCGGCGGGATATCACCCTGCTGTTCGTGGACGTTCGAGGCTTCACATCGATGTCTGAGCGCATGGAGGCGGACGAGGTCGTGAACGTGGTGCAGATGTATCTCGACCATCTGAGCGGGATCATCTTCACCTGGGACGGGACCGTCGACAAATACGTCGGCGATGAGATCGTCGCGTTCTGGAATGCGCCAAGGCACCAGGAGAATCACGCCCTGCTTGCGGTCCGCTGCGCCTACGACCTCATCAACCGCGCGCCCGAGCTGCAGCAGAGGTTGCTGGAAAAAGGCCTGCCGCCGATCCGTTGGGGCATCGGCATCAACACCGGCCCCGCAGTCGTGGGCAACATGGGCTCGCGCAGCCGCTTGCAGTACACGGCTCTTGGCGACACCGTCAACACCGCAGCCCGCTTCTGCGCCAACGCGCCCGCTTACCACCTGCTGATCGGCCAGCCCACGTACGACCAGTGCAAGGACTACATCGCGGTCGAAATGGTTCCGGGCGTGCAGCTGAAGGGCAAGTCAGCCGAAACCTTCCGCATCTACCAGGTGACCGCGATTCGCGAGACCCCGACCTCTCCATGGGTGCCGTTCCCCACCGAGATGGCGCTGCAGGCGCAAGACACCTACACGGAGCAGTACACGCACAAGACGATCCTCGGCTCGCAGGTCTCGACGTCTCGCGACCTCCTGGTCGGCGAAGAAGCGCAGCAAGCGCTTGCGGATCAGGCTGCGACCGCACCGACTCCCCCATACGGCACGCCGGCTTATGGCACGCCTGTAGTGAATCCCGGAGAGTCGCCGACGCCGGCCGGCCTTTAGTGAGCTAGGGCGCCGAGCAGGAAGAGCGCCGGGGTCAGTACCAGAACGCCCGCGATCACGCCGAGGCAGCCCGATGCTTTCCTGGCTGCCGGCTTGACAGGCGGTGCTGGGTTGTAGACAGCCTGGATGGGGACGGCAGCTGCCGGCTCGGCCATCGCGGGGATGCCGGGTGGAGAGGCCACGGATGCCGCCTGCGCCGACGCCGCCGACGGCACCATCCTCGATAGATCTGCGCCGGGCTCGAGGGCTTTCGGCCAGCCTGGACACAAGCGGTCGGCGATGCGCGACATGGTCGTGTCGAATTCCTCACCGGTCTGAAACCGCTCTTCAGGCCGCTTCGAAAGAGACTTCATGATCATCTCCTCGAGTCTCATGTCAAGGCCGGGTCGGTGCACCGAAGGCGGCATTGGGGGAGCCTGTACGTGCTTGGCCATCAGCGTGAAGGGGCCGTCCGCTTGGCTTGCGGTGAAAGGAGGCTGGCCGACGACGAGCTCGTAGAACATGATGCCCGCCGAGTAAAGATCACTGCGGCCGTCGACCTTGCTCGACGCCACCTGCTCCGGCGACATGTACTGCGGAGTGCCGACTGTCGTACCTGTCTTGGTCGCCGTGCCGCCAGGCCCAGAGTCGTCAGTCAGTCGGGCGATGCCAAAGTCCGCGACCTTGACGTTGCCCTCGTCGGACACGAGCACGTTTTCAGGCTTCATGTCGCGATGCACAATCGCGTGCTTGTGCGCGTAGTCGAGAGCCTGCAGCACTCCATGCATGACGGCAAAGGTCTGGGGCAAGGGCACCGGTCCGTGGTTCACCATGTCGCGCAGAGACCGCCCGCGTACGAACTCCAGGACGATGTAGTTGGCATCGCCGATCTGCTCGAGGTCGTGTACCTGCACCAGGTTCGGATGACTGGTGCGCGCCATCACCTGGGCCTCCTGCAGAAACCGCATGAGCGCTGTCGGGTCTGCGGCAGGAGACAGGATCAGCTCCTTGATCGCGACCTCGCGGCCGAGGCCCGGCTGCTCCGCGAGGTAGACGGCGCCCATGCCACCACGCCCAAGCTCGCCCTTCACCAGGTACTTGCCGATCTGACGCGCGCCGCCCGGGGTCAGAGGCTGGTTGGGTGGCGGGGTGGTTACCGGATGAGGCGCCTGGACTGGCAGGCGCATGGTGGCGTCGATTGATTGCGGTGCTGTGACCGGTGCGGGGGCGGGCGCTGCGGGGGTGAGCGGCGCGGGCGTGGCCGCTGGGGCTGGGGGGTGGGTCGCCGGCATGCGCATGGTCGCATCGACCCTTGGACCCTCCACAGGCGGCGTGGCGGCGGCAGGGGGCGCGGTCGCGGCGACCGGCTCGGGCGTCGCCGGGCTCAGCTCGGGGGCCCAGTCGGGGATCGGCGTGGGCGGCGGATTGGGTGGATTTTCAGGGGTCAAACCGGGGTCGGCCATTTCGCCCGGAGCCTAGCAGAGTGGGTTCAAAGCAACCACGACCCACGGGCAAGGGGGCCAAACCTATGGCATTTTGGCGGCATTCCACCCATAATCGGGCCCGAACCACGCCAGTATTTCGAGGAGGACACATATGTCGCAGATGCCGCCGCCGCCGCCCGGACAGCCGGCACCCATGGGAGGGCAGCCCAGCGCTGTCGGCAGCAACAAGAACCTGTATACGATCCTTGCCTGGGCTTTGTTTCCGCCCATCGGAAGCCTGATCTTTCTTTTCGTCGGCAAGGACGACGCGGATGTCAAGTACAACGCGGCGAACGCGACCGTGATCCACGGCGCGTTCCTGATCGTCTACATCCTTCTGTGGATTATCGGAACTGTCACCGTGTTTCTTCTCTTCCTGCCCCTGCTGTGGTGGATCGCCTGGTTGATCGTTTGGATCATCGGGCTCATCCTCTCCTTGCAGGCGGGCGGCAAGCGCTTTGCCTTCCCGGGCCTCCAGGGACTCGCCAACAAGTACGTGCCGATGGTCGAGGGCTGGGCCAAGTAACAGCCGGCTAATTCATCAAAGGGGCCCCGGCTGACGGGGCCCTTTTCTATTTCCGGTCATGGGGCAAATCGTCCTCCCCGCCCGCCGGTGAGGTGCCGGCGCAGCCGTCGGTCGTGCCATCCGGACACTATCCCTTCGCGATTTGTTCGAGTGCCTTCTCCACGCCTTGGCGCAGCTCGTCTCGCTCCTCGCGCATCAACCCCGCTTCCGCCCTGGCCTGCGCCAGCTGGTATCTCAGACGCTCGACCTCGGCAGTCAGATCGCGAACGCGAGGATCAGGGCCGCCGCTGATGCTTCGCACATCCGCGAGCTCGAGACGCAGGCGTTCGAGCGCCACCTTGAGGTCACGCCTCTCCGCCAGCAGCTCCTGGACCAGCGACTCAGACGGCTTGGTCGGCTCTTTCGACATAGCGACAGAGTCCGGGTTGGAACTCACGAAGCCTGAGATGCTCCATCTCCCCGCGTAGGAAACGCGCCTTGATCTCGAGGCCCTTCATCGGCTTCACGCTCTCGAATGGAAAGCGATAAAGCTTCCCCGAGTCGACGAGGATGCAAAGCGCCAAACGCTCCCCATCCTTCTCGATGACGTGCTTGTAGCAGGGCACTGTGCGCCGGGCCACCTCCGTGGTGGTGAATCCCCCAACCTTCCCCGTCAGCACCTCGATGGGACTTCGCACGTGCGAATGCTAATTCAGCAGGGACAGCTGCTCTGGCTGGGGCGGCGGTTGGAGGATCACGCGGCGGCGGTCGGAGACACCGTGGACCGTGCGAAGGCGCCCGACAGCCTTCATCGTCTGATCGCTGTACGCGGCTGGCAAGTAGGCGCGCGCCCTGTACGCCTGCTCGTACCGGGGAACGAGCTCAGGCCAATGCCGGGCCAAGACCGACATGAAATGCTCGCGCGTCCCATCTTTCAGGTGCAGCATTCCAGCCCACAGTCCTGTGGCGCCCGCCGCGCGGGCCGCTTTGACCACCGCCTCGAGGCGATCGGGCCGATCCGAAAGGCCGGGAAGGATGGGCGCCATGCCGACCCCGACGTCAACGCCCGCGGCAACGAGCTTCTCGATTGCCTTGAGCCGTTGCCTGGGATGCGCGGTTCCGGGCTCGGTGCGGCGCCACACCTCGTCGTCCACAGTTGGGATGCTGAAGGTGATGTGCAAGTTGGCGCGCCGCGCGAGCTCACTCAGGACGTCGATGTCGCGAACGATCATCGGACCGCGCGTGATGATCGCACCAGGATTCGAAAAGTCGCGTAGAGCCTCGAGGCAGCGCCGAGTGAGCCTGTAGCGCCCCTCTGCTGGTTGGTAGGGATCGGTGGCGGCTCCGATAACGACCGTCTCTTTCTTCCATGACTTGCGCGACAGCTCGCTCCGGAGGACGCCGGCAACATTGAGCTTGATGCGCACGGTGCGGCCGTACCGGTCGTCGGAAGGCCGATCCGCCCGCAGCTCGAAGGCGCGGACGTAGCAGAAGGCGCAGCGATGCTCGCACCCCGTGTAGGGGTTGAGGGACCAGGAGAAGCCCATGCCTTTGACGGGATTGAGGGCCGACCTGCACTGCACCTCGAGGTATTCGACGTCTGCGAGTCGGGCCTCAGGAGGCTCCACGGACGTATGGTAGAACAAATGTTCGCGTATTGACAGGGCTCCAGGCCACGGAACTACGCCGGTTTGCGGCGCCGCGCCGGTTTGGGGCGAGTTGTCGATGAGGGGCAGAAGTCGTTCAAGATGCACACCTCGCAGCGCGGCCGGCGCGCAACGCAGATTCGGCGCCCATGCAGGATCAGGCGCAATGACAGGCCACTCCACTCCTCTTTCGGCACGATCGAAGTGACCTGCCGCTCGATCTTCACGGGGTCCTGTGAGGAAGCGATCTTCAGGCGGTTGGTCAGGCGCTTGACGTGGGTGTCAACCGCGAAGCCAGGCACACCGAAACCCACTCCAAGTATCACGTTCGCCGTCTTGCGCCCGATGCCCGGCAGCTTGACCAGGTCGTCAATGTTGCTCGGCACCTGACCGTCGAACAGCTCCACCAGCTTGCGGCTCGCGGCGATGATTGAGCGCGTCTTGGCGCGAAAAAAGCCTGTGGGCTTGATCAGCCGCTCGACCACCGCGGGATCCGCGGCAGCAAGGTCTGCGGCCGTCGGATAACGCATGAACAGCTCCGGCGTGACCAGGTTCACAGCGCGGTCGGTAGTTTGCGCGGAGAGAATCGTTGCGATCAGCAGCTGGAACGGGTCCTGGTGGGCCAGCTCCGTGACTGCCGGATAAGCCTCCTTCAGGCGCTCGACCGTGAGCTTTGCCCGCAGGCGCGCCCCTGGCGGCAGCCTCGGCAGCGGCGGAAGTTTCTTGCGTTTGGGCCTAGGAGCCAAGCAATTTGCGCGCGGCGGCCGCGACCTGGGTGCCCTCGGCCCTCCCCGCCAGCCGTGCGGTCGCTGCCTTCATGACGGCTCCGAAAGCCTTGGGGCCCTCTGGCTTGAGGTCGTCGATGACGGCCCTGACCTCGGCCTCAACCTCCTCCATGCTCATGGCAGCAGGCAGGTAACCGCGCAGGACGGCCATCTCCGCCTCTTCGCGTGCGGCAGATGCTTCCCGGCCCGCCTTCCTGTAGACGTCAATGGCCTCTTCTCGCTTCTTGACCTCGCGTCGCGCTACGCGTTGGACGAGCTCGTCGTTCAGCGCTCCCGCCCCGGTCTCCTTGCTGGCTTTCACCAATTCGCTCTTGAGAAGGGAGAGCGTGCTCAGCCCAAGCTCGTCGCGCCGGCGACGGGCCTCGACCAGGTCGGACTGGATGCGGTCGTAGAGGGCCATGGCGGCGATTGTCACACACACCCAAGACCTCTCCGGACGCGCGATCCCTGATAATCGGCCCAAATGCTCCTCCTCATCGGACCCGCGGTAGCTGTGATCGGCATCGTGGCCGTCGTCTTCGTCATGCGCCACAAGTCGGTCGAGAAGCGCTCCATGTACTCGGCACGCCGCTCCCAGATCGAGCACAAGGTGCGCGCGGCCCGCCAGCGAACCCTGGCCCCGGGGAAGCGCGCCGACAAGGGCGAGGCCATCGACCAGACCGCCAGCGCGGCACCGGCGATGACCTACGAGACGTCGGCATACGCCAGCCCTCCAGTGGCGCCGCCTCCTCAAAAAGCGCAGTCATGGGACGCGGGGCCGGTCACGACCCCGGTTGATACGCCTGCCTTCACTCCTCCGGCGCCTGCCTACGAGCCCCCTCCCGCAGCCCCCGCGTACGAGCCGCCCCCGGCACAGCCCGCGTACAGGCCGCCGCCGGCGCAGCCCGCCTACCAGCCACCGCCCTTCGAGGCCCCAGAAACCAAGCCCGAGTGGACGCCCGCTCCGGCGGCGCCGTTGGAACCGGAACGAGCCGCCGCGGCGGAGCCGCCAGCGAGCTCGGCAGGTGGCGGAGCCTCATGGTCGGTGGTCGGCGAGAGCAAGGCCTCGTCGGAGCCCGAGCCCGCGCCCAGGAAGAAGAGTTCGAAGGACGCTCAGGCCGGAGCCTGGCAGCTGGCCTCGGGCGAGGTTGCGGGTGACGAGCCAGATGACGCCCCCAGGAGGCCGAGCGCTGCTATTGCCATCGCGCAGTACGCGGTGCTTGTCGTCGGCCTGGTCATGGTGCTGATCGGCGTGGTCGTGATGGTGGCGAACTCACACGGCAGCTAGGTCTTGGCGCCGCCTGCGGAGCTAACGGGTAACACGGTCAGTATCGCCGCCGCCAATCCCCGCCCCCCATCTGTCATGACCGTGTCGCAGACCAGCGTCCGATAACCAAGCCTCTCGATCTCCGGCGCAACGTCGGCGTCGCGCTGGTCGATTGCAAAAACGCTTGCGACCCCTGCGTACATCGCCGCCACCGCAGTTGGGGATGCTTCAAAGCCCATCGCTTGCATCATCGCCACCGTCGGGCCCTTGAGAGCGACGCCGCCAACGATCGGAGAGACGGCCAGTGTGCGGTCGCGTGCCAAATGCGGACCGAGCACCCGCAAGATCGGCGCAATCGAGATGAGCGGGTTGGAGGGACCGATCACAACGAGGTCCGCTTGAACTAGCGCAGCCAGCACCTCGGGCGTCGCCTTTGCGGAGTCGATCCCCTCGAAATCGATATGACGCAGCGCCGGCGCCATTCGTTCCCGCACGAAATATTCCTGAAACGAGAGCACTCCACCATCGGTGTCAAAACGAGTGCGAACCTTTTCATCGGTCATTGGCAGCACAGGCGTCTCGATTCCAAAGCGGCGGCAAAGTTGTGATGCCGTCTCAGTCAGCCGGCCACCACCTCGCAGCAGCTCGGTGCGAACCAGGTGCGTGGCAAAGTCCTTGTCTCCGATTCGAAACCAGGCCTTCTCACCGAGCCGCTGCAGCGCCTCGAGCGTGTGAAACGTGTCGCCCTTGACGCCATAGCCGGCTTCCTCGTTGAAAGCACCGGCGAGCCTGTAGATGACGGCGTCGAGGTCCGGGCTCACGAGCAGACCCCAGAACTCATCGTCGTCGGCCGTGTTGGCCACGACGGTAAGGTGCCCCGCGGGCAGGATCGACTGGAAGCCCGAGGCCAGCATGGCGCCGCCCGTGCCACCGGCGAGCACGACCACGTTCACCGGAACAGATCCTCCGCAGCCGGACGGACGAACTCGCGACCGCTTCCATTACCGCGCAGGTCGAGTCCACGGACGATCACGACCGGCGTTCGGCGCGTCTTCCCCATCACAAGGCCCGCGGCAGCTGCCACCTCGTCGGCAACGGCGAGCACCGTTGCATGGAGCTCCCTGCCGGCATCGTCTTTTTGCCCGCGCATATCGACCAGGGCCGGCATGCCGGCAACACCGAGCGCAACGTTGACGATCCCGAGCCGCCACGGACGGCCGAACGTATCCGACACGATCACACCGGCCGTCACTCCAGCGATCTCGCGCAGCCGGTTGCAAAGACGCTCTGCGCTGGCATCAGGGTCGACCGGGAGCAGCGTCACCACCTCTGCGCCCGGGATGTTCGACCGATCGACTCCGCTGTTGGCGCACACATAGCCGTGGTGCGTCTGCGTAACCAGGACGCGCTCGGTGCGCAGGATTCGCACGCTTTCGTCGAGGACCACCTGCACAAAGCGCGGGTCGGGTTGAGCGACCAGATGGGGAGCCAGCCGAATTGCCTCATCGCCCGCGATGACCGTGGACAGATCGCGAGTCCGACCCTCGGCCTTGGACACCACCTTCTGTGCCACAACGACGATGTCTCCGGCCTCAAGACCTGCCCGCGCCGCGATGAGCTGACCCAGATCGTCGCCGGCACCCACCTCGGGCATTCCGTCGACGCCGATGAGCTCGAGGCGCCTCAACCCTTGCGCCGCGCGCGCACAAGGTCTCGTGCGTGCGCGAGATCTTCGGGCTCATCGAGGTCCAGGGCCATCGCGTCCGATTTGTGGACAGCAAAATTGGCCCCCTTCGTCTCGGCTTCGCGCCTGAATGCCCTCAGCGAGTCATCGCCGAAACGCAGCGAGATCGCGTCCGGAGGACTCAGGTACAGCGCGTTGGTGCCTCCCCTCCCAATCGCCGGCGCCGCCACGACGGCTGGTGGCACAACGCGACTGGCGACGTCCAACATTTCGTGGACAGATTTCGATGTAACCAGGGGCAGGTCGCTGGACAGAATGAGGACAGCACGAGCCTTGCTCTTGAGCGCATACGAGATTCCACGCTTGGCGGCAGTGTTCTGGCCTTCCTGGCGCCTTTCGATGACCGCCTCCACGCCAAGGCGCTCCGCGATCTCCTTTACCTCGGGGCTGCCGCCAACGACGAGGCGGTGATCACCGGCGGCAGCGGCCCGAATCGCTCGCTCGGCATTTCGGAGAGCGAGCGCCCGACGCGCGTGCGAGTCGAGGACTTCGCCCAAGCGCTGCTTGGCCTGGTCGAGATCCTTGACCAGGACGATGACCCAGGCTCCGGAGTCGTCGGTCGCTTTGACACGGCCCGGCATCAGCCCCATCGGGCGCGAATCCGAGGCAGGATCTGCGAACCGTAAAGCTCGAGGAAACGCGCCTGATCGTTGCCTGGCGCATGAAAGACAAGGTGGTTGAACCCAAGCTCGAGGTATGGGCGAAGCTGCTCCAGGTGCTCGTCCGGATCATTTGAGACAAGCCAGCGGCGGTGCGCGACATTCTCGACCTCGCGCGCGAGCCGCTCCATCTCCCGCGGGTCGTCGATGCCCGCCTTCTGGTCCGCAGGAAGAGCCAGAGCCGCCCAGATCTTGGTGTCCTCCATCGCGCGTTCGCGGTCGGTGTCGTAAGAGACCTTCACCTCGATCATCTTGTCGAGGTCGGCGGAGTCGCGGCCCGACTCGGTCGCGCCTTCGGCAAAAGATGGCAGGAGCTGTTCGGAGTAAAGCTCCATGCCCTTCCCTGACGTGCAGATGAGGCCGTCGCCCGCACGCCCAGCGAACTTCGCCACCTGCGGTCCGCCCGCGCCCACGTAGATCGGGATCGGCTGGTCTGGCTTGTCGTAAATCGTTGCATTGCGGGTGTGGTAGTACTCACCGTCGACCGTCACGAGCTCCTGGGTCCATAGCTGCTTGATAAGGCGCACCGCCTCACGGAGTCGAGCGAAACGCTCTTTGTTGTCAGGCCACTGGATGCCGAGGGCGCCTTCGTTGAGATGCTCGCCGGTACCGACGCCGAGGATCATGCGATCCGGGTACAGCGAGCCCAGCGTGCCGAAGGCCTGGGCGACGATTGCAGGGTGGTAGCGAAAGGTCGGAGTCGCCACCGAGGTGCCCAGCGCGACGCGCTTCGTTCTCTCTCCGGTCGCCGCCAGCCACGCGAAGGCGAAGGGTGCGTGGCCATCGGAGTGGCGCCATGGCTGGAAGTGGTCACTCACGAACACGCTGTCGAAGCCGCGCTCCTCGGCTGCGACGGCGAAATCGAGCAGCGGGCGAGGGCCGAACTGCTCGGCCGAGGCCTTGTAACCCAGCCTTAACATCTTGTCCAACCTTCTATCGCTTGTAGTAGCGATTCCAGCTGAAGCCGATGCCGCCCGCAGCCGCCGCGACCACGACGACGCCGAGCGCGATGAGCGAGTGGCCGTCGAGATTGCCGAGCCCGCCGATGAGGAGGAGAGCGAGCGCGCCGACCGCGAGCAGCATCATGGCGACCAGCGTGACGGCGCGGTGGACCTTCATCGTCCCATCAGCTTACCGCCGCACGGGAGTGGGGCCGGAGTGCCGGCCGAGAGAGGTGGACATCCAGGGACGCCTCCCATGGGGTTCGCCATGGGGGGCCCAGCGGAAGGTGGCCCGGCCCGCAGCGCAAGCCTCTGGGTTCCCCGCGCTCGTGGTGCGCAGGTGCAGCGACGGCGGGACACGCCCCGCAACATCCGGATCGGCCGCACGGGCTCCAAAGATCCGGTGGCATCTCTGGTCCCATTCCGATTAGGGTCGACGAATGGCCGGCGACCTACCCCGCGTGATCCACCTTGAGTCGGTGGCCTCGACCCAGGACGTCGCTCGCGATCTGCCGGTCGGATCGGTCGTCGTTGCCGATCATCAGACCGCCGGACGCGGGCGCCTCGATCATCGATGGGAAGCGCCACCGGGCACGGCCCTTCTCGTCTCCTTTGTCCTGGCACCGAACCCTCTGCTGAGCCTCGCTGCCGGAGTTGCCGCGGCGGAGGCCTGCGATCACGGTGTGAGGCTTAAATGGCCCAACGACCTGCTCCTTGGCGGCCGCAAGGTTGGAGGCATCCTCGTCGAGGCGACGCCGGCCAAAGCCATGTGCGGGATCGGCATCAACCTCACCTGGGCTCCTGACGGCGCCGCCAGCCTGAACCAGCCTCGCGACTGGCTGCTGGCCAGGCTGAGCATCGCAGTCGAGAAGTGGAGCTCAGCGCCCCTGCAAGAGGTGCTGGCGCGGTGGCGCGAGCTTTCCGAGACCATCGGACGCAGGGTTCGCGTGCAACTGCCAGATCGCGCTTTCGAAGGGTTGGCTGAGGACATCAACGAGCGTGGGGAGCTGCTGGTCGACGGCGCGGCGGTGAGCGCCGGAAGCCTTACGCATCTAGCAGAGTAAGAATCGCCGGCAGCACTTCGCCGGCGCGGCCGTGGATCACGACTTCCGCAAGCGAATCCAGCGGCGTCGGTTCGGTGTTGATGATGATCAGCCTCGCGCCTGTACGCAATGCGGCCAGCGGAACGTCGGCTGCCGGGCGGACCACCAGCGACGAGCCGACGACGAGCATGACATCAGCGCTTTGGGCAAGAGCCAACGCCTCATGCATGGCACCCGCCGGCATCGGCTCACCAAAGAGCACCACGGTCGGTTTGAGAAACATGCCCCCGCACGACTTGCAGATCGGCGGCATCTCGACGGCCAGCCGGGCCTGAAGGACCGCGCGCGACTCGCGCCGCCCGCAGTCCAGGCATTGAACCGTGCGGCTGGACCCGTGAAGCTCGACCACGCGCCGGCTGCCCGAGGCCTGATGCAGGCCGTCGGTGTTCTGCGTCACTACCGCCACGAGAGCGCCTGCCGCCTCGAGCGCGACGAGCGCCATGTGGCCAGGGTTGGGTCGTGCGGCCAGCGAGATGGCGCCCCGCTCCTTCGATACCTTCCAGTAGGCCGTTAGATCCTGCATGAATGAATCGATCGAAGAGACCTTGACCGGATCGTACTTGGCCCAGAGTCCACCCGGTCCGCGAAACGTCGGGATGCCGCTTTCCGCAGACGCCCCCGCCCCCGTGAAGGCCACTCCGCTTCGTGCCGCCGAGAGCAGCTCAGCGGCTCGCTCGACCGTCATGCCTGCGTTTCTTGAGCCGTCGCGAAAACGGATTGTTCGCCGTAGCGCTGCTTGTTCATCTCGTAGGAATCCTGCGCAGCCTGGGTCGGGATCCGAACCCATAGGGCTTCGCCGTGCTCACGGATCGCGCTCACTTTCATGACGCGGAATTTCTCAGCCGATTTTCCCTTCAGCTGAATGCCTGGCATCTCGTCGACGGCTATGTATTCGGAGCACGCCTCGAACGTTGGCCACCCTACGAGAATCTCGAACGCCGGTGCCGCGCTGCAGAAGCGGGCCGCCGTGTTGACGGTGTCTCCGAGCGCCGTGTATTGCAAACGATCCTTGCTTCCCATGTTCCCCACCACCGCTGGGCCCGAGTTGATGCCGATGCCCCACCTTACCGGTGGAAGGCCATGCTCGACCAGTTTCGACTGCAGAGCCGGGGCCTGGGCGATCAGGTCGTACGCGCAGCGCAGCGCCAGCAGAGCGTGATTCGGCTGGTGGACCGGCGCATTCCATAACGCGACCACCTCATCGCCGACGTACTTGTCGATGGTCCCGTCCCATTTGAGGATGAGCGCGCTGATGTCATCCAGGTAGTGCTGGATCACCGACAGCACATCCTCGGCCGCCATCGCCTCGGACATCGCAGTGAAGCCGCGAATGTCCACGAACAAAAGCGTGAGGTCACGCCGTTCGCCCTTGGAGATGATCTCGCCGACCGAGTGAGTGGCGGCGAGCTGTCTCACGATTCGCGGGTCGACGTAGTGGCCAAAGATGCGCTCGACCTTGCGTCTCTCGCGATCTTCGAGGACGTATCGCGCCGCCAGCGAAAACGCGGCCGACAGGACGATGGCGATCGGCGCATAGAGCGGATCGGCCAGGTATCCGGACTTGCCCAGCACGAAGATTCCCGCGTAGTAGGCCACCAGCAGCGCGGCGGTGAAGATCGCGGCGATGCGGAATGACAGCACGTAAACGATGACCGCGACCATGAGCGAGAGGACGACGATGGCCAGCAGCATCGAGTTGGTGGGCTGAACGCGGACGTAGCGGTCGGAGAGGATCGTGGTCATGGCATCGCCCATGATTCGGTAGCCGTAGTTCTGGTTGTCGAGCATGCAGCGCAGCCGGCTAGCTGGGCAAAAGGTGCTGTCGTGGGTAAAGCTGACAGCTTGCGAGTAGACATCGCCACCATCGACGAGCTTGGAGCCGACGACGACGATGTGGCCGGTGATCTGTTCGGGGTCTTGACAGCTGGAATTCTCGGCGTCCTGGAATGAGCAGCTCGGCCCACCGCCTCTGGTGAAGTTGATGAGCATCTGATCGCCCACGAGGGGGATGTGGTGAGGGCCAAAGGTCGCTCGATCGCCGCTCACCTGTAACGCGTCACTGATTCCCTGGGATATCCGGAGTGCCTGGATGAATGCCGGTTCGTCGGCTTCGTTCTGGTTGCATGTCGCATTTGGATCAGGGCGCAGCACGACGCCTCGAATGTTGTTGGCGTCGTCAGGGGCGGCCAGACCGCGCTCGCCGACAGCAGCCGCGAACTGCAGGAAAGCGTCCATAGGGTGGACGTCGGCAGTACACACCAGGACCACATTCCCCGCTTTCTTGATCGCGACGATCAGCGGAGCATTCGTGTCGACCTTGGGCTCCTCAGTGGTCGGCGCTGTGGGCTGGTCGAGTGGGAAGTCGTAGAGGATCACCGACGGGTGAAGGCTCGTCAGGTAGGAGATGACCCTTGCGTGATCGGCGTTGGTCAAGGTGCCGATGGCCGCCATGGAGGGCTGGTCGAGCGCGATGAACGTCACCCTTTGATCAGGCTTCGGAGCTGGGAACAGCTGGTCCTGGGCGGCGAAGAAAGGCCCGTTCATGACGCCGCGAGTGCTCAGGATCACGACGAGCACGCCGGCAAGAAGTCCCGCCAGCGCGAAGCGCCAGGCGAGGCGCCAGTCGCCCACACGCTCGCGGACCATGCGCCGCTATGTTAGGGAGCGTGCGCCTGGGTGTCCCGGATTCGCGGAGAACCCTCGCGATCTACTTCGCCGCCGGCGCTTCGTTTGCCGCGCTGTCGGCGCGAGGTCTCACGGTGCCGCTGTACGCGCACGAGCTGGGAGCCAGCCGCTTTCAAGTCGGCGCGCTGTTCGCGGTCGCAACCCTGGCCGCGGCTCTGCTGTCGATGCCGGCGGGCGTCCTCATCGATCGCTTCGGCACCAGGACTCTGTTGATTCTCTCCTTGATCATTGCGGCCGGCTCTCAGCTGGCCATCGCCGAAGCCACCACTGTGGCGCCGTTGTTCGTATGGCAGATCGTCGGCGGACTTGGCGCCGGCGCTCAGCAGGCCGCGTTGTTCAGCGCAGTCACTGCCTTGGTGCCCGGCAACCGGCTGGGGCGTGCCATGGGGTGGCTCACGTTCTCGATGCAGGCTGGATTTTTCATCGGCCCCTCCATCGCCGGTCTCTGGCTCCAGTGGATCGATCTCCGCACGGACATCGCCGTGACGACTGCCCTGCTGGTGTTCGCAATCCCTGGCGCGATGGCGGCAAGCACTGCGCCGCAGTCGGGGCAGCGGCTGAGCTTCATAGGACCTCTGCGCGCGCTCATCACCCAGCCCTCGTTCGGTCCAGTCGTAATCGGGCTCTTGTCGGCAACGCTGGTTTGGGGAACCGTCGGTGCGTTCCTGCCGATCTTCGGCAAAGAGAGCCTGCGACTGTCCAACTCACAGATCGGGCTGATGCTGGCAATTCAAGCCGTCGCCAACGGCCTCGCCCGCATCCCGGGCGGCAGGCTCGTTGACCGCGCCAAGCACCGCTGGCCGATCGTGTTTGTCGGTGTGATGGTCTGGTCGGTGGCGGCGATCGTGCTGGGCCACCTCAGCGGGTTCTGGGCTCCGGTGGCGTTGCTGGTCATCGCCACACCCTTCGTCGCGACTGTCTACGTGGCCTTCGGAGTGGTGTTCGGGGACCTGTCTACCGGATCCACCCGTGGGGTGGCGATGGGTGCATATGGGACGGTGCTATTTCTCGGTTTGACCACCGGACCCCTGGTGTTCGGGCCGATCGTGCAGACGTACGGTTACGCCGCCGGCTTCACCGCTTGCGCGTCGGCCGCGATGGTGCTGGCTCTCGTGATGGCCGCGTCTCACGCGGAGCCGCTGCGCCCACGATCCGAGATCCCGCTCCCTCCACCGGCTCCGGGGACATAGCCGTCGCATATTCGTCGATCACCTTTCGGTGGCTCGGAAATGCGAGAGGCGGCAGGGATTCGAGCGCAAAGACCCCGACCTCGAGCATCTCCGGGCCTGGAGCGAGCCGGCCGCCATCCGCCAGCCTGGCCTGGTATGCGATTCCAATCATGCTGGGAGCTGTCCGCTTGGCGATGTGATAGACACCGATGAGGCGAGTTTTCTCGACATCGGCGCTTACCTCTTCGCGACATTCACGAGCCGCCGCATCCCACGGGCTCTCATCGTCGTTGACGAACCCGCCGGGAAGGCACCAAAGACCAAGGCCAGGCTCGATCGCGCGCCGCCCGAGGACGATGCCGCCGTCCATTTCGATGACCACCGCCGTCGTGACCTTGGGGTCGTGCCACAGCACAAAATCGTCATTGGGGCAGCCCTCGACCTCGCGGCCTTCGACCACGCGCGCAACGAGCTCGGCGCCACAGTTCACGCAGCGGTGGGTCACTTAACCAACTCTAGTGACCTGGGAAATCGCAGCGACCGCTGCTAGGCGTGCTGTTTCGTGGCTGCCGCTTTCATGTCCGCGACGCGGACCTGGTTGCGGCCCCCTTGCTTGGCCGCATACAGAGCCTGGTCGGCGTGCTCCATCAGGGAGGTGAACAGCGCCGGTTCGGCAGTCGCCGCGACGCCGATGCTGATGGTCAGCTTCAGCCCGCCGGGAAAGGTCGCCGCAGCGACCTTGGCGCGGATGCGCTCGGCCAGGGTGCGCGCTCCCTGCTCAGTGGTCTCGTGGAGGATGAGCCCGAACTCCTCACCACCGTAGCGCGCGCAAACGTCCGATTCCCTCGCCCCCGACGTCAGGATCTTGGCGAGCTCATGCAGCACAGCGTCGCCCTGCAGGTGGCCGTAGGTGTCGTTGACCTGCTTGAAGTGGTCGAGGTCGATCATCAAGAAAGCGATGCTCTTGTGATACCGCCGCGCCCTGTGCATCTCCTGCACATAGCGCTCGGCCAGAGCGCGCCGGTTCGGCAGCTTGGTGAGCTCGTCCGTAAGGGCGTTCTCCTCCTGCGCCTGAAAGAGCTGGGCGTGTCGGATGGCGATGGCTCCCTGCGATGCAACTCCGTTGAGCAGGTCGGCCTGGTCGTCGGTCAGCTCCCGGAATGCGTTGAGGTAGAGCTCCATCGCACCCATCAGCTGCCCCGATCGTTGCATCGGGACGACCAGAACGTGCTGCGGATGGCCGCCTGCCTCAAGCTGCGGGGAGCCTTCGTCCGCGAGCTTGAGCACCTGGGGCCGCAGGTCCGTCAATGCGGTGCGTAAAGGCTCTTCCTCGAGGTGGCGTACAGCGCCTTTGGCCCGAGCGATAAGGTTGTACTGCGCCTCGCGGCGCATCTCGCTGCTGCCTGGGGGTAATAGGTACATCGCCCCGGCGACGGCGCCCATGATCCTGCCCGCATGCGTGAGAGCTACGTTCAGGACCTCCTCCAGCGCCAGCGAGGAGTTGACGGCCGAGGCGATCGCCAGCAGGAGGCCGGCTCGGTCTCGGGCGCCGCTCTCGTCCGCAAGGGCGGCCTGAAGCTGCCTCGTCGTCCTGCGAAGACGCATCAACGACACCGTCAGCAGGACGAACGCGACGACCAGCAGGATTGAGGTCACGAGCAGAACGCTCGCTATATCGGGCACAGAGACTCCATTTTTTGAGTTGCCATAGGTTAACGCCCCTGACCGCAGGGTTGTTCGGGCTATACTCGGCCCGACCTGGAGCCGATCTCATTCGACGACCTCCCACTCGGCGGTGAGTGGACGACCCGGCGGCGCACCATCTCCGAATCTGAGATCGCGCTGTTCGCCGCCGTCGCCGGCGACTTCTCCCCGCTGACCATCGATGCGACCCATCGAAACGGCCGCATCGCCCCTCCCGCGCTTCTGGTCGCGATGGCGGTCGGCCTTGGCTCGATGGACATGCCGGTGCCTGCGGTCGCCACCTGGGAGTGGCTCAACTGGAAGTTTCCGAGACCCGTCCGGGCTGGCGACACGATCTACGCGATCTGGACGCTAACCCAGAAACGTGCCCCCGTCGGGGACGATCCGACGGCGATCGTGGTCTGGCGCGTGGACGTGCACACGGCCACTGGCACCCTGTGCGCCGAAGGCGAGGTCGGGGCGAGCGTTTTGAGGAAGGCCGCAGCCAAGGCGCCTCGAACTCGTGTGGAACCGCCTGTTGCGGCCGTGGTGGTGGCTGCGTCCAGCCCTGCAGCTCGCCGCCGGCGGCGCCGACGCCCGGCCACAGCGGATGGCGCGAAGAGCGCAGCCGAGCCCAAGGCGGTGGCGGCGGTCGAAGCCGCAGCCACTCCAACGCCTGCAGCGGCTGAGCGCTCGCCGGGAGGACCGAGGCGCCGGCGGCGCCGCAGGTCACCTGGCTCGGCGCAAGCGCGAAACGGCGAGGGGACTGCCGGCAACGCGTCTTCAGAAGGACCACCTCCAGGGGACACCATGCCGGCGGCCCCGGCCTCTCCGGCCCTGGCGCCCGCGGGGGCCGGCTCCCCGAACCCCCTGACGCGCGCGATCCGGCGTCTCCGCCGGCCTTAGACCCCCCGGGCGCCCTTCAGGCTGGGGTTTCCAGGGCCTCGAGGTATTCGATGACTCGGCGGGTCAGCTGGCTTGGGGTTGAGGCGCCGCTGGTCACTCCAACCTTCGTGGCTCCCTTGAACCAGCTGAGGTCCAGGTCCTCGAGGCTGTCGACAAGGTAAGCCGGCTTGTGGCCCAGCTTCTTGACCACCTCGACCAACCTCAACGAGTTGGACGAGCGCGGACTGCCGACAACGATCACAAGGTCCACATGCGGCGCCGCCTCGACCGCGGCTTCCTGCCGCTCCTGCGTGGCGCGGCAGATCTCGTTGTGGACCTCGGCGTTCGGGTAACGGGCCTGGACGCGTCCGATCAGGTCCTCGGTGTCCCAGACGGAAAGTGTCGTCTGGCAGGTGACCGCGATCCTGTCGCCTTTCAGCTCGAGAGCGTCGATGTCCTCCGGGTCCTGGACTAGATGGACCTTGCCGGGAGCCTCACCCATCACCCCTTCCGGCTCGGGGTGTCCCTTCCTGCCGATGTAGACGACCTCGTAACCCTTCCTGGCGAGGTCGGCGACCAGCTCGTGGGTGCGGACCACGTCCGAGCACGTGGCGTCGATCGGGGTCAGGCCCAGCTCCACGGCCCGCTGCTTGACCTGCGGCGAGACGCCGTGGGCCGTGAAGATTACGGTGCCGCCCTTGATGTGGTTGAGGCCTGCCAGCCGGTCGTTCTGGTCCACCAGCTCGACGCCCTGCCGCTGCAGGTCGTCGGTCGCATGGGTGTTGTGGACCAGCATGCCGAGCATGTGAACGGGCCCGGTGGTCTCCTCGCGGACTCGCTTGGCGATGCGAAAAGCGTCGACTACGCCGTGGCAGTAGCCCCTGGGCGTGATCTTGAGAACTTCCAATCTGAACTTGAGTTTACGCGGAGGCTCGGAGAGCCTTATTTGTCGGCGACCCCCACGAAGAGGTCGTTCTCTGGCAGCTTTGAGCCGGGCTTGCCGCGCGCCAGCCGGTAGTACTCGGTGCCGAATGCCAACCTGTAGATCTGATCCGCCATCGTGGTGAACCACGAGTTCGGGTCGTTCTGGGAGACGTGCGCGGAGAATGCTTCGCGCTTGCGATCGACGTAGTCGCTGACGTCTATCTGGGTGGTGATCAGCTCGTCGGGCGTCCCCGGAATCTGGATGCTGCCTGCTCGCTCCTGGCGCTGGGCGTCGTCCGGGAGCGCGGCGATGAACTGCTGCATCAGCGTGCGTGGGATGCCTGTGTAGTAGAGCTTGCTGGGACGCCAGCCTTCCTGCTCGAGCAGGTCCAGGGCGGCATTCGTGGTGAGATGCGCCTTGATGTGGTCGGGGTGGCCATACGTTCCATCAGCGTCATAGGTCACGACCACGTCAGGCCGCTCCTCGCGCAGAATCGCGGCCAGCCTCGCCGCAGCCTCGTCCAGCGGCGCCCGGTGAAAAGACTTGGGATTCTCGTTGTCGGCGGTGCCGGCCATGCCCGAGTCACGGTAGTCGAGGAACTCGCCGCGATTGACACCAAGCAGGCGCGACGCGGCCTCCAGCTCCTTGGTCCGGACCTCGCCGAGTCGCGGCCGCGTGGCTGCCTCATCCATGTTGTAGATCTCGCCGACCTCACCGCGCGTCGCCGTGACCAGCACCACGCGGTGGCCGTCTGCCCTCGCCTTCAGCATCGCGCCGCCGGTCGAGATCGCCTCGTCGTCAGGGTGCGCGTGCACCAACAGCAAAGCCCCCATCACTTGATCAACAGGTCGACGAGCTGTTGGATTCCACGATGGCCGGGTCCGGGTATCGTGCGGTCGGCGGCGGCGATGACTTCGGGCTCGGCGCCTTCCACCGCCACGCCCAGTCCCGCCCAGGAGATCATCGAGACGTCGTTACGTCCGTCGCCTACCGCCACCGTCTCTGATTGGGGAATCCCAAGCTTGTCACACAGAAAGGCAAGCGCCTTCGCTTTGTCACTGTCGATGCTGGTGAACTCGAGGTAGGTGGGCATCGACGTCGCTGCGTTCAACTTCTCCTGCCAGCGGCGCCGCACCTCCGGAAGCACCGCCTCCAACACCTCACGCGTGGCGACGATCACCAGCTTTGGGGTCGTCGGCCCCATCGCAAGGTCGAGGTCCGCGACGAAGTTGATCGGCATGCCGGCATGGTCTGCATATTCATGCGCCTCCGGCCGATCCCTTTCGACCAGCAGCTCATCCTTCGAGTACGCCTGAATATGAAGGTCCCGTTCGCGCGCAAATCGAACGACCTCCATCGCAAGGTCATGTTCGATGCCATGGTCCAGGATCATCCCGCCGTCCAAAGCCCGGATCTGCGCGCCCTGGTAGCAAACGATCGGAGTGTCGAGGCCAAGGCGCTTGACCCAAGGCAACGCTCCTGGAAAAGGCCTGCCGGTGCTGGCCACGACAGTGATTCCTGCCCGTACCAGGCGGCCCACCGCCTCGACATCGCGTGGATCCAATTGCAATGTCGGGCTGAGGATCGTGCCGTCGAGGTCGAGGGCCAGCAGCCGGTAGCGAAGAGCTACTTCTTGACCTCGGGGTTGACGAGGTTGGGCGGCCGGCCCCCGCGAGCCGCGGTGGCCACATTTCGTGCGGCCATGGCCGACATCTCAGAGCGAGTTCGACTGGTGGCGCTCGCGATATGCGGAGCGAGCACCACGTTCGGCGATGAGATCAGTCCCGGGTGCACCGCCGGTTCGCGCTCATAGACATCAAGCCCGGCGCCCGCGATCTTCTTGGCGCTCAATGCCTCCACGAGCGCTGCTTCGTCGACCACAGGCCCGCGGGAGGTGTTGATGAGGATCGCCGTTCGCTTCATCTGCTCGAACTGCGCCTTGCTGAGCATGTGCTGGGTCTCTGGGGTCAGCGGCACGTGTACCGACACGAAGTCGGACTCCGAAAGCAGCCGCCCGAGATCAACCCGTGTCGCGCCGAGCTGCTGTTCGGCGTCGGGCGGCAGGGGATGCGGGTCGTAGTAGAGCACGCGCATGTTGAAACCCTTGGCGCGATGTGCGACCCCGCGGCCAATGCGCCCGATGCCAACGAGACCCAGCGTGGCGCCGAAAACGTCCGCACCGAGCATCATGTCGATCGCCCAGCCCTTGAACTTTCCCTGGCGAGTGAAGTTGTCGGCCTCGACGATCCTGCGCGCCGCCGACATGAGCAGGGTGAATGCAAAGTCGGCGGTGGCATCGTCCAGCACCCCTGGAGTGTTGGTCACCATCACCTTGTGGGCGGTGGCGGCGGCGATGTCGATGTTGTTGAACCCGACAGCGACGTTGCCGACGATCTTGAGCCCGGGCGTCGACAGCACCGTTTCGCCAATCGGGTCCATGAGCTGGCTCACGATCCCGACGCAGCCCTCGGCTGCCTTGCGGATGCTGGCCTCGTCCAGGGGAGCGCCGGCCGGGTATGCGATTACTTCCACCGCCTCGGCGAGGATCGCCGGACCGGGGTCGAGTATGGGGTGCATCAGAAGGACGCGTGGCTTGCCACCAGTGCTCATGGATTCAGTCCCAGCTCCTCGGCTACCGGCTTCAGGGCATCGCGGACGATCTCCACGTGCTCGTCGAAGGGTATACCGAGCAGCTCCGCGCCGTGGAGAAGCTCCTCTCGATTGACGGCGCGCGCGAACGCCTTGTCCTTCATCTTCTTGCGCACGCCGCTTGGCTCGACCGCGCCCAGCGACCTGTCTGGCTTGACCAGCGCGCACGCGATGATGAACCCGCACATCTCATCCACCGCGTGCAGAGTCTTTCGGGTCGGGGTGTCGCGCGGGACATCGAGGTAGAGGGCGTGCGAGGCGATGTCGTCGAGGATGGATTCCGGCCAACCCCTCTCGCGCAGCATCGCGATCCCCCTCATCGGGTGGAGGTCGAGAGTCGGGCCTGACTCGTAGTCCCAGTCGTGGATGACGCCAAGCACTGCCCACCGCTCCTGATCCTCGCCAAAGCGCCTGGCGTAGGCGCGCATTGCCATCTCGACGCTGCGCATGTGGCGCCGAAGCTGCAGCGATGGCGTCATTGAGGTCATCAGCTCCCATGCCTCGTCTCGCGTCGGCGAGCTCATGGTGCGTTCCAGCGGAACAGCTTGTATCGGTACGTGAGGACGAGGCGGACGAAAAAGCTCACCCAAGTATTTCCTTCAGGGCTCCGAGCAGCTGCTCGTGTTGATCGCGGGTACCGATGGTGATTCGAAACCAGCCGGCAATCGGTTCTCGATCGTAATGCCGGATCAGGATCCGTCGCTCGCGCAGGGCGTCGGCCACCGCAGCACCGACGCTGCCTGACGGCGGCTGCACAAACAGGAAGTTGGCAGCTGAAGGCGCTACCTCGAAATGCAGGGCTGTGAGCTTTTCAGCAAGCCACGCTCGCTCAGCCACGACGTGGTCGACGATGGCCCGATGGTGGCTGTCGTCCTGGATGGCGGCGACTGCAGCGACGATGGCCAGCCGGTCGAGGTTGTAGGAATCCTTGACTTCATCAAGCGCCGCGATGAGCTCGGGGTCGCCAAGGGCAAAACCGATGCGCATCCCCGCCAATGCGTACGACTTGGAGAAGGTCCGCAGAATGAGCAGATTTCGATACCGCTCCAGAAGGGCGGCGCAGGACTCAGGCGCGAAGTCCACATACGCCTCGTCCAGCACGACCACGCCGCGCGCCGTGGCGACGACGTCTTCGACCGCAGACTCTGAAGACCACGTGCCGGTCGGCGAGTTGGGGTTGACGATGAACTTGAGGCGTGCGTGATCCTCGGCGAGCTCGTTAGGCCAGGTCCAGCCCTCCGCGCAGGGATGCGGAGCCGCCACCGCCTCGTGGATCGTGCAGAGAGGTTCGAAGAGCGGGTACGTCGGGGTGGGATACGCCACGCGATCTCCCTTCCCCGCAAAGGCGCGGAAGCACATCTCGATGAGGTCGTCGCCACCGTTGCCCAGCGCCACCATCGACGGCTCCAGGTCAAAGTGGGCGGCAATCGCCGCGCGAGCCGGCGCCGCTGTGGGGCTTGGATAGAGTCGCAGCGAATCCCCGGTCGCTTCTTTGATCGCCTCGATGACCTTGGGCGACGGAGGCAGAGGCGACTCGTTGGTGTTGAGCTTGACCCAGCCTCCTTCATCGGAAGGCTGCTCGCCGGGAACGTAGGGTTGGAAGCCCCGAAGGGCCTTCTTCAGGAAGCCTTCCGGCATTCGAGAAGAAATGTCTCAATCGCAAGACGCGGACTGACGTTCTGCTCCAGGTACCCCAGCGTGTCGTAGGACAGTTCGACCAGGCGCGCCCACCGACCCTGTTCGGCCCCCTTGCTCCCGAGCATCCGCCGTCGCAGCTCGATCTGCCAGCTCGCGATCGCGAACAGCGCCGGATCTTCGTGATCGCCCTCGCTTCGGCGCCAAGCCATCTGGCTTCCGTCCAGCTCCGCCGCCACCTGAAGCGGCACATCGGACGGGGCGCCGAACACCTCTTCCAACCGGCGAGTCCACTCACGGTGGTGGTGGATCACGCTGTCGTCCCCGGCGACCTTGAGGGCCCAGCCCGGACGCCCGCGGGCGAGGTTCGCCAACACCTGGGCACGCTCGGCATCGAGGCCGTGGGCCCGCAACAGCTTCTCGATCTCGGCGGCGGGTACCGGGTGGAAGAACACCCGCTGGCACCGCGAAACGACGGTCGGAAGCACGACGAATGGGTTGAGGCTGGGGCTGGTCAGGACGATGACGCGATTCGGGTGCGGCTCCTCCAGCGTTTTCAGCAAGACGCCCTGGTCCTGGTCTCGCAGGCGGCCGACGTTGGCGACCAATGCAACTCTGCGCGCCCCGACTGCGGGCTTCAGGTTGAGGAATGCCTGGAGCGAGAGCTCGTGATATTCGGGAGCCTTGTCTGGAAGCAGCCGGATCTCGTTGATCGACAGCGGCTTGATCCGGTCGTCCTCCCAGTAGTCAGGGTGCCGGTGCAGTGGCGCCTCGGGCAAGAGCGCGCCGCCCAGCAACCTGGCTGCGGTCGATTTGCCGAGGCCGGCCTCGCCAACGAAAAGATATGCGTGCGCCAACCGCCCGGAGCTGATTTGCGAGCGCAGCTGGTCGAGAGCCTGGCCGTGGCCGACCATCTCCGAGAACAGAAGGCGGGTGCTCTGGGAACTGGCTCCGCCAGGCCCGCCGCCCTCAGGGGCCGACGTCGCCACTCAAATCGCTCACGGAGTAACTGTATTGCCCCGATTGGGTGCAGCCGCCTCGCGCTCGATGGCAAGCCGCTGGGCCCGGCCTTGCAGCCACACCTCGCGGATGCGCTGCAGCGCTGTGAAGTTCGTGAGAATTGCGAGCAGGGCGACGACCCCGTAAAGAACCACGCCACCGAAGATGAGGCCGATCACCGTCACCACCACCCGCTCTGGTCGGGCGAACAGGCCCGAGTCGCAAACGAAGCCGAGGCTCTGAGCCCGAGCTCGCACGTAGCTGACCAGGAACGAACCGGCCAGAGCGGCAACCGTGCCCAGCAGCAGCCAGCGCTGATAAGGACCAGGAGTGCCGGCGAAGTAGACGGCGAGTCCGACGTAGATGGACCCTTCCGAGTAGCGGTCCAGGGTTGAGTCCAGGAAGGCCCCATACGGATAGGCGCGACCCGTCGACCGGGCGAGCGCGCCGTCGAGGATGTCGAAGGTCCCGCCGACGATCAGGACCATCCCCGCCCACCGCAGGTAGCCGAACGCAACGAGGACGGCCGCAGCGAATGTCAGCGCCACCCCAATCACGGTGATCTGGTTGGGCGTGATCGGTATGCGCCCGATAGCGGTCATCAGCGCCTCGGCACGCCGACGGACCCAGGCCTCAAACCGCGTCGTGAACATTTATCTCCTCGCTTGGCGCGCCCTGCGGCTCGCGGGCGGCAGACGCTTCGCGCGCCTCCCGCGCCTCCTCGTACACCGCCAGGATCTGGGCGGCGACGACATCCCATCCAAACCGGCTTGCCTTCTCGCGGCCGTACGCGCCCATCCGGCCGCGAAGCTCAGCGTCGCGGGCGAGGATGATCAGCGCCGAGCCCAACTCGGCCCAGCCTTTCGGCTGAACTGTGAGGCTGTCGCGCCCGGGCTCGAGCACCGACATGTAGCCTTCGACCTCGGTCGCGACGACAGGAAGGCCGGATGCGAGCGCCTCCAGCAGCACTATCCCAAAGCTCTCGGCGCCAGTGGCCGGAGCGCAGAAGATGTCTGCGCTGCAGTAATAGCGCGGCAGGACTGAGTCGGGCACGTAGCCCGCCATGACGACGTTGGGCACCCGATGCCTCGAGATGTACGACTCCACCTGGCCGCGTAAAGGGCCGTCGCCGACCACGATCAGGCGGCTCTTCGGCACGCGCGCCTGCATGAACTCGTACGCGCGAAGAAGATCTCCGAGTCCCTTCCGCTTTTCCAGGCGGCCGACAAAAAGGATGTTGATGTGGTCATCGCGCAGGTGGCGGATGGGAGCCAATCCCGGCTTGAATGCGTTGACGTCGATGCCGTTGGGGATGACTCGCACCGGGAAGTCCGGAAAGTACTGGTGCAGGAAAGCGCGCGCAGGCTCGCTGACGGCGATGCCGCGATGCAGATAGGCGAGATACGGCTCGAGCCAGCGACGCCCGTAGTAGTAGCCGATGTTCGAGCGAGCAAAGGCATGGAACGTGCCCACGTTCGTGGTCCTCGACATCTTGAGCATCGTCATCGGCAGCGCCGGCATCAGCGGCTCGTGGAAGTGGAGAACGTCGAAATGCTCCTTCTCCACGATCGCCGCCACCGCGTCCGCAAGATGAAAGCTGAGCGTGATCCGCGCCACGGAATCGTTGACTGGTATGGCAATCGGGCTGCCGATTCGGTAGAAGCGCGCGGTGTCGAAATCAACGTCGGCGCGGCTTGACGGCGCGAAGATGCGTGCTTCATGGCCGAGCCGCCGCAATTGGCGCGCCAGGTGGCGAACATGGTCGTTTACGCCGCCCGCGGTGGCGAAGTCGTAAGGCGAAACGAGGCCGATTCTCATGGGGCGCTCACTAAGGTGACTCGGCCCAGATGCGATGGGGCACATGCCACTGCTCCGGGTGCCTTCGAATGAAGTCCTCGATGTGTCGCAAGAGCTGCTGGGTCACGCGGATCTCGTCCGCCCTCCGGTCGCCGGTGTTTTCCGCGATCACATGTGGGGCCGCTTCCGCCATGAAAGTGTCGTCCGGCAGTCGGTAAACGCAGACGGGGAGCAGCGGCGTTCCGAACCTCAGCGCGATCGATGCGGTGCCGAGGGGTATCGGCGCCGGCCGGCCGAAGAACGGCATCAGGTGTCCGGTGCCAATGATGTCGCGGTCGATGGCGGTGATCACCATCTCCTTCTCGTGCAGGGCCTGGGTGACCTTGCGGATGCCGCTCACCGTGAGGCTCAGCACGCTGATCCCAAGCCGGGCGCGCGTGTCCCGATACCACTCGAAGAGGGCCCTCGGCTCCAGCTCCTCGGCAAAGAAGCTGACCGGCGACAACGTGGCCGCCCAGATCGCGGACACGATCTCGTACGAGCCCATGTGGCAGGAGACCGCCATCACGCCCTTGCCCAGGGCACGAGCCGCCTCGAGGTTCTCCATTCCTTGGACCTGCAACAGCGGTCGCAACTCCGACACGCGAGTTCGCGGCAGCATCATCAGGTCGGCATATGCCTTCGAATGGTTTCGGAAGTTGAGCCACGTGGTTCGCCTGAGCTCGCGATCGCTCAGGTCCGGTCGGGCGACTCGCAGGTTGAACTGGAGGCGGGGGCGCGCCAACGGTGAGAACCAGAAAGCGAACCGTGCCGCGAAGACCGCGAGCGCATAGGCCGAAGATCGCGGCAGTCGCTCCACCATCGACTGCACGGCCTTGAACGCTCGGTAGCGCCACACTCATCCCTCGTTCTTGAACATGGGCCGGAACGCATACCACTGGTCGGGGCGCGACTTGATGAACTCCTCGAACCGGCCGATGACCCTCTGCATGAGGCCCTCTTTGGTGGTGCCCGCGGGCCACGAGACGGCCGGATCGAGGTGCACGTGGTGGCGGCCAGGGGAAACCATGTACTGGTAGGCCGGCAGCAGCGCGGCGCCGGTCTTCAGCGCGATCGCGGCGGGGCCACCAGGTACGACCGCCGCTCGGCCGAAGAAGCGGACATCCACGCCGGGTCCCTGCTCGAGGTCGCAGAGAAGGGCAACGATGCTGTTGGCCTCCAGCGCCTGCGTGATCGATCGAACCGCGGCACGGCCCAGCATGATCACGTTCAGGCCGAACCGCCTTCTGGTTCGTACGACCGCGTCATTCAGCGAGCCCGGGAACCGTTCCGCCACCGCCGAGATTGGATAGCCGAGAGCACCGGCGTAAGCACCGGCCATGTCCCACGAACCCATGTGCGGCACGGCCATGATTGCGCCGCGGCCGCGGGCCAGCGCAGCGTCGAGATTCTCCCGGCCGTCCAAAGACATCCGCCTCAACAGCTCATCTGGGGTGAGGCTGCCGATGAGCATGAAGTCGATGAGCGTGCGGCCGTAGTTCTGAAAGGCGTGACGCGCCACGCGCGCGACCTCTGGATCGGAGCGATCACGGCCCAGGGCCGCGGCGTAGTTCTCGAGCGCGGATCGGCGCTGCCGGCCGCTGAGCCAGTACCAGGCGGTGCCGCCGGGAGCCGCGACGGCATGATTGAAACCAGGCGGAAACGCCCGCACGATTGCCGCACCTGCGCGATAACTAGCGCCGAGCAGCGGTGGTCGCCGGCCTCGCCCGCTTGACGCGGCGGACGCTACCGTTTGCCCCGGCCTTACCACCATCGATGAACTCCTCCACTAGGCGCTTGGCGTCGTTGTCGCGGTATTGAACCGGCGGCGACTTCATGAAGTACGAGCTGGGACCTTCCAGCGCGCCTCCAATCCCGCGGTCGAGAGCGAGCTTGCAACAGCGAACGGCGTCGATGACGATGCCGGCCGAGTTGGGCGAGTCGTGGACCTCGAGCTTGAGCTCGACGTTCAAAGGGACATCGCCGAAGCCCCGACCTTCCAGCCTGATGTAGGCCCATTTGCGATCGTGCAGCCAGGGCACGTAGTCAGAGGGGCCGATGTGAACGTTGTCGGCGCCGATGTCGTAATCCATCTGCGAGGTGACTGAGCGAGTCTTCGAGATCTTCTTCGACATCAACCGATCGCGCTCCAGCATGTTGAGGAAGTCGGTGTTGCCGCCAAAGTTGAGCTGGTAGGTGCGCTCCAGCTTCACGCCACGGTCGGTGAAGAGCCTTGTGAGGACGCGATGCATGATCGTGGCTCCCACCTGCGATTTGATGTCATCGCCGATGATCGGGAGCTTCTTGTCCTCGAATCGCTTTTGCCAGTAGGGCTCTCGCGCGATGAAGACGGGGATGCAGTTCACCACGGCGACGCCCGCCTGGAGGGCCTGCTCGACGTACCACTTGGTCGCCTCTTCAGAGCCGACGGGTAGGTAGCTGACCAGCACGTCGGCCTTGGACTTCTTGAGGATCCCCACGACGTCCGCGGTTTCGCCCGGCGCCTTCTTGACGACGTCCGCGAGGTACTTGCCGATGCCGTCGTGGGTCATACCGCGCTCGACCTTGACGTCGAGCTTGGGCACCTCGGAAAACTTCACGGTGTTGTTGGGGCCGGCAAAGATGGCCTTCGACAGGTCGAGCCCGACCTTCTTCTTGTCGATGTCGAAGGCGGCGACGAACTCAATGTCGCTGACGTGGTAGCCGCCCAGGTCGACGTGCATCAGCCCCGGCACGAAGTCCGTAGGCGACGCGTTGCGGTAGTACTGCACGCCCTGGACGAAGGAGGAGGCGCAGTTGCCGACCCCTACTATCGCGACGCGTACCTTGCCATTCGTGTGGCCATTCTTGCGGCCGTTCTTCATGCCCCAACCTCCGTGCGAACTTTGCGTTCTCTGATTCCAAGCAATTCTTCTAGATGCCGCCGCTCACGGGCGATGTTCTCGACGTCAAGGGAGCAGTAGACCTGGCGCCCTTCGCGACGGGTGCGGATGACGCCGCCCACGCGCAGCATCCGCAGGTGCCAGGAGATCCGAGGCTGGCTCATGCGGAGGTGGAGGGCGAGGTCGTTGACGTTCTCCTCCCCGACCTCGCCCAGGCGCTGCAGGATGCGCAGGCGGGTGGGGTTGGCGAAGGCCAAAAAGTGATCGGGAAGCTCGTGACGCTGGGTGGGCAGAAACATAAAGCTTGCTTTATGAGTCTAATGCATAAAGGGTCCGTTATGCGTCGGGAGCCAGCATCAGCGTTAGTTGATCGTCTTGCTTGATGTGCACAGGAAGCCGGCGCCATACGGGCTGCGATCGACCAGCTCACACGTCACCGGACCGCTGTAAGTACACGACGTTGAGCTAGGCCATACGAAGGAGAGAGCCATCGAACCGTCGACGCCCTCACTTGACTGTTGGATTAGCACGAGAAGGTCTTCGTTATGGCCACCGAGGCTGGCGCCGACGAGCACCTGTAGTTGGCGCTGCACGGACTCGGGTCCACGAGCACCAGAGTCGCAACGATGGAAAAAGAGTTGCACTGATCTGCGATCGAAATAGTTACGACACCGCCTTTGGCGGTGATGGTCGAGCCCGGCGGGAGCGGTGGATCTCCTGCTCTTAGCGTGACCATGATCTTTGGCGTGGCGTTGGAGGCGCCTCCGATGTATGGCAGCCTCGTCGTGCATCCGCTGCCCGTGTCCGAGCATTTCCCACTGGTCGTGGTGAACGCGATTTGTCGAAACACGATGATCGACGTTGGTACGCCCGCCGCCCCGCCTGCGAAATCGTCCACTCGAACCACAAATGAGAATGTGCCCGGCGCGGTCGGCTTGCCTGTCGCTATGCCCTTTGAGGACAGCGTGACCCCGCCCGGCAAGGCCCCTGACGAGATCGACCACTTGTACGGCTTCACCCCGCCGGCCGCCACCAGGGTGACGGTTCCATAGTTGAGTCCGACCTCTCCCATGTGGAAGGGGACGGTCCTGATGATCAGCTTCGTCGGACTTGGCGAGGCCGCCGCCGTCGGGGAGGTGACCGGCGACGGAGAGTCCGACGGTGTTGCCTCGGCGCTTGGGGTGGTGGCGACTGTTGGCGTTACCTCAGGGGAGGCCGTCGCCTGAGGTGTCTGGGTACAGCCGGCCAAGACTAAAACCATACCCGCGACCCATGCCGCGGGGACGACACCACTCCTCACCAGGCTCTGACGCACGTTATGCGCCGCAAATTGTATGGCGCGCCCGGGTGATCCAGGGCTTCCTGGCCAAACAAATTCCGGGCGGCCGCTCAGTTGTGGCGGACCAGGTCCAGGAACTCGGAGCGGGTGCGCGCGTCCTTGCGAAACGTGCCCAGCATGCACGAGGTGATCAGCTGCCCGCCCGGCTTCTGCACCCCTCGCATCTCCATGCACAGGTGGCGGGCCTCGACCACCACCCCGACGCCGCGTGGCGCCAGCTCTTCGTTCAACGCCCCGGCGATCTCCTGGGTCAGCCGCTCCTGCAGCTGGAGCCGGTGGGCAAACACGCCCACGAGGCGAGGGATTTTGCTGAGGCCGACGACCTTTCCCTTCGGCAGGTAGCCGACGTGGCAGGTGCCGAAGAACGGAAGCATGTGGTGCTCGCAAAGGCTGTAGAAAGGAATGTCCTTCACCACCACCATCTCGTCGTAGTCCTGGTCGAAGATCGCACCCGCGATGACGTCGGCCGGCCGCACGCCGTACCCGTCGGTCAGCTCCCGCATCGCTCGCGTCACCCGATCTGGCGTTGCCCGCAAGCCCTGGCGACTTGGGTCCTCCCCAAGCTCGGAGAGCATCTGCTCGACCAGCTCGGGCATCCGATCCACGGGCCTCGCCTTCGCCATGCCCGCATCCTCACACAATTGACAGGTGGACGCGGTCGAGCCGGCGCAGGTGCTCTCGGAGATCGGATACCTGCTGCGGCAAAACGAAGCTGAACGTTTTCGAGCCAAGGCTTTCGCCGCGGCCGCCTGGTCGATTGTGATCTCGCGACCTGACCTGGAGGCGCTTCACAGAGAGAACGCGCTCACCACCATTGAAGGCGTCGGGCCCGGCATCGCCAAAGTCCTGGCCGGCCTGATCGAAACCGGGCAGAGCACCTACCTCGAGCGGCTGCGGGCAGAGATGGGGCAGCCGGCTCGCGACGACGAGTCACAGATCGACCTGAGCCAATACAAAGGAGACGTGCACTCGCACACGAAATGGAGCGACGGCAAGGCGACGATGCTCGAAATGGCGCAAGGCGCCCAGGCGATGGGGTATCGCTACCTGGGAATCACAGACCACTCGCCACGGATCGCTGTCGTTCACGGACTCGGCGCCGAGCGCCTCTTGGAGCAATCGCGCGAGATGGCCGAGGTCCAGTCGAAGACGCGGCAAGTGACATTGCTGCAGGGGATCGAGGTCGACATCCTCGAGGACGGCGCACTCGACCTTCCCGATGCCGTTCTCGAGTTGCTCGACATCGTCATCGCCTCGCCGCATGTGAAGCTCCGCCAGGAGCCGGCCGCCATGACCGAGCGCATGCTGCGCGCCGTTTCCAACCCTCACGTGGATGTGATCGGCCATCCCACCGGGCGGCGGCCAGGTTCGCGGCCGGGCGCCGACTACGACTTCGAGTTGGTTTTCAAAGAGGCTGCCAAGCGCAAGGTTGCGCTCGAGATCGATTGCGATCCCGCGCGCATGGATCTGTCACCCGAGATGGCGCGCCTCGCCCTCGAGTGCGGATGCAACTTCACCATGGACGCCGATGCGCACGCGCCGATTGAGTTCGCCTACGTGCCGATGGCGGCCTGGATGGCGCGCCGGGCCGGTATTCCGCAGGATCGAATCCTCAACTTCCTCGATGTGGATGAGCTGACCACGGCGCTCCAGTGAGGTGCTGCGCCGCCATCGAAGCGCGGATTACGATCAGCAGCGATGGCGAAGGTCGGGATCATGATCGAAGGCCAGGAGGGTCTCACCTGGGACCGGTGGCGTCTCATCTGCCACGACGCGGAGGCCCTGGGCTTCGACTCGCTGCGCCGCAGCGACCACCTCTTCTCCGTGATGGGCGTGGTCGAGCGAGACGCCCTCGAATGCTGGACCTCCCTCGCTCTCGCCGCCGAGTGGACGAAAACGATCGAGTTTGGACCGATGGTGAGTCCGCTGACGTTCCGACCACCCGCGCTCCTCGCGCGGATGGCATCGGCGGTCGACATCCTGGCCGGCGGCCGCCTGATCCTTGGCGTGGGAGCCGGCTGGTACGAACGCGAGCATGTCGACAACGGCATCCCCTTCCTGACCATGGGCGGCCGCATGGACCTGCTCGAGGAGGGCATCAAGACCATCCGCGCAACCTGGGACACAGCCAACCCGAAGCCACCGCGCGGCAAGATCCCGCTGCTGATGGGCGGAAGGGGCGAGAAGCGGGCGCTGCCGATGGTCGCGCGCGAAGCGGTCGAGTGGAACCTCTCCCACATGGACGCCGATGAGTACCTGGAGAAGAAGAGGGTTCTGGACGCCGCGTGTCGCGCGATCGGTCGCGACCCGTCGAGCATTCGTCACTCGGTGATGGCGAACTTTCTCATCGGGAGGGATCGCGTCGAGGTGCGCGAGAGGGCGCTGCAGATGCGCGAGATCATCCCCAGCCTGAAGGACCTCGATGCCAACCAGATCATTGCCAAGGTTGGTGAGCGAGGACTGGCCGGCACCGCTGATGAGATTGCGGAACAGATCAACAGGTATTCGCAGCTGGGTGTCGAGCTCTTCATGCTGCAGCACTTCCTGCTCGACGACCGCGACGCGTTGAAGCTCCTCGCGGAGGAAGTGATCCCCGCCGTCGCCTGACGCTGCTGTCAGGCCAGCTGGCCCGTCGCGATCAGCTCGTTCTTGCGGTCCTGCCGAGCCGTCACGGCCCGTACCACGAGGATAGCCAGAACAGCCGAGCCGATCAAAAGCAAATTTCCAACGACGATCAACGAATCGCCCACCGCCACCGCGCCGGAATCCGTGTTGCTGCTGAGACGGCTGCCGATGTTGCTCACCAAGTTGCCAACCAGCCACAGGCTCCACCAGCCGATGATCACGCCCGGCACCTTCATGGCCTTACGTTCCACGACGTTGATCCAACGACGGCTCGAATCGGAGCCTCTCCACGCTTCGAGGGTTCCAGACATCGGGTGGGCCAGATTCAGGAAGGGTATGAAGCAGCGCCCGACCGCTCCGGCCGGCGACCAGCGCGGATCCCACGAACCAAGGGCGGGCATGTTGCGGACTACCCGATGAACCCACATGCAGAAGAAGACGATCGAAGGAATGAGAGTCCCGAAATAGACAACCAGCACCAGCAGGGCGCCCAGGCCAACAAGCACGGCCTGCGTGTCGGAAGCGGTCGGGGAGCCCGCCGCCGCGAAAAGAACGTTGAATGCGCCCAAGACAACCAGACCAACGATGCTGGCCAACAGGAAGATGGTCACCAGCCTCGCGCGCAGGTGGGCTGACTCGTACGGCCGCGCCCACGGCGCCGGTGGAGGCGCGACCGCGGCCGGCGCCGAGTTCGGAATCCATTCGGTTCCGTTCCAGAGCCATTTTCCGTCAGGAGAGATCTGCCCCACCGGTTGGACCATCTACCCGGATCGTATAACGACAACGGCCTGTGGTTGAACTAACTTAGAGAGATGGACTTCGACCTCGGCGAAGGTGAGAAAGAGTTTCGCGACGAGGTTCGGGCCTGGCTCAAAGCCAACGCCCCGAAGAGCGACGCGGCCGAGAGCGACCACGAGACGCTCGTCGCCAACCGCCGAGCCTGGCAGAAAAAGTTGTTCGAGGCCGGCTACGTCGGCATCACGTGGCCGAAGGAGTACGGCGGTCGCGGCGGCGACTTCATGCACCAGCTGATCTTCAACGACGAGATGATCGTGGCCCAGGCTCCAGATCCGATAAACGTGATTGGCCTCGGCATGGGCGGCCCGGTGGTGATCACTCACGGAACCGAGGAACAGAAGAAGAGGTACCTTCCTCCACTTCTGTCAGCCGAGGAGATCTGGTGCCAGGGGTTCAGCGAGCCGAATGCGGGCAGCGACCTTTCCGGCCTGCAAACCCGCGCCGAGGACATGGGCGACCACTATCTCGTGAACGGCCAGAAGGTTTGGACGACCCTCGCGCACATCGCCAAGTGGTGCATGTTGCTGACGCGCGAGCGCAAGGAAGACAACCCGCGACATGGCCTGACCTATCTGCTGGTCGATATGGAGAGTCCTGGGGTCGAGGTGCGACCGCTAGTGCAGATCACCGGCGACGCGGAGTTCAACGAGATCTTCTTCAAGGACGTGAAGGTGCCCAAGTCGCAGGTGCTCGGCGAGCCCGGGGAGGGCTGGGCCGTTGCGATGACGACTCTTCTGCACGAGCGGGGCACTCTCGGCATGGCGCTGGCGACGCGGGCCCAGATCACCGCGGCCGAGCTGGCCGAGCACACCCGCAAGCTGGGGCGCGGTTCGGATCCATTGGTGCGGCAGAAGGTCGCCCAGTACACGATCGAGGCGCGAGCCCTTCAGCTCAACGGGTACCGGGCGTTGACCGCCATGAAACGAAATGGAATTCCTGGCCCCGAAGGCTCGATTCTCAAGCTGATGTGGTCGGAGCTCAACCAGCGCATGGCCGAAACCGCGGTCGACGTCGCTGGCCCATCGGGCCAGGTCGGCGAAACCAGCGGTTGGAAGTACCAGTTCCTGCGCTCGCGCGCCAACACGATCGAGGCGGGTACCTCAGAGGTGCTGCGAAACATCCTCGCCGAGCGAGTGCTGGGCCTGCCACGAAGCCGCTGATCGAGAGCGTCAGTTGACGGCTGTCGCCACTCGGACCCCAGAATCGGCATCTCCAGAGAAACGCGTCGACCGCGCCGTCATGGCCGTCTTCGCGGGCCTGATGCTCGGCTCGCTGATCGCCTCGCTCAACCTGACCCTCGTCGCGCCCGCCCTACCGACGATCGTGGCGGAGCTTGGCGGAATCGCGGACTACAGCTGGATCCCGATCTCAGCGATGCTCGCGTCGACGATCGTCGTGCCGATAGCCGGCAAGCTCTCGGACATCTACGGCCGAAAGCCGCTGTACATGACCGGGATCGTCGTCTTTGCGGTCGGGTCTCTGCTGTCGGGCATTGCCCCGAACTTCTGGTTCCTGGTTTTCGCCCGCTTCGTGCAGGGCGCCGGGATGGGATTCATCATGCCGCTGTCGCAGGCGATCATCGGCGACATCATCTCGCCACGCGAGCGCGGCAAGTACCAGGGCATGCTGGGAGCGTCCTTCGGCCTCGCATCGATTGTTGGTCCGGCCGCGGGCGGTTTCATCACCGATCACTACTCATGGCGGTGGCTCTTCTTCGTCAACCTGCCTTTCGTAGTCCTGACGTTGGTGGTGGTCGCCCTCTACATGCACGTCCCGAACGAGACGCGGAAGCATTCGATCGACGTCGCCGGCAGCGCAACCCTGTCATCGGGCATCACCGCTCTTCTCCTCGCGACGGTGTGGGGCGGAAATCAGTATCCGTGGAGCTCGTGGCAGATCATCGGTCTCTACTCCGTCGCCACGATGCTCTTGATCGCCTTCGTATGGATCGAGACGAGAGCGCCTGAGCCGGTGCTGCCGCTCCACCTGTGGAAGAGCCGCATCTTCACCTTCTCCAACATCGCTGGGATGTGTGTGGCCATGACGATGTTCGGCGCCATCTTCTTTCTGCCCGTGTTCGTGCAGGGAGTTACCGGCAACAGTGCGACCAACTCGGGTGCGATTCTCGTCCCGATGCTGGTGGCGATGGTCGTCACAAGCATTGGCAGCGGCCAGCTGATGTCACGCACCGGCCGGTACAAGCTGCTGCTGCTTGGTGGCCTCGTGTTCATGGGCGGCGGCTTTGCGATGCTTGCCACCTTCGACATCCACACGACCAACCAGACTGTCATCGAGGCGATGATCCTCATCGGTCTCGGCCTGGGCGTCACGATGCAGACCTTCACGCTGGTGGTCCAGAACTCGGTGAGCCGCACCGACATGGCGGTCGCAACATCAGCGACCCAGCTGTCGCGCTCGATGGGCTCCGCCATCGGCCTGGCCGTCCTGGGAACCATCCTTACCCAGGGCCTCACCAGCTCCCTGGCACGCTACCTTCCACCAGACGCGCTGAAGGGGTTCCAGTCTTCGACCGGAGGCGCCGGCGCGGTTTTCGATCCCAGCCAGCTCGCCCATCTACCCCCGGCCATCGCCACCGCCATCCGTCATGGGCTCTCGGACGCACTCCATCCCGTCTTCGTGGCAGGGCTGATCATCATCGCCCTCGCCTTCATTGCGACCCTCTTCATCGAGGAGCTGCCGCTGCGCCAAACGGCGCACGTGACCGCGGGGCGGGCTCGACCGGAAAGCCCCAACGAGGTGAAGTCAGCCCACTGAGCTGACGTGCTTGCCCGCGACGATCGCAGGCAATGTATGCATGATTCCGCTCTATGGAGTCGATTTCGACTCGCGAGCCGCGGGTGCTGTGGTCGTTCTGGGTGGCTTGCGGCCTGGCAGCGACCGGCGCCATCGCGTCGATTGTGCTGGCGCCGAGCGATCTGAGCCGCGCCCTCGGAGTCGCCATTCCCTTCGCGCTCGCCGCTGTCTTGCTTGGGATCATGGCGCTGACCTACCCGCGCGGAAAATCCTGGGCGACCGCCCTCTACATCCTGGCCTGGATCGCGGTCGTCTATGGCATCCTGCGGATGATCGCGGTACCGCTTCAGCAGGCGGTGATCGGAGCGTGTCCGGTGTCGGCGGATGTGTGCGCGCCAGGTTTGTCCCGCCCCTTCGGCACGGGCGAAACCGTCGCCATCGCGGTGGGCATCATCACCGGTGCACTGGCTCTCCAGGTCGGGTTGTTCGGACTCAGGGCGATCTATCGGAGCGCTCGCAAATACGGGCCGGCGAGCTACGCAACCACTCCGCCGACCCGGGTCATTCCGACCAGAACAGAGCGTTCCCAGTCCCCGGCTGAAACCGAAACCGTGGCCACGCAACCCGGCAGCGCTCCAGAGCCTGCAGCCTCCCCCGCTCCGGCACCCTCGAAAATCCGCAAGCCGCGGGCCAAGCGGAAGGCGGCGATCGCTGTCGAACCGGCACCTGAAGCAGAGCAGGCCGAGCTCCCAGCTCATCAGGAGCCGGCCGAGCTGCCGGCGCATCAGGATGCCCCGGAGCTGCCTCCGCATTCGAGCCGGACCTCCGAGGACCCTTAGACTCGACGGCGCATGGATTTCGCTTTTTCCGAGGAGCAGGAGATGCTCCGCCGCTCTGCTCGCGACTTCCTCACCAAGGAATGCGGATCGAAGGTGGTCCGCAGGGCGATGGAGCAACCCGATGCTTACGACCCTGCTCTATGGAAGAAGATGGCGGGCCTCGGCTGGACCTCGCTCGGCATCCCCGAGCGGTACGGCGGGGCGGGCAGCTTCCTCGACCTGATCGTCGTGCTCGAGGAGTGCGGGCGCGCTCTGCTCCCCGGACCGTTCTTCGCCACGATGGCCCTTGCCGTGCCGGCGCTGATCGAGGCGGGAACGGAATCTCAGAAGAAAGAAGCCCTCGGCGCCATCGCCGAGGGCAAAGCACGTGCAACGCTGGCGATGACAGAGCCTTCGGGCCGATGGGATGCCGGTGGTGTGGCGCTGGCGGCGAAACCGGTGGCCGGCGGCTGGCGCCTGGACGGAGTGAAGCTGTTCGTGCCGGATGCCGAAAGCGCGGATTACATGATCGTCGCCGCGCGCACGCGAGGCGACGGCGACGAGGGCATCTCGCTGTTCCTGGTCAAGGGGCGACCCAAGGGCATGAGCATCACTCAGCTGCTGACGCTGGACATGACGAGGCGCTGGAGCGAGGTGCGTTTCGATGGGGTGCAACTGGATGCCGATGCCCTGATGAGCGCGCCGCATAAGGGTTGGCCGCCGCTGAAACGAGCTCTCGAGTGGGCGACCGCGGCTCTGTGCGCGGAGATGGTCGGCGGCGCTCAGAAGGTGCTCGAGGATTCGACCGAGTACGCCAAGACGCGACACCAGTTCGGCAAGCCGATCGGCATCTACCAGGCCGTGTCTCACAAGCTCGCCGACATGCTCGTGCTGTCAGAGAGCGGACGCTCCGCGACTTACTACGCGGCGTGGACGGTCGAGGCTGATGCGCCAGATCGATCGCTCGCGTCCTCGATGGCCAAAGCCTACGTCTCCGACGCCTACCGCAAGGTGGCGGGCGACGGCATCCAGGTGCACGGCGGCATCGGCTTCACGTGGGAGCACGACATGCACCTGTACTTCAAGCGGGCCAAAGCGTCAGAGGTAACCCTGGGCGATGCGACGTACCACCGTGAGCTGGTGGCGCAATCGCTCGACCTCTAAGGCCCGACTGTTACCAAGAATTCGCGTGTCAGCAGTTGACGCGCCCTTGTCGGAACGTTCCGCCAATTCACAGCCGCGAGCGACCTATCCGCCGGCGAGAAGCCTGAAGACCACGACTCCAAACAGCGCGCACGCGGGCAGGACGAGGCCCCGGAACAGCGACCAGTAGCCTGACCACGCTTCGCGCAAGCGGTCGAGCCTGCGGCCCGAGCCGAACACCAACGACCAATAGATTGGCAAAGCGGCCCCCGTGTTCAAAGCGAGCGCCAGCAGCGCGATGCCGCCGGCCCCCACCAGCCAGGGCTGAAGGGGTGTGGCTCCCCCAAATCCCACCTGGATCCCCCATGCAGACGACGCAGCGACCAATCCCAACAGGGCCGGCACACCGAGCAGGAAGAACGCGGCAAAGCTCACGATCACGAGCGCGAGCATCAAGGCCAGCGTCGCCACGATGCCCGCCAGGGCCGCCGCGGCGATGGTGACGCCGCTGCCGGCAGGAGTGTTGCTCGACACCAGCGCCGCTGCCGATGGCGGGGCGACCGTCGACGCCGACGCGGCCATCGACTGGACGTCAGACCAGGAGTGCCAGTGCGCGCTCGACGAGACGGTCGCGGCGATCCCAGCCGGTGCCAACGCGAGCAGCAGCCCGGCAGCGATGGCCGCTGCGTTGCGACGTATCAGCGCGACGGGCAGCCACACTCGCGGCTTTCTCGTCCGTCCCAGCCCGGTCTCCATCAGCCGCTCGCGGTCGAACGTCGTCCCGCACAGCACAGTCAACGCAAAGCACGCCGTGATCGGGAGCAGCAGGGACGCGGGGGCAAGCGGAGAGCGGAAGACGAACAGCGCCAGTGGAAGGTCTGCCACCGCGGCCGAAACTGGTGAGAGCAAGAACGACCAGGCGCCGCCAGCCGCGCCCTCGCGGGGGAAGAGCATGAAACCCAGCATTCGTCCCATCGCGGCCCAGTACGCCGTCACCGCGGCGACGAAGGCGAAGATGGGCAGCAGGTCCCACGGCGCGTTCTGTCCGAACAGTGTCAGCAGGGTCATGCCGGCCGCCATCCAGAACGTGACCCAGACGGTGCTCACCACCGCCCCCGGCAGCACCTCGAGCCAGATGAGCGACGGATCGTCGATTGGCGTGTACAGCAACACCTCGAGCGACGACTGCGCTTTCTCCCACCAGATGCCGATCGAGCTCTTGATCGATTCGAGCAGCGCGAACGACATGAAGAAGAGCGGCAGCAGCAGACCAGCCAGGAGCGCGGTGCCGCCCGCGGCGAAACGCTCCGCGACCTGTCCGGCCACCCCCGGAAGCTGCCCGAACAGCGAGGTGCCGGCAACGAGAAGGAGCACGAACGCGTTGAGGTACATGACCCAGCTCAGGTCGCCCCGCCGCCACCATGAGCTGACATAGAACGGCAGCGAATTCCGCAGCAGGTTCCATTGCGACCCGAGCGACGCGAACATGCGAGGAGCGCCGATTCCGGAAACCACGGGCGGCGCAGGCATGGGCACAGACGACGGCGAGACCGGCTCCTCCATCGCCTTCAGATAGACCGACTCGAGGCTCGTCTGCTCCTCCTGCAGCTCGTGGAATGGCGCTTCCTGGCTGGACAGGCGCCGCTGCAGCTCGGCGGCGAATGCCGCACGGTCGGCGACCGTGGCCGACCACGGCAGCATGTACGTCAGGTGGTCGCCGGCCAGCGTGTGCTCGACCGCGTGCTCGCTGAGCCAACGGTTCAGCGGCTCGGGGTCCGCGACTGCCTTGCTCAGGTCGGCCGAAAGGCGCCGGCCCTTCGCTGCTTGCTGCCTCAGGCTCTCGAGCGTGCCGCGGGTGACGATGACGCCTTTGCGCATGATCGCGATGCTGTCTGCCATCAGCTCCGCCTCGCTCAGGACATGCGTGGTGACGATCAGCGCGGCGCCGCGCGCCTTCTGCTCCGCGAGGTAGTGGCGCATGTCGGCCGCCGCGACAGGGTCGAGGCCGGCGGTGGGCTCGTCGCAGAAGATCCAGTCGGGGTCGTGCAACGTCGCGCGGATGAGCGCCACCTTCTGCGCCATACCACGCGAGAAGGCGGCGAGCACCGTGTCGGCGCGATCTGACAGCTCGAAACGCTCGAGCAGGTCCGCGATCTTCTTCCGCCGTTCGGCCTGGGGAACCCCGTACAGGTAGCCGAAGCGGTCGAGGTACTCGGGTGCGGTATTTCGTCCGTACAACCGCGCCTGGTCGGGCACGACCCCAAGTCGCGCGCGAACCTCGTCCAGCTTCTTGGGGAGCCGAAGGCCATCCAGCTCGATCAGGCCGGCGTCGGGACGCAAGATGCCACCGAGGCAGCGCAGCGTGGTCGACTTTCCGGCCCCGTTTTGCCCCAGGAGCACGAGCAGCTCACCCCGTTCGACGTGCAGGTCGACACCATCGACGGCACGCACGTCACCGAAGCTCTTGCGGAGGCCCTCGACCCGAATCACTTTCCGAATCCTAGAGACGCGTCGTGCAACCGGTTTGCAGTAAGTGCGATTCCTTAGATCTTTTCGAAAGAATCGACAGGCACCACGAACACCGTCGCGCCGCCGACCTGGACCTCCACCGGGAACGCCCCCATGAAGTCGCCCGGTTCCGCAACCGGCATGACCGGTGTCAGGAAGCGGCTGCGTTCGCGACAGTTATCGCGGATGATCTGGAGCGTCTCGGGCACCTTTTCCTCATCGACCCCGACCAGAAGCGTCACGTTGCCCTGTTGCAGAAAGCCACCCGTTGAGCTGACACGGGTCGAGCTGATGCCTGCCTGGCCCAACGCCTCGACGGTGCGCTGCGCGTCCTCGCCCTGAACGACGGCGATGACGAGCTTCACGACAGTGCGTCGACGGCGGGTTTGACGCGGCTCATCACCTTGTGGTGGACTGCCTCCCTCGATTCGCTCGCGTCAAGGCGGGTGATTCGTTCCGGCTCCGCCACGGCCAGCCGCTCGTACTCCGCGGCCACACGGTTGTGAAACTCGATCGACTCGCGCTCAACCCGGTCGGCGCTCTTGCCTGCGCTCAGCTGGCGCTCCCGCCCTTTTTGCACGGGCAGGGCTAGAAGAAACGTCATGTCGGGTCGGGGAAACGTGGCCGGCCACGTCACCGGGACGCCGCGTCCGCCCCCTTGATAGGCAAACGTTGAGTCCTGGTAGCGGTCGGCGATGACGATGCGGCCGAGCGCCAGCGCCGGCATTATCAACTCTTGAAGAAGCTGACGTCGCGCGGCCATGAACAGGTACATTTCGGCTTCTCCGTCGAGCTCCATGCCGCTGTTCAGAACCACCTCGCGCAACCGTTCGCCCAACTCGGTGCCGCCAGGCTCGCGGAGCATCAACGGCTGGCGGTAAGACAGTTTCTCGCCCAGCAGCTCGACCTGCGTCGTCTTGCCCGAGCCCTCGGTGCCCTCGAACGTGATGAAGAGGCCTCGTGCCATTTCTATAACTGGGCGGTCTCTTCGGGTGACGGCGTTATGCGGAGATGACGCTGCGGCTCCTTGCCCGTGCTGCGGGCAGAGAGCTCGCTCTCGGAGACGAGCTGATGCTGCAGGCGGCGAAGGTATGCGTTCTGCGGTGAGATCTCGACTGGCCGCAAGGTCGTCTTCACAGCCTTGATCGCGGCGGCCGCCTCGGCCAGCGCCCTCGTGGTCGCGTCATCTTTCTTGTCGACGCCGTAGATGCGAGCGAGCGCGTCGCGGACTTGCGTGGCGGAGTTGCTCTTGAGAATGTGAATCGGCAAGCCTCGACTCTCCGCCTGGCGAAGGCTGTCCGGTCGGCGCCGGTAATGGTTCTTCAACGTGAGCACCGCGCTCGCTCCGTCGAGATTCCCGAGCACTCGCACAGGGAGCTCGAGGTCACGGATCGATTGCTCGACGTGATGCCGGCTTACGCCATAGGGAAAGATCCCAAGCGGCTTGGAAGCCGACGGGGCCGGTGGCTCGGGCGCCACGACGGCTGGGGCATCCACGTTTGAGATAACCCTGCCTTCGCGAGTCCGCATGCGAATCTTGGGACTCAGGAGCGGGCCTCGCAGGGCAGTGTCGACAACCTCTGCCAATGGCATGTGGATGGCGACGCGGTCGCGGTCCTGGATCTCGACCAAAACGTCGAAGGTCGGCGGTGCTTTGCGCTCGAGCACCGACTTCTGCGTCCCGCGGCGGCGGGCCTCCTCGTCGGAAAGCGTGACGCTCTGGATACCGCCGAGAAGGTCGTTCAGCGTCGGGTTGACGAGAAGGTTCTCGAGGGTCTGGCCGTGTGCGGTGGCGATCAGCTGAACGCCACGCTCGGCGATCGTCCGCGCCGCGGCAGCCTCGAGCTCGGTGCCGATCTCGTCGATGACGATCACCTCGGGCATGTGGTTCTCGACGGCCTCGATCATCACCGCGTGCTGAAGCATCGGGGTCTTCACCTGCATGCGCCGCGCGCGCCCGATTCCGGGGTGTGGGATGTCGCCGTCGCCGCCGATCTCGTTCGATGTGTCGACGATCACGACGCGCTTTCGCAGCTCGTCGGCGAGCAATCTCGCGCACTCGCGAAGCATCGTGGTCTTGCCAATACCAGGACGTCCAAGCAGCAGGATGCTCTGGCCGCTGACCACGATGTCTCGAATGATCTCGCCCGTGCCGGTGACCGCGCGGCCGACGCGCATCGTCAGGCCGGTGATCCGACCGGAGCGGTTGCGAATGGCCGAAACGCGATGAAGAGTGCGCTCGATACCCGCCCTGTTGTCGTCCCCGAACTGCCCGACGTTGTGCGCGACATGTTCGAGGTCAGCCGCTGAGACCGTGCGATCCGCGAGCAAGACTTCACGACCCGGCACGCGCGCTTCAGGCTCTCGACCGAGGTCGAGCACTATCTCCAGAAGCTCTGTCGGGTCGGTCCGCTCGTGAAGAGCGCGAGCCAGGTCCGTGGGCAATGCGCGTGCAAGTAGCTCGACCTCTTCGTCCCAGTTGGCGGCTCGCAGCGAAAGGTCGGATTTCATCCGAAAGAGGGCACCAGCCCCTTCTCGCGCACAGGCACCCGCACCGCCAGTTCCTTGACCAAGAGAAGCTGCGTCAACAACACGCTGAACCCACGCCCGCGGAGGGCGTCGATCATGTGGGAATCATAGTGGCGCAGGCTCGACCAGGCCGGCAGATCCGAGTCGCCCAGTAGCGACAGCCCGAGGTCGGCCAGCTCACCCGCCAGCGTCGAGTCCGGTGTGGCCATGAAACTGACGGTATTCGGCCGCGGCCCGCTGCTGCGCTCGGCCTTGACCCATCCCACCAGCTCCACCTGGTCGATGACCATCTCCTGCTTCTCCGAACCGCGCGCGGCAAGGCGGCCCGCGGTCCACTCACCATGCAGGGCCCTCCACTCCCGATACGTCGGGGCCTCGAGCTGCGACACCCCTTGCGGGGTCACCTTCCTGTAGAGCTGATACAGGAGCCGGTGGTCGCCGCGTCGCATGGGCCGCGCTCCATCCGGAAAACGGTCCGAACGCATGACCGGCTTGTCGGCGTAGACGACGACCTCGGTGGCGAACTGCCGGAACCCGTGAAGCCTGAACACGGCGAGCAGCGGGTCGCGTTCGGGAAGACGGACGAACACTCTTCGTGCGCCTCTTTCCAGCGCCTGGTTGCTGAGGTGTTCCACGAGCGCGCGGGCCACCTCATCTGTATCCGCCCCTTCGGCCACTTCCAGGTTGAGCACCTGCAGAACCGTCGCCCGTGGCAGATCGAGGCCAAGGGGCTGCCCCGAGGCCTGGATGAAGCCGACGACCTTGCCGCCATCCTCAGCGACGTAGATCAGCGTCTCCTGCGAAAGCGGTAGCAGCGCCGAGAGGGTGGCGCTGAGGACCGTCCAGAGCCTGGCGGCCGGTGGAGCCGCCTCGGTCAATCGCGTATCCGAAGACCTGTGCAGCTCTTCGATGCGGGCAAGATCCAACAGGCCGGCCGTGCGGATCTTCATGATCCGGCCGCCACCTTCAGGAACTGCCGGTGGAGACGAAGGTCCTTGGTCAGCTCCGGGTGAAAGCAGAGCGCTGTGATCTTGTCCTGCCGGACGGCGACTGCATGGCCTTCGTGAGTTGCGATCACCTCGACGTTGCCGGTGGACTCGACCAATGGAGAGCGAATGAAAACGGCGGGAAAGGCTTTGCCTTCCAGGCCAGAGACCTCGATGTCCGCCTCGAAGCTATCCACCTGCCGGCCATATCCATTGCGCCGAACGGAGATGTCAAGCAGACCGAGACCTGCTTGGTCGTGCATCCCGTCAGTCACCTCGCGGGCAAGCACGATCATGCCCGCGCACGTCGCCAGGGTTGGCAGACCGTCTTCGATCGCGCCGCGGAGCGGGCCCAAAAGGCCAACGCGCTCCATGAGCATCGTCATCGTCGTGCTCTCCCCTCCTGGCAGGACGACGCCGTCGAGCCCGACGAGGTCCTCGGCCGATCGCACGATCCGGGTCTTCGCCCCCGAAGCCTCGAGGGCACTGACGTGCTCGGCAAACGCGCCCTGGATGGCAAGGACCCCGATCAAGGGTCGGCCCTCCCTACGCCTCGCGTGGGGAGGTCCATTCTTTTGGGGCCCCCGCGCCGATGGCGTGGGAGTCGTACTGGGAAGGGGACTACCAGCCTCTGGCAGCGAGCAGCTCTTCCTTCGGGATGGCGGGAATCTCGAGTCCACGCATCGCCTTCCCCAAGCCGGCTGAAACTTCGGCCAGCACTTCCGGCTTGTCGAAGTAGGTGGTCGCGGCAACTATCGCCTTGGCCATCTTCAACGGTTCATCCGACTTGAAGATGCCCGAGCCGACGAAAACGCCATCGACCCCGAGCTGCATCATCAAGGCGGCGTCGGCCGGCGTTGCAATTCCGCCGGCGGCGAAGTTGACGACAGGCAGGCGGCCCAGCTTCTGGCATTCCAGCAGAAGCTCCAGGGGCGCGCCGATGAGCTTGGACTCGTGGACGAGCTCGGCTTTGTTCATGCCCTGCAGCCGGCGGATGCCGGCATTCACCGCACGTGCATGGCGGACCGCCTCGACGACGTTGCCAGTCCCGGCTTCGCCCTTGGTCCGGATCATCGCGGCGCCTTCCGCGATTCGGCGCAGGGCCTCCCCGAGGTCGCGGCAACCGCAGACGAAGGGAACCTTGAACGGGTGCTTGTCGATGTGGAACTCCTCGTCCGCCGGGGTGAGCACCTCGGATTCGTCGATATAGTCGATACCGAGCTCCTCGAGGATCTGCGCCTCGACGAAGTGCCCGATCCGGCATTTCGCCATCACTGGGATCGTGACCGCCTCCATGATCGATCGGATCAGCGTCGGGTCGGACATCCGGGCAACGCCGCCTTCCTTCCGAATGTCGGCCGGGACACGCTCCAGGGCCATGACGGCGCATGCGCCCGAGTCTTGGGCGATCTTGGCGTGCTCGGCCGTGACAACGTCCATGATCACGCCGCCCTTGAGCATCTGCGCAAGGCCTGATTTGACCTTAAAGGACCCCTTCACAGCCTTGTGCCCATTCGAACCGTTGCGCTCGGCCATACGAGGATTCTACGCGCGGCTCCTCCCCACTTAGATTGAGCTGGGCCGGGAGTGGCGCGAGACCAGGCATTGGCCCTGGCGACGACTGCCGAAGGCGACCCTAGAGCCTTTCGAGCACGAGCGTTCGTTTCGAGGCGTATTCGTTGTCGGAGAGCAGCCCATCCCTGTGCAGGCGGGTGAGCATGTCCATCTCCTCGAGCACATCCAGCAGCGGGGCCATGGTGCGCCGCGCGAGGTAGGCCTCGGACGCAGTGCCCGCCTCCTCCCCCCTGGCGTCGAACTCCCGGATGAAGAAGAGCGCCTTGACCGCCGAGAAGGGGATCCCGAGCTTGCGCACCGGGCTGTCCGTCTGCTCGGCGTGCAGGTGCAGAACGACGCCGTACCGGTGCCGCTCGAGAGTGCCGTCCAGGTGGCCCCGCAGGACCTCCCCGTCAAGGAACCTGATAGCAACCTTGCGGGTGGGCGTCTCCGACGCCAGGTCTGGGTCGCGCGCCAGCTCGACCCACTTCACGGCGGTCAGCGGGATCCAGGCGGTCTCGTTGTTGTCCAGGCCGCCGGCGTCGTCAACCTCAACCAGGAAGTCGGGCTCGTCGAAATCGAGGTCGCGTGCGACCCCTTCCAGAGTCTCGTCGTCAAAAAACCGGACGACTACCTTGGCCATGCCACTACTACTCTACTAACCCTCATTTGACTGGACTCCTGCGAACGAGGCGCCGACCCACCTTTCTGGCGCACTTGACGCACACCGCCAAATGCATCCGAACCGCCTCCGCCTGAGACCGCCTGAGCTTGCCCGCGAGGTACGGGGCCAGGAGCGGCACCGCCTCTTCGTGGGTCAGCGCACCCTCCCCTTCGGCCGATATGAACTCCTCCTTGAACCGCAGACGGGCCCGGTAGAGCAACGTCTCAACGGCGCTCTCTGACATCTTGAGGGACCTGGCGATCTGGCGATAGCTCAGATCCTGCAGCTCGCGCAATGTCAGCACCAGGCGGTACTTCTCAGGAAGTCGTTGGGAAACGGCCCAGACCTGGCGCCGCATCTCATTCGATTCCTGCACCTGAACCGGGTCGAAGCTGCGAGCTGTGGACGGAAGACTCGCCAGGAGGTCCGCGTCGTCTTCGTCGCCGCTGTCCGCCCTGAGGTCTCGCTGGCGGCGCCTCAGCTCGTCGAAGCAGAGGTTTCGAGCCACCGTGTGCACCCAGCCGCCAAAATTGAACGTGTCGTCGACGCGGTCCATCATCCGGAGCGCCTTCATGAAGGTCTCCTGGGCTATGTCCTCAGCCAGCAGGGCATCACCAAGCTTTCGTCGTACCAGCCGGTATATGGAAGCGACATACCGTCGGTGCAGCTCCTCGAAGGCATGGATGTCGCCGCTGCGATAGGCCCTGACCAGATCGACGTCCGAGGGCTCCATGCCCACCTTGGACGTGATCTCAGCGTCGTCGGTCACTCTCTGGTCTCAACAGCTCTCTAACGGCAAGGGCGGCCGCACGGGTCAATGCAGGTCTGGCGTGGTGCATAAGGTCCTGCAGATTGTCGCCCTCTTGCGCGAGTGTTGTTACCGAGCTAAAGCCCTTTGTGAGCAGCACCTCCCAGCCGGTCCCCTTCGTCCCAGCCAGGAGAACCGTGGGGACTCCGGCGGCCTGGGCACGGCGCGCCACCTCGCCTGGCGCCTTGCCGTAGGCGGTCTGGTTGTCGGCCCGACCCTCGCCGGTGATCACGAGCTGGGCCCCAGGCAGCGCTTGATCGAAGCCGCTTGCATCCACCACGAGGGCCGCCCCGGAAACCAGCTTGGCGTCAAGGAAGGCCATCAGGCCGGCGCCCGTACCGCCCGCGGCGCCGGCTCCAGGGATGTCACTCACGCGCTTGCCGTACTGGCGCTCGATGACTTCGGCAAGGTGCCCGAGCGCCCGGTCGAGCAATCTGACGGTCACCGGGTCGGCGCCCTTCTGCGGCCCGTATACGGCGCTGGCGCCTTCGGGGCCGGTAAGCGGGTTGGTCACGTCACACGCCACCCTTACCTGCACCGATCGCCAGCCGGGATCGAGCCTGGACTCGTCGATGCGTTCGAGGCGCAGCAGCGCCGCCCCACCGCGTGGAAGGTCGGCCGCCGCCGCGTCAAGGAATCGGTAGCCAAGCGCTTGGGCCATCCCGACGCCACCGTCGTTGGTGGCGGAGCTCCCGATCCCGGCGATGATCGATTTCGCCCCCGACTTCCTCGCCGCCTCGAGCAGCTGGCCGAAGCCGTAGGTGGAGGTCTTGCGAGGATCCCGCCTGTCAGGCGACACCAGCACGTAGCCGCTGGCCGAGGCCAGCTCGGCCACCGCTGTCCTGCCGCCGTCGATCAGGCCGTACGACGCCAGCACCGGATCCCCAAGTGGGCCCTCGACGTTGACCCACTCGTAAGTTCCACGTTTGGCCGAGACCAGCGCCTCGACAGTGCCTTCGCCCCCGTCCGCGATTGGGATCTCCACCACGTCGGCGTCCGGGAACTCCTCACGCACACCGCGCGCGATTGCCTTCGCCGCCTGCGTCGCGGACAGGCTGCCTTTGAAGGAGTTGGGCGCGACGATGATTTTCATCCAGGCTTTAGGTCCCGGACAACTAGTAGACGGGGATCGTCCAGTCCTTGTATTTGGGCGTGTCACCCCGAACCGCGCCGAAATAGATGTTCTGTAGCTCCTGGGTGAACTCACCGACCTTCCCGTTGCCGACGGTTCTGCGGTCAACCTCGATGACCGGGGCGACCTGCGCGCCCGTGCCGCACAGCAGCAGCTCGTCGCAGGTGTACAGCTCCGTCCTGTCGATGCTCCTTTCGATGACGGGCAGACCCAGCTCGTCTCTGATCAGACCGATGATCAAAGTCCGTGTGATGCCTTCGAGGATGTCGTCGGAAACCGGCGGCGTGAAGACGGTTCCGTCTTTGATCATGAACAGGTTCTCGGCCGAGCCTTCGGAAACGTGGCCGTCCACCGTGAGCACTATCGCCTCGTCAAAGCCGGCCTCGTTGGCCTCGGATTTCGCGAGCGCCGACTGTGCGTATGAGCCGGTGACCTTGGCGCGGGCAGGGAGCGATTGGTCGGGCACGCGCCGCCAGGTGCTGACCATGCAGCGGAGGCCGTCCGCAATCTCGACGTAGTTGCCGAACGGAATCGCGTAGATGAGGAAGCTCTGCTCGATGTTGTGGAGGCGAACGCCAATCTCCTCGCTGGAGGTGAACAGAAGCGGCCGTATGTAAACGTCTGACTTGAATTGGTTCCGGCGCAGAACCTCGAGGGTGATGTTGACCAGCTCCTCGGTCGAGTGCGGAAGTTTGAAACGCATCACGTTCGCGGAACGGCGCATACGATCGAAATGCGCAGCGCCCTCAAGGAGGAAGAGTTGCTCTTGCTTTACGTTCCAGTAGGCCCGAATGCCCTCGAACACCCCCGTGCCGTAGTGGAGGGCGTGGGTCATCAGCCCGAGCTTGACGTCGTGGTAGCGGCCGTACTCGCCGTCGTAGTAGACCCAAGTGTTCGGATGGACCGCAGGTTTCCTGGAAGCCGCCTTCGATTTCGTCTCCACGCTCATCTCAGCCTTAGTGTAAGTCGCCCCCGGGCAGGGCACATCACACACGAGATGGGGGCTCGCCTTCGGTGCAACATGCCCCATTTCTGTTATGAATCGGGGCGTGACGCTGTACGGGATCGTGGCCGACCTCCGGCGGGAGCATCCGACACCTGCCGCGATGCAGACGCTGGACATGGTGGTGGCCGAGCTCGGGCGCACCCGCGACAACCTCAAAGAGGCGGTTGAGAACCTCAGCACCAAGCCCCTGCCACCCGGTGGCAAGGAGATCCTGGACGAGCTGGTCCTGCGGGCCCGCCAGGCTGAGGTCTACGACCTCGACTACGGAGCGGATCCGTACGACCGGCCGCCGGCGGAGGCCCTTGACGAAGGAACTCTCGGTATCGGGATCCTTCTGGGCGTGACCTCGCTGATTGGCGTCGTGCTGGCGGCGCTGGCGGTCTATCTCGGGATCAACGCGATCATGAATACGCCGAGCTAGGCGTACCCCAGTGGCCGAGTTCTCATTTGACGTCGTCTCGGAATTTGACGCGGTTGAGCTGACCAATGCGCTCGACCAGGCTCGCCGCGAGGTCAGCACGCGATACGACTTCAAGGACACCGGCACGATCTACGATCAGACCGACCAGAAAATCCTCATCGAGTCAGCCAGCGAGGACCGCGCGAAGGCGGCCCTTCAGGTGCTTCGCGAGAAAGCCGCACGGCGCCAGCTTTCGCCAAAGCTGTTCAAGCCGAGCGAGCCGAGGAGCGTCGGTAAGGGTCGCGGCCAGATCGACGTCCTGCTCAACGCAGGCATCACCGATGAAATCGCGAAGGACCTCCGAAAAAGGATTCAGAACGCCACGCCCAAGGTCCAGGTGCGCATCCAGGGCGACCAGCTGCGCGTCGTCAGCAAAGACAAGGACACTCTTCAGCTGGTGATCAAGACGCTCCGTGAGGCGGAGGACATCCCGGTCCCGCTGCAGTTCACGAACTACCGCTAGAAGTCCCGAAGCTCGCACCCCCGGCCGTTGAGGGCAACATTAGGACTGTGCTCGTCATCCCCGCCATCGACATCCTGGGTGGCCGCTGCGTTCGCCTCCTGCGTGGCGACTACGCGCATCCGACGGTCTATTCGGAAGATCCTGCAGACGTTGCGACCAGCTTCGCCGAGGCCGGCGCGGAGCGCATCCACGTCGTCGACCTCGACGGAGCTCGAGGGCTCGGCGACAACCATGCGGCGATCGAGGCGATAGTCGGGCTCAGCGGCTTGAAGGTCCAGGTGGCCGGCGGGGTTCGAACCGAAGCGCAGGTCGACAAGCTGCTTGATCTGGGCGCGGACGCGGTCGTTCTGGGCACTGTTGCCGTGCGCGAGCCGAGATTGCTCGAACGATGCGCGCGTAAGCACATGAGCCGGGTGCTGGCGGCGCTCGACGTTCGTGACGATCAGCCGGCGGTGCACGGGTGGACGGAGAACGAGCCCGTGAAAATGGGCAGCCTGCTCGCCCGCTGGGATGTGCTGCCGTTGGCCGGAGTCATTTTCACGAGCATTGCGCGAGATGGAACGATGGAGGGGCCGGACCTCAAAACGTTGGCGCGGTTGCGCGCAATGACCAGCCTGCCCATCCTGTACTCCGGTGGAATTTCCTCGATCGAAGACATTCGCAAGGCGGCGGCGGGAGGCGCCGCGGCAGTGATCGTGGGGAAGGCTCTTTACGAAGGCCGGATCAAGCTGGCGGAGGCGCTGGCCCTTTGAGGAGGCTGGCCTTGGCGTCTGCGGCTCTACTTCTCCTGGCGTCTTGCGGCGAAAGAGCTGCAGCTGACGACCAGGGCCTGCATAACGACGTCGTCAACAACAGCAATGGCGCCGAGGTTACATTCGACGCCACAGTCCTCGCGGACCCAGTGCAGTCAGGCGGCCACGAAAGATTCGAGGTCAAGACGTCCACCGGGGAGACGCTGGAGATCGATCACAACATCGCCTTGGCGGCATCAGTCCCGATCCACGCCGGCGACACGGTGGTGATCCACGGCCGGCTGTATATCGATCCGGGCCCGAAGGTAGGGGTGCACTGCACACACGCCGCCACCTCCAGCGGATGTCCAAACTCAGGCTGGATCGAGTTCAATAACAACTACTACGAATGACACCACCTAAGCCGCGCCGCCCTCTATCGCGGGCGGCCGCATCGGCCTTTCGGAACCTGTTCGCCGGCCGCATGGGACCTCTGGCGCGCGTGCGGACGATCGGCGCCAACATCGGGCGGCGAGGGGGCACCCCAGGGGCTGATTGCTGCGGCCATTACGGCGAGCCTGGTTGTTGAATGACAGTTGACGAGGCCCGTGCGGCCGGATTGGTCAAGCACGATCACACAGGTCACGACCACGATCACTGACACCACGCCGACGGCGTGGTCCGGACTCGCCTCCGGCCTCACTCCACGCAGTTGACCTTTACCGGTGCCCCCTCCGGTCCTTCGGGCCACCTCCCCGGCCAGCGGGGAGGACAACTCTGAACGGACGCCCCTCCGGCCTCACTCGACGCGGTTGACCTTTACCGATGCCCCCTCCGGCCCTTCGGGCCACCTCCCCGGCCAGCGGGGAGGATACGGCTGATCGGAGGCCTCACTCCACGCGGTTGACCTTTACCGATGCCCCCTCCGGCCCTTCGGGCCACCTCCCCGGCCAGCGGGGAGGACACTGTTTACTTGTTCGACCTGGCGACC
>DASXNH010000026.1:0-2050 GCA_036495195.1 Candidatus Dormiibacterota bacterium
GGAGTGGGAGGATTGGCGATCGTTTCGGATCAGACGTTAGGAACGTCCCCGCTTGGGCCCTTGGTCCGCTTTGCTCAACGACCAGAGCCATTCGTCGTCGTCCTCGTATCTGGGTCTGGATCAGGTCCCGGAATATCACGACAATCCGAGCGAAGAAGAAAGGAATCACGGCCGGACCTGGCCGTCGAGACACAAATTCCGAATTGGTAGGCGTGCAAGCGAATCCCCGAGTGCTCTGACGGATCCGATTTGGACCCAGTTGACCACGCTGAGGTCATCGAGTGCGAAAAGTGCCTCCTCCACTTTCGCGGAAACCGAAGTGAGGACTCCTTCATCGTGAGGATCGTTAGAAGTCTCACTTGCGAGCTCTAGAAGGCTCGCACGCGCACTGATCAGAAACGCAATCGTGTCCGCCATGTGGCTGTCCCATGAGTTCGACCAATCAGGCCGTGTGCGCTCATGGGAGCGGCGCGCTGGAGAATCGCTCGCGCCTAACGTTAAGAGCCTCAGTCCTTTGAGCATGTCGATCACCCAGATCAAGATCGCCGACCCATTGAGGCGGCCTCGAGAGCCGCGATGACTTCGTCGGTCGTCGCGAGCTCTGCAATTTTTGGGAAGATGACGCCAAAGCTGTTTTTGTGGGCGCCGAGATCGGTGTCGGTGACTGCGTCGGTGACGATCGTCAGCTGGTAGTCACGTTCGGCGGCCGCCCGAGCGGCGGACTCCACACCGATGCTGGTCGAAATTCCAGCCAGGACGATCCCGGTGATCCCACGCCGTCGGAGCTGCAGATCGAGTTCCGTGCCGTAGAAGGCGTTCCATCCTCGCTTTGTGATCAGTAGGTCGTGCTCATCCAGTTGCAGCTCTGGCTGCATGATGGTCCCTTCGGTTCCGAAGGTCACCATTGGTGCGCCGGCCGCAGTGCGAGTCCGGACAACGTCTCCACCGTCGGCGGAGAATGCAACGCGGGTCGCGACAACGGGGAGGTGGTGCTCTCGGAAGACGACGGCCAGAGCGGCGCCGCACAGGACGATGTCGTCCGCCGGGTGTGCCGTCGGCAGCGCGGTGATCCCTCGCTGGAGGTCGATCAGGAGCAAGGCGGTGGCAGGGTCAAGAGTGGTCGGCATTGGCTGTCCTTCTGTGCGCGAATCGATGGGGCAGGTAGGCCTGCAGTCAGTCGAGGGCCCCTGCCACGGTGGGGGTGAGCAGGGCTGTCAACTCTGAGATGTCATCGACTGCGTCGATATTGAGGACGGCGCCCTCGATGGCGCTTTGACGGGCCGGAGAGATCACCGTGCGGGTCAGGCTGCGGTACTTCTCCACGATGTCGGCATCTGAGAGCCCTTGGTCGCCGGTGCCGCGGGGGTGGGCGACGACCTTTTCGTGGGTGCTCCCGTCCTTGAGCGTGAGGCGAACCCGCGTGGTCAACCTCTGGTCCACGGGCAACTTGTCGTAGGACACCTCATGGTGAACGTCCGTGCGGTCGATGAGGTCCCATACGTCGTCGGCGTTGATCCGCTTCTCGGAGAACTGATCGACGAGCACCGCTCCGTCGAGCATGGCTACCGCGACGGTGTAGGCAACGCTCATCTGGGCACCGATCGGCTCCAGTGGGCGTACCGCCTTCCATCCGCCGTGCTGGTAGCCGGCTTCGGGCATGTCGATCTCGATGTGTTGGATCTGATCGGCCGACACCGTGTCCTGTGAGCGCAGTTCAAGGGCGGCATCGATCGCCGCGTGCAGGAGACCCATGGCGGCGTAGGGCTTGATGGCGTAGACCTCCGTTTGCCAGACGGTTCCGAGTCCGGCGTAGATCTGCGTCGCATCCGTGTTGTGGCAATCACCGAAGGTGGACAACCAGCCGCCAAATTTGCGTTCGAAGACGCGCTTGATGCCGACATATCCGGAGGCGGCGAGCGCCGCCGCGGTCAGTCCGTCTCGGGAGGCAAAGCCGTGCTGCATCCGCTTGACCATGGACTCGAATTGCGCCGACATGAGGCCGCCCGATTGGGTGGCGCCGATTCCGAGAGCGTCCTCGAAGCCGGCGGCG
>DASXNH010000027.1:0-2787 GCA_036495195.1 Candidatus Dormiibacterota bacterium
CGGCAAGATCGTGACGCTGGGTACGCCTGAAGAGCTGAAGCGTGAGGTGGCGGGCGACCTCGTCACGCTGAGCGTCAAGGGCGATCAGCAGGCGGCGCTCGACCTGCTCAACGCGCAGCCGTTTGTGCGCGAAGCGGCGGGCGAAGAAGGAACGGTGAGGCTGTACGTCGACCGCGGCGAGGTCGCCATGCCGGCCATCCTCAGGCTCCTCGACTCCGCCGGCATGCAGCTCGTGACGATCGGGCTGCAGCGCCCAAGCCTCGACGACGTGTTCCTGCGGAAGACAGGCCGCTCGCTGAGGGAAACTGCGGCCTGATGAAGATCCTTCGCGACACCTGGCTCGTTTTCGGTCGCTACTGGGGGCTGTTCATCCACAACCCGGTGTGGGTCGTCATCGGGGTCGTGCAGCCATTGCTGTACCTGATCCTCTTCGCGCCCCTGCTGTCGTCGATCGCGAAAACGCCGGGGTTTCCAACCGGAGGCGCCTACAACGTGTTCGTCCCGGGGCTCCTGGTCCAGCTGGGCATGTTCGGGGCCGCGGGCGTTGGGTTCAGCCTCATCGCGGAGCTCCGGATGGGGGTCATAGAACGTTTGCGCGTGACGCCGGTCAGCCGCGTCTCCCTTTTGCTCGGGCGCGCGCTGCGCGACATCCTCTCGATCGTGATCCAGTCGCTGATCTTGATCGTGCTGGCGCTGCCTTTCGGCCTGAGCATCAATCCGATCGGCGTGATCGTCGTGCTGGCGCTCATCGCCCTGATCGGCCTGCTGACAGCGTCCATCGCCTATGCCGCGGCCCTATGGCTGCGCAGCGAGGACAGCTATGCGCCGCTGATCTTCACTTCGAGCTTGCCGATCCTCCTGCTGTCCGGAGTGCTGCTGCCCTTGGGCCTGGCCCCACAGTGGCTGCGGAGCATCGCAGCGGTGAATCCGCTCTCGTACGCGGTCGACGCCGCCCGCGCGGTGTTCCTGGGCCACCTGGGCGATCCGAGCGTGGTCAGGGGCGTGGCGTTGATGGCGGTGCTGGCGATCCTCGCGATTTTTCTGGGCGCGCGCGCCTTCGGCCGGGCTGTCGCCTAGGGCTTATTCAAACGCGGCGAGATCTTTTCGCTCCGCCGCCCACATCTCGTTGAACATGTTCTCGATCTCTTCGAGAGAGCACACCGCTGCAGTCAGCGGGTCCAGCATCAGCGCATACATCGCCTTCTGCCGATTGCGCTCGAGCAGAGCCTGCACCACCAGCTCGTGGACCGCCATGTGTGAGCGGTTCAGGGCGGCGAGCTGTTCCGGCAGGCTGCCGAACTTCACGGGGCGGATGCCTTCCGAACCCACCGTGCATTCAACCTCGACACAACCGTCGGGCAGGTTCTCGATGCTCCCGGCATTGACGACGTTTCCGTGGATGCTCGTCGGGCGGCCGTGCTCCATCGCCTCCATGATCTGGGACGCGTATTCATAGCTCCGCTGCATGGGGATCTCGGTCTCCCCACGCAACATCGAGTGGATCCGCTGGTCGTTGTCCTTGCGCCAGTCCGGCCAGTTGTTTGCGTAAAAACCGCTTTCTCCGAGGTAGCCGGGTCGTGCGTATTTTTTTACCAGGTCGGGCCGCTTTCGGAAGTATGGAACGTACTCGGAGAAATGCCCGCTTGACTCCGTCACGAATGCGCCCATGCGCAGCATCAGCTCGAAGCGAACGGGGTCGCGCTCGTAGTACTCAGGGTCAGCCGCGCGCTCGCGCAGCCGCGGGTACATGTCCTTTCCGTGGCGCTCGAGCTTCGTGAACCAGGCGTTGTGGTTGATGCCGGCGCAGCGCCAGTCCAGCTCTTCGTAAGGCACATCAAGAAACTCGGCCAGGAGCCTTGAGGTGCCCTGGACGCTGTGACACAGGCCGACCACTTCGAGGCCTGTCGCCCGGCTGGCGGCAAGCGTGAGGATCGACATCGGGTTCGTGTAGTTGAGGACGACGGCGCGCGGCGCCTCACGCTCCACGTCGGCCACGATGTCCAGCCATGCCGGCCCTGTCCGCAGCGCCTTGAAGATGCCACCGGGCCCGATCGTGTCCCCGATGCACTGGTCGATGCCGTATTTCATCGGGATGTCGTAGTCATGCCGCACGTTCTGCAGGCCGGCGACCTCGATCGAGTTGACCACGTAATCGGTGCCCTTCAAGAGTTCGAGGCGGTCGGTCGAAGCTTCGACCGTCCACGCCTTCCCCGAGATTTCCACGAGCCGCTCGGCAATTCGGCGCGCAAGATCGAGGCGGCCCGGGTCGATGTCGACCAACGCGAAGACCCCACGGTCGAGACTGTCGACGGCGAGGATGTCGGTCATCACCTGGCGCGCAAACACCGCGCTGCCTGCCCCCACCAACGTCACCTTCGGCATCGCGCCGAAAAGTCTAACGACGCCAGGAAATCTCTCGCTAGGGCGAAGGCGTCCAAGGGAGCTGCGATCAGCTCACTTATGTCCCTCGCGTTGAACCGTTTGGTGATGTGGGCGATGCAGCCCACCTCCAAGCTGAGCTCATGATCTCCAACCATGGCGGTGCAGTGACAGCCAGGGCATCCAGCAAATGCAGGGTGTCCGGCTCATCGTCGATCACCAGCACGCGAATCCCGCCGTGCTGGACCATCGTCGTGAACCTTACCTCCCAACCGCGAGAGCAAAGCAGTGCGATCCACAGGCTTGACGAAATAATCAAGAGCGCCCAGCGCGCGACCCAGCGTTGGGTTGTCGATCACGCTCACGACCACCACCGGGATATTCCGCGTCAGCTCATCGGCTTTTAGC
>DASXNH010000028.1:0-4602 GCA_036495195.1 Candidatus Dormiibacterota bacterium
GGAATTCTCAAGTTGAGCGGAGGCAGGATCCTGCTTGGCGCCGATGACGTCACCGGGCATCCGCCGGAGGACCTGGCCAAGCGCGGCGTCGGCTACGTCCCGCAGGTGCAGGACATCTTCGAGCCACTCTCGGTGAACGAGAACCACGAGATGGGTGGGTATCTGCTCAAGGACTCTGCCATCGACGCGCGCATCAAAGACGTGTGCGACGTCTTCCCGCTGCTCGCGCCGATGATGCGACGCCGCGCCGACAAGTTGAGCGGCGGCGAACGAAAGATGCTTGCGATCGGCCGCGTGTTGATGCTCGATCCGAAAGTCCTCATCCTCGATGAGCCGACGGCCAACCTTGCGCCGATCCTCGCGGATGCCGTGCTGCGCGATCAGGTGCGGCGGCTCGCCGACGCCGGCAAGGCGGTGCTCCTCGTCGAGCAGCGGGCCCGCGCCGCCCTCGAGATCGCGGACTGGACCGTCGTTCTCGTTTCCGGCGTCGCCCGATTGGAGGGCCGACCAAGAGATCTCCTCGAACGCGCTGACTTCGAGGCCCTGTTTTTAGGAGCCGGACCCCCGGTTCAGGAGGATTGACCGCATGCGTCTTCTGATGTTCGACCACGGAAACGGCCCCAGGATTGGAGTCCTGGCTGCCGGCAGTTCCGATACTGTCATCGATCTCACCGAGCTCGCCAAGGCAAGCGGATCGACGCCGCCGCCCGCTGATCTCATGGCATTGATCGATGCGGGCGCCGCGGGCATGGCTTCGGTCAAGCGGCTGGTGGCGAAACTGGATAAGCCGGCAGGCGCGCCGGTCGCGCTGCCCCTCGACAAAGTAAGGATGCTTGCGCCCCTCGACCCGCCCAGGGGTAACGTCATCGCCATCGGACGCAACTATGCCAAGCATGCGGCCGAGACGGCGGCCAAAGGCGAGGCGCCGAAGCCGCCCACCGTTTTCTCCAAGGCGATCACTTCCATCACCGGACCGAACGACGACATCCCGATCGATCCTGGCGTGAGCGAGGAGATCGATTGGGAGGTCGAGCTCGGAGTGATCATCGGCAAGGCCGGCATCAACATCGCGAAGGAGGACGCGCTCGAGCACGTCTTCGGCTACACGGTCATCAACGACATCACCGCTCGCGACATCCAGAGCGACTGGGGCGGCCAATATTTCAAGGGCAAGAGCCTTGACGCATCGTGCCCAAGCGGGCCGTGGGTGGTCACGCCCGACGAGGTCGATCACCCTCAGGCGTTGAGCCTGCGCCTCACCGTCAACGGGATTCTGAAGCAGGACGGCACCACCTCGGAGATGATCCACCCGGTTGATTCCATCATCTCGTGGGTCTCCGTGGGCATGACGCTCCTGCCGGGGATGATGATCGCGACGGGCACGCCTGATGGTGTCGGCTTTGCGCGCAAGCCGCCGGAGTTCATCCATGTCGGCGACATGGTCGAGGCCGAGGTCCAGGGCATCGGTACGCTGCGAAACAGGTTCGTGGCGGCGCGGAACCCGCGAAGGATGGATTAACGGCTGGCGCTTCGCGCGCGCCCGTCGTCGAGGAGCTTGACCAGCCGGTAGACGACGCTCAGCGTGGGTACCGGAACGCCGGCGTCTCCCGCCAGCTCGACCACAGCGCCCACGAGCGCGTCGACCTCGAGGGGCCGGCCCGCCTCCAGGTCCTGGAGCATCGAGGTCTTGTGCTCGCCTGTGGCCGACGCGCCGGCCATCCTCTTTTCGATCGTCAGCGGCACCTCGACGCCCAGCGCTTTCGCCACCGCGTCCACCTCCTCCATCAAAGTTCGCACGAGGTCGCGTGTGATGGGCGATGTCACCATGACCGCGAGCGACGCGCGGGTGAGGACGCTGACCGGATTGAGGGTCGCATTGCCGAGAAGCTTCAGCCAGATCTCATTTCGTATCCGCGTTTGCACAGGGGCCTTCAGGCCTGCCTTGACCAGCATCGAGGAGATCGCCTTGACTCGCTCGCTCTTCGAGCCGTCGGGCTCGCCGAAGGTGAAGCGGTTGCCCTCGAGGTGCTCGATGACCCCCGGCTCGACCACTTGCGCCGCGGGGTAGGCGATGCACCCGACCACCTTGCCGTAGGGGATGTTCCGCGCGATGACACCGCCAGGATCGACCGACTCCAGGTGGCGGTCCTCGAAGTACCACCAGGGAATTCCGTTCTGGGCGCCGACAAGGCAAGCGCCATCCGCGAGGTTCGCCCCAATCGTCTCCGCCACGGCAGGTATCGAATGGGTCTTCAAGGTGAGGAAGACGAACTCCGCTCGGCTGATCGCTCTCAAATCGTCGGTGCTCTCCGGCCGGGATGTGAATTCCTCGTCGCCGCTGCGCACGGTGACACCGCGGCTTCGCATCGCCGCAAGGTGCGGCCCGCGTGCGATGAGAATCACATCCTCGCCGCTGCGAGAGAGGTAGGCGCCCAGCAACCCACCGATCGCGCCCGCGCCGACGATGGCCACGCTCACAGCGTCATTTCGGGTTGAACGTTGCGGCGACCGAGCGGCGCTGAACCTTGCCGGTGGCGGTGGTCGGGATCTTGTCCACGATGTAGAGCTTCCTGGGCACCTTGTAATCGGCCAGGCGCTCGCGCGCGAACGCGATCAGATCCTTCTCGGCCAACGGCTCCTTGAGCACCACGGCGGCGACCACCTCTTCGCCCCAGGCGGGGTGCGGTGCGCCGAAGGCAACTGCCTCACCGACCGCGGGGTGCTGCATGAGGACGTCGTCGATCTCTCGCGGCGCGATCTTCTCGCCTCCGCGGTTGATCATCTCCTTGAGCCGGCCGATCAGCGACAGATAGCCGTCGGAGTCAAGCGTGCCCTGGTCGCCGGTCCGAAACCAGCCGTCGACGAAGGACGTGGCGTTGGCTTCCGGGTTGTTCGAGTAGCCGTCGATCACGTTCGGCCCGCGGATCACCACCTCCCCGACGCTGCCTTCTGGAAGGAGATCGTGGCCATCGGTCATGATGCCGATCCGCACGCCCGTGCCGGCGCCCACGGTTCCTGGCCGTCGAGACGCGGGAGGCAGCGGGTTGGAGGCCATCTGGTGCGAGGCTTCGGTCATGCCGTAGGCCTCCACCACCGGCACTCCGAATCTCGATTCGAGCTGAGCCATCGTCTCGGGCGACAGCGCGGAGGAGCTCGAGCGGATGAACCGCAACCGATCGGCGCCGGCCGGCCGCTCGCCGCGATTGCGCATGAGCAGCATCTGATGCATCGTCGGGACGGCCGAGTACCAGGTCGCCTGGTGGTCGTGGAGCGTCGGCCAGAACGTCATGGGGTCGAACTTCGGTGGCACGACGACCAGGCCGCCGGAGCGGAACGTCGCCATCGTCGACGCCATCAGCCCATGGATGTGGAACAGTGGCATCACGCAGAACGCCACATCGCCTGGCGCCAAGCCGTAGGTGGACGCAATGTTGCCGGCCGACGCGACGAGGTTGCGGTGCCGGAGGGGTACGAGCTTTGGGCGGCTGGTGGTCCCGCTCGTGTGCAGCACGAGCGCAACATCATCGTCGCCAGGCGCGGCCGCAGTCCTGGATCGGTCACGTGTTGTATCGCTCTCCATCACCAGGCGGCCGTGGCCATCCATGTGGGATTGGACAAGTGCGACACCCGGGGGCATCGCGCAGCGCACCGCTTCCCCCTGGCCGGGCGGGACGACGACAACGCGCGCGCCTGTGTCCTGCAGGTAAAAGCGGAACTCATCCTCTTTATATGCGGGGTTCAGGGGTGCCGCCGTGCCGGCGGTTGCGGCCGCAAGAAACAGAACTATCGCCTCGGCACTGTTGGGCAGCACCAGCGCCACCCGGTCCTGGCGACCCACGCCGAGCTGAGCCAGCTGGTCGGCGGCGGCGGCGACCTGCTCGCGGAGGTCCTGATACGTCAGGCGAACCCCGCCCGGCACGGCGATTGCAGGGTCTGCCGCCGCGCCATGCCGCAGCACGTCGAGCAAGGTTTGGGTGGCCATCGGTCCAATCCTACGGTCAGGTCACGTGCAACTGGGCTGGTGTGCGTTGTCTTTGAGATGGGGATATCTCTGCACCCGGAGCATCTGAAGCGCTACCGCGATCTCGCTTTGCTGATCGCGAAGTACGGGCGCCCGGGCATGGTCAAGCAGGTCGGCCTGGACGAGGCGATCGACCCGACGGAGCCGACGGCTCCATCCTCTGGCGACCCGAAAGCTCTAGGTCAGGCCCTCGCGGACGACCTCGAGAAGATGGGCCCCACTTACGTCAAGCTCGGCCAGCTGCTGTCGACGCGCTACGACCTGTTGCCCGAGGCTTACTGCGACGCCCTCGCCCGCCTGCAGGACAACGTGGAACCCTTCCCGTTCGAGGAGGTGGAGCAGATCGTCAACGCCGAGGTCGGGCTGCGGATATCGAAAGCCTTCGCGGAGTTCGAGTCGGTCCCGATCGCTGCGGCGAGCCTCGGCCAGGTGCACCGGGCAAGCCTCCCAGACGGACGCCCAGTCGCGGTGAAAGTGCAGCGACCTGGCATCCGCAAAACGATCGCCGACGACCTCGACGCTCTCGAGCAGGTGGCCGACTGGATCGACGCGCACACCGACTTCGGCAGGCGGCACCGTCT
>DASXNH010000029.1:0-1597 GCA_036495195.1 Candidatus Dormiibacterota bacterium
GACGGTTCCAAAGCACGTCAAGTGCCCAGGTAGCACCCAGCGAGCGGACCGCAGTGAACTCCAGATCGAAGTTACACATGGTGCACCTCCAGTTGCCGAGGTTTTCTGGTTAACCTCCCATCAGCGAAATTACTCCGCACTGAACAGGAAACGGTCGTTAGGGCCATCTTTTTGAATGATCGCTGTCGCTGGGCGCGATGAATCGTATTCATGCATTAATGATCTTGAGCGGTCGTAGCATGACCCCGTGGATATCCGTGACCTGGATTATTTCCTCGCTTGCTGCAAGACGGGCAGCTTCACCGCCGCCGCCCGCGAGGTGCACATCGTCCAGTCGGCGATGTCGTGCGCCATCGCCCGTCTGGAGAAGGATCTCGGGGCGCTTCTGTTCGACAGGAACGTGACTCCTCTCGCCCTGACCGAACAAGGGGTTGTCCTCCAGGATCATGCTCGGCGGATCCTCGACGCCGTCCAAGCCGCCAGCGACGAGGTCGCCGCCGTCTCCGGCCAGGTCCGCGGGGCCGTCACCCTGGGCAGCACCCTGCACACCGGCCGGATTGACCTCGCCGGTGTCCTCGCGGACGTACGCGAATGTCATCCTGATGTGGTCGTCAAATTGCGCCAGTTCCACGCCGGATCCGAGGGTCTCATCCTCGCTGCCCGCAACGGGACAGTGGACATCGCACTGACCGCGAGTCCGTGCGGCGACAAGCCACCACCCGGAATCAGGCTGCATCCGCTGTTCAGCGAGCCGATGGTCTTCGTCTGCCGGCCCGGCCACACGTTGAGCCGGCGTCGCTCGGTCACCGTGGCGGATCTACGGCAGGAGATGATCTTGCGTCCCCCGCCTGGCTGGGGAACCCGGACCGTCATCGACACCGTCTTCGGTGCGACAGAGTCCGCGTGGGAGATTGGCAGTTACTCGCTGATGGCCAGCCTCGTCAGGGAGGGGTTCGCGACGACCTTGGTGCCGGAGTCGGCCTTCAGTGGCGATATGCTCAGCGGGCTGCGTGCGATCCTTGTCGATGACGTCCGGTTGCGCTGGACTCTGTCAGCGGCCGTCGGCAGCGACCGTCGGATGACCGCCGCCGCCACTGTCCTGCTCCACACGCTCACCCAGCGATCCCGGGGCTGCCCAGCGGAACCTGCCGCGATCGCCTCCGCCTGAAGGCATCAGCCCAAACCACCTCGAACCCGATAAGGGTTCAGGGTGTCCTGGATGCCTTGAGACATCCCAAGGGTGGAGCTAAGGGTGTGCGGGTTCACGACATAGATGACGGTTGATACGCGACACGTGTCACCCATGTCGCGACCCAAGGAACTGTCGGTCACGGACGCGGCCGCTGAGTCCGGGTATTCGCGCCAGCACCTGCACCGCCTGATCGCCCGCTGCAAGGCCGGCGGGCTCGACGCGGTCGAGCCCCGCTCCCGCAAGCCCCTGGGCAACCCGCAGGCCACCGATGAGAAGGTCCGCGACTTCATCGTGCGCACCCGCCTCGAGCTTACGGCGGCCGGCTGGGACGCCGGGCCCGTCACGATCGCCTGGCACCTGGAGCAGGCCGGGATGCACGTCCCCTCGACCTCGACGATCCGCCGG
>DASXNH010000030.1:0-23651 GCA_036495195.1 Candidatus Dormiibacterota bacterium
TGCCGCCGGCTGGACGGCCTGCCGCTGGCGATCGAGCTCGCCGCCGCGCGGGTGCGCGCCTTCTCGCCCGCCGAGCTGCTCGCCCGTCTCGACGACCGCTTCGCCCTCCTCGCGGACGGCGCTCCGGCCGGCGGTCGGTACCTCACCCTCGAGGCCGCGATTCGCTGGAGCTACGACCTGCTCGAGGAGCCTGAACGCATCGTGCTCGAGCGATGCTCAGTGTTCCCCTCTGAGTTTGACTACGACGTCGCGGCCCGCATATTCGCATTTGCGCCGCTCGAGAAGGGAGATCTTGCCCGCCTGTTTCCGCGCCTGCTCGACCGCTCCCTGCTCTCCGCCACTCGGCGCGGGGAATCCACGACCTACCGCCTTCTCGACTCAGTCCACGAGTTCGCCCGCCTTCGCCTCGCGGAGCGGGGTGAGCGCGAGGCGATGCGCGAGCGGCACGCCCGCCATCACATCGAACGGGCGGTCGCAGCGGTGCCCGACCTCCAGGGTCGCGACCAGGCGGCCGCACTGATGTGGTTCGAGGAACGCTGGCCCGACCTCCGCGCCGCGATGCGCTGGGCCTTCGAACGCGACGACACGGAATTGGCCTGGCGCCTGCTCGCCGGCGTGGGCACAGGGTGGGACATCCTCGGCGTCCGCGGCGAGCTCTTCGACTGGCTTGGAGTGCTTCTCCAGGGTCCGCTGCCCGCCGGCGAGCCCCGCGCCCGGGCCGCGATCACCGCTGTCCTGCTGCTCACTTACGAGGACGCGGAGCGCGCGATCGCCATCGCCGAAGATGCTGCCCGCCACGCCGGCGACGCCGCGGACGCCGCCCTGGCCTCGCTTGCGCTGGGCTGGGCGCTTCGTTTCGCCGGGCGCCCGCAGCCCGCGGTGGTCCATCTCGAGCGCGCCGCCCAGGAGTTCCGCGCGCTTGGTGACGACTGGCACGCGGTGCTCAGCCTTGACCTGCTCGGCATGGCGCTGGAGGACGGGGTGGGCGACGGCATGCCATCGCTGGAACAGGCCGCCGATTCTTTCGGCAGGCTCGGCGACCAGGTCAAGCGCGGCAACGTGCTCCTTCACATGGCGGGCGGCGCGATCGATACGGGGTTCCGGCTGGCCGATGCCCAGGGCTGGCTGGACGAGGGCCATCGCCTCGCGGTGCTCACCGCCAACCAGCAGGAGCTGCTTCATGCCGAGATGTTCCAGGCCCGCCTCGACCAGCGTCGCGGCGACGAGGCCGCGACAGGGCCGGCTTTCACAAGCCTGATCCCCCGCTTCCGCCGCATCGGAGACCGCCGGTGCGTCGTCCGCTGCCTGCTCGGCGCCGGGCGAGCGGCCGCCGCGAACGACGACGGCGAGACGGCGCGGCGCCATCTCACGGAGTGCGTGGAGCTCGGCGTCGGCATGGGCAACCCGCTCGACGTGGCGACGGCGCTCCGCCTGCTTGCGCGTCTGGATGCCGGGGCCGGGGTCACGCACAGGGCGGCGGTGCTCCTCGGGGCCGCGGATGCCGTCGCCGCCACGCTGGACGCCGCGCGCCTGAGCCGGCTGCCCGCCGATGGTGACCTGCGCTCCACCCTGGAGACCGAGCTCGGTCGGGAGACGTTCCTCGCCGCGGTCGGCCAGGGCCGGCGCACGCCGGCCGCCGACGCGGTCAACTTGAGGAGCTAAACGTCTTACTTGAGCTGCCTCTGGTCAGGGTCGGATCAAGTAGAAGCGAAAGAAGTCGTTGTCGATCGGGCATACGTCGACCGCGCTGAATCCAGCCTCTCGCGCGTAACCCTCCAGGGTCGACCGACGCATCACGGTGCCAGTGGCTGCGGAAGGCTGATCCGACATTCCGGACGGCAGGCAGACGGTCATGCTCCAGCCGTACATGAAGCGCTCGACGTCGTCGCCGGGCGCGGTCAGCTCGTCGGCGACGCGCTCATCCATAACCAGCAGCCGGCCGCCCGCCCGCAGCATTCGCAACGCAGCCGTCAACATTCCGACTGGGTTGGACACGTCGTGCACCGCCTCGAAGATCGTGACCAGGTCGAAGGTGCCCTCAGCGGCCGACATGGCCGCGGCGTCAGCGACGTGGAATCGAACGCGGTCGGACAAACCAGCGGCGGCCGCGGCCCTCGCCGCCTGTTCAATCGACGAGCTGTCCAGGTCGTAGCCATCTACAGTCACCCCCGGATAGGCACGAGCAATCGCGATTGATGACCAACCGCCGCCGCAAGCAAGATCGGCAACGTGAGCGCTTGATCCGCTCAGAATCGCGTCGACTTCGGGGATCGATGGCAGATACTCCTGGCCAAGCTTGTTGACGAAAAGCGGCCGGTTCACAGCCGCCTGGCCTTGCCACATGTCAGGGCCGTAGGTCGCCCAGTCGACGCCGCGCCCACTGCGGTATGCGTCAAGCAACTCCGGCATTTGCTGAGCGACGCTGACGAGCATTCCGGCCATGGGTGCCAGATAGTTCATCGACTCCTCGCTGGTAAGCGCCTCTGCATGGCCCGGTGGGAGCCGGTAGCTGCGTTGGTCCGGCGAATCCCCGGTGCCGTCGGTGAGGAGGATCCCAGTCACCGCCTGCTGTTCCAGCCACTCTCGCGCGTAGCGCACGTGCATTCCGGCGCCGGCGGCGAGTTGAGTCGGGGTTACGGAGTCCTCTCTGGCCATCAGGCGGTACAGACCGAGCTTCTGCCCGACATACACGTGCAGGAGGTCCAGAGTTCCGAGCGCGGACGTGAAGAGGCGGGTGGCAAGCGCCTCGGCACCCAGGTCCGGAGCACCCGTTTCTGTTGCCACGATGGTCACCTCCTGTTACCGAGGTCTCGCCACCAACCATCGGGCGGCACCGGACGATTATCGGCTACGCACCGGCGCATTTAGTCGCGGATGTGCTGACGGCGTACCCCACACGTCTAGAATGGTCTGGCTGAACGCGCGCGGCATGGCCAGGGGAGTGACTACACGCGCGGGGGGTGACTATGGAAGGGAGAGCCAAGCAGATTGCCGACTCGGATGTGTCGGCCTACGCCAGCATCTTCAGTGCACTCGGCGATCCAGTCAGGATGGACATCGTCCGCATGATCGCCCGCAAGGGCGAATTGGCGTGCACCGTCCTGGATGACACGCTCCCGATTTCGAAATCGACCATCTCCTACCACATCAAGATCCTGTACCGCTCGGGCTTGATCTCCGTCCGCCACGAGGGTCGCTTCTACTTCTACAAGCTTCGCCGCGAGAACTTCGCGCGCTTCCTTCCCAACTTTGTGGGGCGGCTCCGATCGGCGGACGCGGCCGGCGGCGCGGAGGTGGCCATGTCGCCCAGGCCCAGGAGGCCGGGAATCGCCTCAGGAGCCGCCCGCCTGCGGGTCAAGGCCGCCCGCCCCAGTCATGTCGGAGCCGCCGGCAGGTCTTAGACCCCGGCTTGACCCCGGGCACACGGTCAGGGGCGCGGTGAGGTGGACGGCTCCAGCAGCGCGTCCACGGCGACCGCTCCTCGGCCCTTCTCCAGCACGATCAGTGGATTGATCTCAAACGCGGCCAGCACGCCTTCCATGGCGCAGCCGAGTCTTGACGCTGCCGCCACCGCCTCGGCCGCGGCCTCCGCGTCAAACGGCGGCTGGCCTCGCACCCCGGCCAGAAGCCTGCCGGCCAACGTCTCCTCGAACATCTCCTGGGCCGTGTTTCGATCCACCTGGCCCAGGCGGATGCTCGCCTGGCGCAGGAGCTCGACGTGGACCCCTCCGAGGCCGACGATGGTTATCGGTCCGAAGGCAGGGTCGTTCCGCACCCCAACGATCAGCTCGAGCCCGCCGGCGACCTGGGGCTGGACCGTGATCTCCGCTCCCTTGTGCCCGATGGCGGCGAGCTTTCGTTTCACATCGGCGAATGCGTTTCGGACCGCCTTGGGGCCGTCCAGATCCAGTCTCACCAGGCCGAGCTCGGTCTTGTGCGCCACGCCGGGCGCGCTGCCTTTCAAGGCGACGGGGTAGCCCAGGGCTCTGGCCTCGCGCACGGCCTCGGCGGCCGATGCCACCGCCCTGCAATCCACCATCGGAATCCCGGCTTGGCGAAGCAGCCCGTAGCGCTCGACCTCGGTCAGCGAGCCGGGGTCGGCGAGGGGAGCCCGCCACGGGGATGATCGACCGTCGTTCGAGGCCCTCGATTCGGGCGCCGGCGTCTGGAAGTTCGCCCAATGAGCAATCGCGGCCAGCGCCGGGCTCATGCCGGACAGGCAGGGTATGCCGGCTTCGGCGAGCAGGGCGACGAGCTCGGGGTCGGTGCCGCCGGCGGCGGAGTTGTTGAACATCAAGAATTTCTTCGGTGACGTCGGCGCGAGCTTGACCAGGACGCGCGCGATCTCTCGAGCGATGCCCGCATCGCCCTGCCCGGACTCCGGCGCATCGACCGCGGGCACGATCACGCCGATCTCGTCATCCGCTATGAGCGCCTCGACCATCGCCTGGAATCGCTGCGTCTCCCAGCTCAACCCCCACGCGTCCAGGGGATTGCGCGGGGTGACGAACGGCGGCAGGTTTGGCCGCAGCCTCTCGACGGTCGTTGGTTGGAGCGGCCGGATGCTGACTCCCGCGGTTGCCGCAAGGTCAGCCACGAGCGCACCCTCGCCACCAGACAGGGTGATCGGCACCACATGCCGCGTCGGCGGGGGTGATGGATAGGCGCTGAACACAGCCGCCGTTTCCAGCATCTCGTCGAAATCCTGGACCCGCACGATGCCGTGCTCCCTGAAGAAGGCGTCGTACACATCGTCGCTGCCGGCGATCGAATTGCTGTGAGCCTCAACCGCGGCCTGGCCGATGTCGCTGCGCCCCACCTTGACGGCGACGATGTGCTTGCCCGATCGCGCTGCGCGTGAGGCCACAGCGCCGAATTTCTTGGGATTTCGGATCGTCTCCAGGAACAGCAGGATCAGCTCGACGCGATCGTCCGCCACCAGGTACTCGAGATAATCGGCGGCGGTGACGACTGCTTCATTTCCGGATGTGATCGCGTACGCCAACCCAAGTCTCTTGGAATCCTGGCTGAGCACCAGCCCCGCCGAGCCGCTCTGGGCCAGGATGGCGACCGGTCCAGGCCGGACCTCGTCGACCGGAATCGTCCACAGAGCGCTGCGACCGTAGACGTTCATCAGACCGACGTTGTTGGGACCGCAGACCGCCATTCCGTGAGCGGCCGCGGTGGCCTGGATCCGAGCCTGGAGCGCCGTGCCTTCCGCACCGCCGTCGCCGTAGCCCATGGCGTTGATCTCCGCTGCCTTGATGCCCCGCCGGGCGGCCTGGTCGAGCACGTCCGGACCCGCCGCTGCGGGTACCCCGATGAAGGCGGCATCGGCCGGCTCCGGTATGTCTGAAAGGGTCGGGTAGCACCGCAGCCCTGACACCTCGGGATATTTCGGGTTGACCGGATAGATCGCACCGTCAAACCCGAGCTTGAGCAGGTTGCGGAGGACGACCGTGCCCAACGCGTCTTCGCGCACGGAGGCTCCCACGATCGCGATCGATCGTGGGTTGATCAGCTTCTCGATCTGAAACGGCATCAGATCATTCGAACGGCTGGAAGAGCGCCTTGCGCCACTTGATGGCTTCCGACAGTCCCTTCGCGACCCGGATTTCCTCGAACGCTTTGAACTCCGGGGTCTCGGTCGCGTCCAGGAGGCTGCACGCCTCCACACCGTATTGCAGGGCGGTTTGAAAGCCCATCGCCTCGAACGTGTTGTTGATGGCCCGCTTGTTCCACTGGAGCGCGGCCAGCGCGATCCGTGAGATCCGCTTGGCCATCTTCATGGTCTCGGCCTCCAGCTCCGCGCTCGGAAACACGCGGTTGACCAGGCCGATCCTCAGCGCCTCGTCGGCCCCGAACATGTCGCCGGTGTAGATGTACTCGCGGCAGCGCGCGCCGACCACCCACGGCATCACCATGGTCGCCACCCCCATCGAGAAGCGCGTTTCGACCACGCCGAACCTGGAGTCGTCCGCCGCCAGACGGAGGTCACACATCTGGACGAACTCCAGAGCGCCTCCCAGGCAGTAGCCGTTGATCATCGCGATCGTCGGTTTGCTGCACCGCCACACCGAGTACGTGTACTGGAGGTCGTGGTTGAGCCGATCCCTCCACTCGACGCCCTTCCGCTCATCGTCGGATTCGTCCTGGAGGTCGTAGCCCGCGGAGAATGCCTTGCCTCCGGCCCCTTTGATGATCACCACGCGGACCTCAGGGTCCTCGTCCGCCTTCTTCACGGCGTCCTGGACCTCCGAACACAGCTCGACGCTCATCGCGTTCATGCGGTCAGCACGATTGAACGTGAGCACTGCCACGCGATCGTCGACCTCATATTTGATGGTGTTGTACGGCATGCCTTGTCTCCTTATTAATGGACGCGCCAACTAGCCGCCGGAGTCCTTGACGCCCAAGCCGGGCCGGCTGGCGCCGACCAGGCACGCCCGGTTGCCGAACACCTCGAGGCCTTCGCCCATCTGGTAGTGCATCTCCGGGATCTCCTCGAACGTGCCCAGAGCCCCCAGCGCTGGATCGATGAGCTTGCGGTGCAGGAGGTCGTTGTAGGCACGCGCCTGCTCGTCATTCGTGCCGTGTGAGCCCTGCAGCCGCTTCTGCTGGACCCAGTGATATCGAAGGTCGACCATCGCGGAGTACCCGGTCGTCCCGGCGCAGATGACGGTCATACCGCCGATGGCGCACACGTAGAGGCTGGTCGGTATGGTCGCCTCACCCGGGTGCTCGAACACAATCGCCGGATTGCGTTTTTCACCGACCACGTTCCAGATCGCGTCGCGAAACTCACGCACGGCGGCCGTCCAGCGCTTCTGTCCGTCCGCGTCGGTCCAGTGGGGAGGGATGCCCCAGTGGCTGAAGTCCTTGCGGTTGATGAAGCCGGCAGCTCCCAGCTTCATGCAGTATTCGCCGCGCTCCTGGTCGGACACGACCGCGACCGGAATCGCCCCGTGCGCTTTGGCGAGCTGGATGGCTTGCGAGCCGAGGCCTCCCGAACCGCCCCAGACCACGACCACGTCGTTCCGCTGAAGGGTGTTGCCCTGCCAGCCGAAGAGCATGCGGTAGGCGGTCGTTCCGACCAGGGTCGGTGCGCCGGCCTGTTCCCACGTCAGGTGGGGAGCCTTGGGCATGACCTGGTGCGCCTGGGCGACGGTGAACTGGCCGAACGACCCGAAGTTGGTGTCGTAGCCCCAGATTCGCGCCGAGGGTGCGAGCATCGGATCGTTCCCCGCGACGACCCAAGGGTCATCAGCGTCCCAGTAACCGTGGTGGACCACGACCTCGTCGCCCACCGCGACGGTGTCCACCGCGGCGCCCACCGCGTATACGATCCCGGATGCGTCGCTGCCACCGACGTGGAAGTCCCACGGCTCGCCCTTCCGCTGCCGAATCGCGATGACGTCGATGGGAAGTCCACGAGCCGCCCAGACATTGTTGAAGTTGATCCCGGTCGCCATGACCGCGATGAGGACCTGGTCTGGCTGGAGCTCAGGGACCGGCACCTCCTCGACCTTGAACGCGCTCCGCGGGTCACCGTATCGGTCTTGACGGATGACCTGGGCGAGCATGGTCTTCGGCACTTCGCCGACGGGCGGCAGCTCACCGATCTTGAACCTGGTCACGGACATAGAGTCATCTCCCCTTTAGCTATTGGCCGAAAAACTTCAAAGAACTTCTAGAGGGCGGGGCTCGCGGGAGCTGGGTTTCCCGCCACGGCTTCGAGAATGCGATCCGGGGTCAGTGGGAAGCGCTGGATGAATGCGCCGAAGGGCGACAGCGCGTCATTGACCGCGTTGACGATGGCCGCGGGTGCCGAGATCATCGCCGACTCTCCCATCCCCTTGATCCCCCCAGGTGTGAACGCCGAGGGCGTCTCGATGTGGGTGACGTCCACGTCAGGTACCTCCATCGAGGTGGGGAGGAGGTAGTCCATGAAGGTCGTGGTCAGGAGCTGCCCGTTCTCGTCATAGATGAGGTCCTCCAGAACCGCGGCGCCGATCGCCTGAGCCACGCCACCACGAATCTGGCCCTCGACGATCATCGGGTTGATCACCAGGCCGCAGTCCTCGACGGCGAAGAACTTCTCGAGCTTGATCAGGCCGGTCTCGGAGTCGACCTCGACGATGGCCGCATGGCCTCCGCTCGAGAGAACGACGCCGGCCGGATCGTAGGCGGCGGTCACCTCCAGGGTCGGGTCGAAACCGGGCTTGTGAGCTTTGGCAGGGAAGTAGATCTCCTCCGTGATTCGCGCCAACGGAACCGACCGGTCGGGAGAGCCCGCCACGAGGATCTGGCCGTTCTCGATCAGCAAATCTTCGGAGGCGGCCTCGAGCATGTCCGAGGCGAAGTCGAGGATCTTCTCGCGCAGCACCTGAACCGCACGCATGATGGATCCGGCCCCGATCACCGCCCCCCGGCCTCCCCAGGTGCCGTGGCCGTACGTCTGGCTGGTGCTTCCCGAGCGCACCACGACGTCCTCCATGCGCACGCCAAGCGCATCGGCCGTCACCTGGGCCAGTGAGGTGTGCTGTCCCTGGCCCTGACTGGTGATCGACGTCGTCACGACGACCTTTCCCGTCGGCTCGATGCGCACGGTCGAGGTGTCGTGCGTGCTGACCGGAAAGCCCACGGCGTAGGCGGCCGCGGTGCCAATGCCGCTGACCTCGCTGAAGAGGCTTACGCCGAGGCCGAGGTAGACGCCGGCTGCGCGCGCCTTCTTCTGCCGATCGAGGAAGGCTTCATAGCCGACCACCTTCTCGAGGGTGTCGACGGTCTCCAGGAAGCTGCCCTCGTGATGGACGAGCCCGGTCGCCGCCGTATACGGGAAGTCCCCCGGCTGCACCACGTTGCGGCGCCGGATCTCGAACGGGGACAGGCCCAGCTCGCGTCCGGCGCGGTCGAACAGGGCTTCGCGAGCGATCTGCGGAGCCGTGCAGCCGATACCGCGGTATGCCCCGACCGGGCACTTGTTGGTGACGATGGCGGCGAAGTGGGTGTGGAGCGCCGGCACCTTGTAGACGCTGGTGATCGAGCTCGTGCCCGCCATGGCCTCGATCAGGTGCGTCCACGGGTAGGTGTTGTAAGCGCCGCCGTCACCATCGACGCGGTCGCGAAGCGCAAGCAGGCGTCCATCCGCGTCAAAAGCCAGCGCCATGTCGTTGATCTGCTGCTTGGCGTGCGTCGCCGTCATCAGGTTCTCGCGCCGATCCTCAATCCATTTCACCGGCCGTTTGAGCTCGAGGCTGAGCAGGCACACGAGCAGCTCCTCCGCGAACAGGTTCGCCTTCTGACCGAATCCGCCGCCCACGTCGGGGGCGATCACCTCCAGGTTGTGCTCGGGAAAACGCATCGACTTCGCAATCGTCGAGCGGATGAAGTGCGGCACCTGGGTGGCCGTCCAGAGCGTCAGCTGGTTGCTCGTCCACTCGTAGCGGGCGATCGAACCTCGACATTCGATCGGTGCGGCAGCGTACCGGTTGTTGACGAATCTGCCGGCGACTGTGACCGCGGCTGTCGCGAATGCCAAATCCAGGTCGCCCACGGTGTGGGCTCGCTCGAGAATCACGTTATCCGCCAGCGTGTCATTGGCGATCGGACCGCCGGCCAGCGCAGCCTCCGCGTCGACGACCGCGGGCAGTGGCTCGTAATCGACCTGGATCAGGTCGCAGGCATCCTCCGCGATGTGCCGCGAGTCTGCGACAACGACCGCGATCCCCTCCCCGACGTAGCGAACGGTCGTGGTGGCGAGGACAGGTTGAACCGTTCCTTTGAACCCCTCGATGTCGAGGCCGGCCGCGATGCCGGTGCAGCGAGGCGAGGTGTCCGCGCCGGTCCAGACCAGGTGGACGCCCGGCATCGAGGCGGCGGCGGAGGTGTCGATCGATTTGATCATGGCTCGTGCGTGAGGGCTCCTGAGAACACACGCGTGCAGCATTCGCGGCAGGAAGATGTCGGCGACAAATTCGCCGTTGCCGGTCAACAGGCGCGGATCTTCGCTGCGCAGCACGCTGGTGCCGATGAGGCGGGGTGTGATGAGCGGAAGCACGTCGGTCACTGCTGTCGCGCCTCCGCGTGTCCAGCCACATCGGCGACCGCTTCGATGATCGTCTGGTATCCGGTGCAGCGGCACAGGTTCCCGGAGATCGCTTCGCGGATCTCGACCTTGGTTGGATGCGGGTTGTCATTCAGGAACGCGGTGCACGTCATGAGGAACCCTGCCGTGCAGAAACCGCATTGCAGCGCGTGGTGCTTCTGGAAGGCGGATTGCAATGGGTTCAGGCTCGACTGCGCGCTCAGGCCCTCGACCGTGAGAATCGACCTCCCCCCGGCCTGGACGGCGAGCATCAGGCACGAGCGGACCGCCTTGCCGTCGACGAGCACCGTGCACGCGCCGCACACTCCGTGCTCGCATCCAAGCTTCGTGCCGGTGAGCTGGAGCTCGTCGCGCAGCCAGTCGGCCAGCGTGATGCGAACGTCCACGTCTCGTTCCTGAGGGCGTCCGTTGAGCTCGCATCGGACTGGAAGTCGGGTCGCCGCGATCCTCGTGCCGTTCACTTCGTACCGCCTGCGGCTCTGAGGATTGCCCTGCGCACCAGGACTCCGGCCACCTGGCGGCGGTACTGGCCGCTGGCATGGATGTCAGAGCTCGGGTTCAGGCCTTTTGACGCCGCGTCGCCCGCGGTTCGTGCCGTGGCCGCGTCGATGGGTCGGCCGGCCAGCGCCGCCTCGGCGTCGTGGGCGCGCACGGGCCGGTCGGAAACCGCGCCGAGCAACACCCGCGCCCAATCGATCTTGCCCGACTGTATGTCCAGCCCCACGGCGGCCATCACCAGGGCGAAATCGCCATGCCGGCGGGACACTTCCTCGAACGCCCAGGTGCCGCGCTGCACCGGAATGTCGACGTGGGTGAGGACCTCTCCAGGAGCCAGCGCCGTCGTCAACGGACCGATGAAGAACTCGGCTGCGGGGATGCTCCGTTCTCCCGCCGGTCCTGTCGCTCGAATCGTGGCGCCGAGGGCGACCATGACGACGGGCATCTCGGCGGCCGGGTCGCCGTGGGCGAGGCTTCCGCCGATGGTGCCCCTGTTCCTGACCACCGGATGCGCGACAAACGAGAGAGCTTCATGCATGAGGGGAAGCTGCGCTCTGATGATCGGCGAGCTCGCGCACTCCGCCTGCGTGGTCATGGCCCCGATTCGCACCACACCCGCGCGGACCTCGATGCCGGACAGGTCGGACAGGTCCGCCAGATCCACCAGCACCGACGGCGCCGTCAACCGCATGGCGAGGAGCGGCAGCAGGCTCTGCCCACCGGCGAGGGCGCGCGAATCCGGATCGGAGGCGAGTACCGCGATCGCCTCGGCGAGGGTGGAGGGCCTGCAGTAAGCGAATGGAGGGAACTTCAGCGTGCACCTCCCATCGACGCTGTTCGCATCGATGGGGCGTTGCCGGCCTCCGCCCCTGACTTCAAGTACATGGAATCGTCTTCCTCAGACAGCTCAAGGCAGAGGCAATATAGTTCGATGGAATTCGAACCATATATTGGCAGGTCATCGCCAGTCAAGCCTGTGCATGCAGCGCGACGGTCATGGTCTGAAGGCGGGGATGATGTCCTTCCCGAACGTGCGGATGAGCCCTTCAGCTTCATCCCAGCCGTTCGTGAAGATGTTGAACTGGTGCACGCCCAGAGCCTCGAGCTGGCGCAGCTTCGCGATGCATTTCTCGGGCGGCCCCACCAGCGAGAACCGCTCGATGATCTCGTCGGTGACGAAGGCGTTGTGGGTGGCGTCCTTGTGGCCGTGAGCCTGGTAGTCGTAGCTCTCACCAGCAGGGATGTATTCGAGGAATACCGAGGGCACCTCGGAGGCCGGGTAGCGGGATACCACCGACTTGGCGTGGTTGGACAGCATCGCGGGCCACCAGCGGAGCTGCTTATGCGCGTACGCCATGTCGTCCGTCACGCACGCGGCGGACGCGCACATCACCTGGATGTCCTCCCGGCTGCGCCCGGCCGCCTTCGCGCCCGCGAAGACGTGGCCCATCGACCACTCCATCACCTCCAGGTCCGCCGGCTGCAGGATGACGCCGTCCGCAATCCTCCCAGCGGCCTCGAGCACTTTCGGGCCATAGGCGGAGACCCAGATGGGCGTGGGCGGGCCCTGAGTCCATTTGAGCTGCGCCGGCACGCCGTCATGAACGATCTCCTGGCCGGAGGTGAGCGCCCGGATCGCTTCGATCGAGTGCTCGAGCTCCGCCACGGTGACAGGATTCTTTCCGGCCACGCGGCGCGCGCTGTCTCCGCGCCCGATCCCGCAGTGGATGCGTCCGCCGGAGATCTCGTTCAGCGTCGCCAGCGCGCTCGCCGTGACGGTCAGGTCGCGGGTGGCCGGGTTGGTCACGCAGGGGCCCATCTTGATGGTCGTCGTGCTGGCCGCCATCACCCCGAGGATGGAGTAGATCTCCTGCCAGATGACCGGAGAGTCGAACAGCCACGCGTAGTCAAAACCGCAATCCTCGGCGAGCTCGGTCATCTCGACCACTTCGCGAACTGGTGGTAGGGGGATGAAGCAAACGCCAAAACTGAGCACTGGTTCCTACTCCTTTTTCTTTGCCGATGGCGTGCTGCAAACGTGAGTGTCACGATCGCAATTCCGTTTCGAATGAGCGATCAATGTGGCGATCAAACCCTTGCGTTTCATGCGAGCGAGTGGGACCGCGCGTAACGCGACAGCGAATGCAAATACTTCCTCGCGTATGCGACGCGAAATTTGAAACAGAATCTCGTCCTGACGCAGTTCTGCGTTAGTGTTGCCGCCATGAAACAAAAAGAAGTGCCGCTCAGTCCGTGGGGTCCAGATGACGAAATTGGTGCCGCCAATCTGATTGATGCGGGCGTGATGATGCGTGCGCTTCAGCAAGTAAAAGCGGCGCGGTTTTTCGACCTTACGCTGCTGACTTCTCCACGTTCTCCCCGCCTGGCCGTTCAATCTCCGTACAGCCTTTGCATGTGGTCGCATCCACTCGTCAGCCGGCATGCCTTCGCCAAAATGGGCGCGACCAACGGCGTCGGCTTTGCCGATGAAAGGGCTGAGCTTGACCTCCACACCGGCACGCATATCGACTCGCTCGGGCACTGCTGTTCGGGCGATTTGATGTTCAACCGGATGCCGGTTCTGGAAGTGGCCGGCAACTTCGGTTTGATGAAACTCGGAATCGAGAAGCTGCCGCCGATCATCACGCGAGGCGTTCTGATCGACGTGGCAGCTTTTCGTGGCCGCGAGCTGAACCCGGGCGAGGAGATCACCGAGGCGGACATCAAGCAGACGCTTGAGTGGGAGGGCGTCACCCTTCAGCCGGGAGCGCTGGTGCTGATCCGAACCGGCTGGGAGCGGTACTACATGACTGACAACGCTCGGTACATCGGTCCCGCGCCGGGGCCCGGGGTGGAGGCAGCGGATTGGCTGGCCAGGCAGCAGGTCGTAGCGGTCGGCTCGGACACGATGGTGCTCGAGGTCATGCCGCTCGACGCGGCGAAGATGGATTACCCCGTCCACCAGCACCTGCTCGCGAACTCCGGTGTCTACATCCTCGAGAACGCCAAGCTGAGCGAAATCTCCGAGCAGCGGGTGTACGACTTCTGCTGCTTCTGCCTCGCCCCTCGCTTCGAGGGTGCGACCGGCATCCCGATTCGTCTGCTGGCGGCCGTCTGAGGCCAGGGAGCGAGGAGGCAGGCCCCGCTTCAAGCGGGCTCGGATTTCCGATCCGACTCCTCGACTCCGGCTGCGGCGAACATGATCTGGTCCTCGGTCGCCGTCTGCGCGTCGGGGAACTCGCCGGCCAGACAGCCCTCGGACATGACCAGGATGCGGTCGGCGAGGCCAAGGACCTCGGGCAGGTCCGAGCTTGCGAACAGGACCGCGACCCCTTCATCCGCGAGGCCACGAAGGAAGCGATAGATCTCGGCCTTGGCTCCGACATCGATGCCCCGCGTCGGCTCGTCACAGAGCAGGACTGAAGGCTTGGTGGCGATCCACTTCGCCAGCACGACCTTCTGCTGGTTGCCGCCTGAGAGCAGTCGGGTAGGGTCGACCAGGCGGGCCTTGAGCGCAACTCGGGACGCCGCCTCGCGTGCCCGCGAGCGAGCTTTTCCCACGTGGAATATCCCCAGGCGGCTGTTGAGGAATGTGACAGAGATGTTCGCGAAATTGGTGAGATTGATCGCGAGGCCTTCGAGCTTGCGATCCTCGCAAATCATCGCCATTCCGGCCGCGATCGCCTGCCTCGGGGACTTGACTCGAATTTCGCGCCCCGCGATCAGGACCGAGCCGCGGCTGTCGCGATCCGCCCCGAAAATCGAATGCAGCAGGGAGGACCTGCCCGAGCCGATCAGGCCCGCAAGCCCGACGATCTCGCCCGGCCACACTTTCAGCGAAACGTCCTGAAGCCGGCCGGGGGAATTCATCGAAACGACCTCCAGCGCCGGTTTCGCGCCGGGGCTGGGAGCCGGTAACGGTTTGCGTTGCGGATACAGCTCGTGCACCAGCGAGCGGCCCACCATGAGCTCGACGAGCTCCGCCTTGGACGTGTCCGACACTCGCATGGTGCGGACCTTCGCGCCGTCACGCAGCACCGTCACCCGGTCGGCGATCCTGAAGATCTCCTCCAGCCGGTGCGAGACGTAGAGGACGGCGATACGCCGCTTCCGGAGACGCTCCAGGAGCGTGAACAGATGCTCCTGCTCGGCAATCGTCAGTGAGGCTGTGGGCTCGTCCATGATGACCAGGGACGACGATCTCGAGAGCGCGCGCGCGAGCTCCACCAGCTGTCTGCGCGCAATCGACAGCGACCGCACCGGGGCCCTGACGTCAACGTCGATTTCCAGGTCTTTCAGCAGGGCTCGGCAATCGTCATAAAGCCGATTCCGATTCAGCAACGGCCCCCAACGTCGCGGCTCGCGGTGGAGCAGGATGTTCTCGGCCACGTCCAGGTCGTCGATGAGGCTGAGCTCTTGATAGACGGCAGAGATTCCGGCCTGCTCAGCCTCCGACGGTTGGCGAAAGTGGCGTTCAGCTCCTCGGATCAAGATCGATCCGGAATCGGGCCGGTGAACGCCCGTCATGACGTGAATCAGCGTCGATTTCCCTGCGCCGTTCTCGCCCACCAGGGCATGAACCTCGCCCTCGAGGCAGTCGAGGTCAACGCCGTGCAACGCGTGCACGCCGTCGAACGACTTACGGACGCCGATGACCCTCAGGAATGGCGGCCCAGACGCCTCAATCTGGTCGTCGTGGGCCGCTTCTTCCATTGGGTTTTTGCTGCTGTTTATGGCTGCCAGTTGGCAGGCATGTCGTTGAAGTAATAGCTGTCAGATTTACCCGCGTTGTAGATGCTGCTGATCTGCCCCGGCTCGATGTATTTGCTGTCCTGGAAGACACCCTTCGAGATCTGCTCGCCGTTGAGGATCTTCACCGTCTGCTGGACCGCAAGGCCGCCAAGCGTCACGGGCCCGGTGACAATGCCGTTGTTCTTGTCGGGGTGGTCGATGAGCCACTTCAGCCAGCCGTTCGGCTCGTTGGCCGGCGCGAATGTGACGTTCTTCAGCCGGTCCGCAGCCAGGAAGGCGGAAGCGATTCCGAGGTCCTGCTCGCCCCAGACTGACGCTATTCCGTCGATCTGCGGAAAGCGCTGGAGCAACGCCTGGGCGACCTTCTTGGCGTCAGGAGTATTGAAGTTTCCGTGCTCGGCTGCAAGCAGCTGCACGTTCGGATAGTGCGAAAGCACGCACTGGAGCGCGTCCTTCTCCCTCTGCTCCGCCACCGTCCCGGCCGTGGGAAGGACCTGAATGATCTTGCCCTGGCCTTTGAGCGACTGCATCAGGTGGACGTCGGAGAGGACCGGCAGGGTGTAGTAGTCGATATCCACACTCGACGTACCCATGTCGGTGAAGCCGACCGCACTCTCGATCGTGGCGATGCCGGCTGCGTTGGCCTTGTCGATCACGGTCTTGAGGGCGGTTTGGTCGACCGGGTAGTAGATGATCGCCGAGACGCCCTGCGTGATCAGGTCTTCAATGTCGCTGATCTGCTTCGAGGCGTTGAACTTGGCGTCGGTGACGATGACCTTCGAAATGTTGGGATTGGTCGAAGCGTGGTACTTGATTTCCTGGATGAAGTACGCGATCCATCCATCGTTCGAAAGATATCCCGCGGCGAGCCCGATCTTCCATGGCGGCGCCTTCTTGAACTTCGAGGTGTCGACCAGCGCCGTTGCCTTTGCCGTGTCGGGCGATTGGCAGTCTGCATAAACCTTGGCGGGATCGACGGTGGTGCCGGGCCCGGTCGAGCCGGTGTTGGAGCTGCCGCATGCGACCGCTCCGAGCAAAAGCCCTACGACCAACGCAGTGAAACGACTATGCACAGAAATGTTTCCCTCCTTCAAATGAACGTGGATATAGCGATGCGCTGCGAGCGAAATGCCAGGCGTCTCAGGCGTCCCTTCATTCCTCCTTTCTGAGCGAGGCGGCATATGCACACCCCACGGCGACGATGATTGCCCCGGTCACAACCTGCTGTGCCGCGAATGGAAAACCGAGGATGATCACCAGGGTTGAGGCCACCGCAAGCGTCAGAACGCCGGCGACCGTCCCCGCAATGCCTCCGCGACCACCCTCGAACGTGGTGCCTCCGAGGACGACCGCCGCGAGCACTTGAAACTCGAGACCCAATCCGGTGAATCCCGATGGAACGCCGGCGAATCCGATCAGAGCGAGGCTGCCGATCGCCGCGCAAACGCCCGCGGCGGCGTAGGCCAGCACGATCGTTCGCCTGATCGGAACTCCGGACAGGTAGGCGGAGCGGTAGTTGCCGCCGATCAGGAAGAGTCGTTGCCCGAAGGTCGTTCGCCGGACCAGCAGCAGGCCGATGCCGGCGACGGTCGCAAAGAGCAGGGCCAGCGTCGGGATGCCGCCGGGTCGCCACGCGAAGAAGTTGACAAATGCGGGCGCAGGGTCACCAAAGGTGAATCCGCCCGTGTAGAGCTCCGCGACGCCGATCAGCGTCGCCCCCATGGCGAGCGTGACGATGAACGACTCCACTCCCCAGAAGGCGATCAGGTATCCGTTGATCAGGCCGACCGCCAGGCCCACCGCGACCACGGCGGCGACGGCCGGCACGATGTTCTTGTCGTTCCCGTGCATGATCCCGACCGCGATGAATCCCGTCAGCGTGATCACCCCGGCGACCGAGACATCGATGCGGCCCGTGATCATCACCATGGTCACCCCGATCGCGGCGACGCCGACGATGCTGGCCTGGGCGACGATGGTCAGGAGATAGGTGGGGGTGAGGAAGGCGGGGGATAGGGAGCCTCCGACCACCATCAGCGCCAAGAGGGCGAACCAGATGCCGAACCTGCGCCCGTTGTCGACGACGGCGGGGTGGGCGAGGAGCGCGCGGATGTCCGGAAGTCCGCGCGAGGGCCCGGCAGCGGTGCTCATCGCGCCCTCCGCGCGGTGTAGAGCGTGATCGCCGCGAGGACGATCATGCCGGTGATCACGTCCTGGACGTAGGGCGCGACCTGCTTCAGGTTGAGGATGTTGCTGAGCAGCACCAGGAGCAGCGCGCCGCCGACAGTGCCGAGCATCCTGCCCCGCCCTCCAGCGAATGACGTGCCGCCCAGGACGACCGCGACGATCGCGGACAGCTCCAGCCCCTGGCCGGCCAGAGGAAAGCCGGTGCCGAGCCGGGCGGCCAGGATGAGTCCCGCCACCGCGCCGCTGAGCCCTGAGATGGCATAGACGGCGACCCTGATGCGACCGACCGAGATCCCGGCTTTGCGTGCGTTGGGCTCGTTGCTGCCGACCGCGATGACGTAGCGACCGAAGGTCGTGTGAGTAAAGACGAACCAGCAGACGACGGCCCCGACGCCCAGGATCACGACCGACCAGGGAAGTGGGCCCAGCTGGCCCAGGTCGAGCTGGCGAAAGACTGGCGGCACCGATCCTCTGGTGCGATCGGTGTAGAGGAAGATGATGCCCTTGAGCGCCGAGAGCATCCCGAACGTGAGGATCATCGGATGGATGCCGGTGGTCACGATCGCAACGCCGTTGAAGATCCCGACGGCGACCCCAAGTGCAAGGGTCACGCAGACGACCGGGATGATCAACGACGCATCGCCGTGCATGAACCCGACGGCGAGAACCGAAACCAACCCCATCAGCTGGCCGACGGACAGGTCGATACCGCGGCTCGCGATGACAAACGTCTGTCCAAGGGCCGCGATACCGATGATGGCCACTGCTCGCAGCAGGTTCTGAATATTTCCCGCAGACGTGAAGTCATGTGCGGTCAGGCCGATGGCGACCAGTACCACGAGGCCCACCCAGACTCCATAGAGCTGTAGCTGGCGGACCACGGTGGCGTAATCGAGCCGCTCACGGACGACGGAATTTGGAGCACCTCTAGGGGTCGCGGTGAGCAGAGACAATGCGGTTTGAGGTCCTTGTTAGTCTGACGATCCGAAGGGGATCCGCTGGTTGCGAAGCTCGGTATTCCGACCGGCGCCGGTCAGGGTCCGAGCCGTAAATTTCAACGACAATTTGGATCGGTTACCCCCAACTACGGTACCCTGGCAGTTCGATGGGATTCGAACCATACAACCGCCGGACAAGGGAGTCAAGCCCGCGTTGGGGGACAGTCGAAGTCATCGTGAATCAGGACTTTGTGAAGGACGGTGATGCTCAGTCGCAGTCACCCGTTGTGCATGAATATCCAGCCGCGCCAGACTCGATCCGAACGGTGGTGACAACCGCCTTGCGACGTGGGGGAGTCCGTGCCGCACGATCTTGATGCCTTGATGCGGCCCCGTTCTGTGGCCGTGGTCGGGGCGTCGCCGCGACCGGAATCGTTCGGCTTCAAAGCCGTTCGCAACCTCGCTGACTTTGGCTTCAAGGGACCGATCTACCCGATCCATCCCAGCGCCGATGAGGTGCTCGGAATTCGGTGCCACAAGAGCCTGGCCGGGGTGCCCGAGCCAGTGGACTGCGCCGTCATCGCGCTGCCTGCCGACAAGGTCCTGGCGGCCCTGGCGGATTGCGCGGCAGCGGGCGTGCGCGCCGCTGTGGTCTACGCCAGCGGGTTCGCGGAGGCTGGCGGCCACGATCGGCAGCTTGCTCTGCAGAAACTGTGCGAAGACACCGGGATGAGGGTGTGCGGCCCCAACTGCATCGGCATCGTCAACGTGCGTGCCCGAACGGGCATGTATGCGGCGCCGCTACCGCCGACGCCGGAGGGCGAGCTCGCCATCATCTGTCAGTCCGGCTCGGTGTGCATCCTTCTCAACAGCGTCGCCAGGCTGCGTTTCAGCTACCTCGTCTCGTCAGGTAATGAGGTGTCGGTTGACATCGCCGACTACCTCGACTTCTTCGCCCAGGACGAGCACACAAAGGTGATCGGGTGCTACGTGGAGTCGATCCGCCAGCCGCGGCGATTCGCCGAGGCCGCCGCCGCCGCTCGTCAGGCCGGCAAGCAGGTGGTGGTGCTGAAGGTCGGCCGCTCAGAACGGGGGCGAGCCGCTGTGGCGTCTCACACGGGGTCGCTGGCCGGCTCGGAAGCCGTGTACGCGGACTTCTTCCGCCGGCACGGTGTCATCGCGGTCGAGGATGTCGATGAGCTGATCGAGACCCTGGTCTTGCTCACGAACCTCACCTCGATGCCCGCTAGAGGACGCGTGGGGTTCCTGAACGTGAGCGGCGGCGAAAACAGCCTCATCTGTGACGTGGCCGAGCGATTTGGCCTGGCTCTGGCGGACCTGGACGGCACGACCGTCGACCGCCTCACCGCGAGATTGCCCGCTTTTGCGGCCGCCCAGAATCCTCTCGATCTCGGGTCTGTCATGTTCGATCCGCAGGCCTACCGGGAATGCGTGGAGATCTTTGGGTCTGATCCGAACATCGGCATGCTGGCCTTCGCACACGACTATCCCATCGGACTGAGCCAGGGCTCAGCCGCGATCTACCGGACGGTCGCGGATGGAGTCGCGAGCGTGGCGCCCAGCCTGGGGAAGCCGGTGGTTGCTTTCAGCGGCGCCTCAGGCGGAATCCACCCGGGCGTCACCGCCCCCCTGGAGGCAGCGGGTGTCGCCGTCCTGCATGGGCTGCGCCCCAGCCTTGCCGCGATCAGCAGGGTCATGGACTACGCGGCCCACCTTCGCAACCATTCTCAGAGCGATGCACAGCCCTTGACAGGATCTCCCGATCCGAAGTGGCTGCGTCGAATGCAGAGTGGGGAACCTTTCAGCGAGCGGGAGAGCAAGCAGTTCCTGGCCTCACATGGTGTTCCACAGACAGCTGAAGTCTTGGCGACCACGGCCGGCGAGGCGATCGCCGTGGCCGAGAAGCTCGGATACCCGGTGGTCCTCAAAATCGAGTCGCCGGACGTGCCGCACAAGTCCGATGTTGGCGGCGTGAAGCTGGACGTCGGCACCGCCGCCGCGGTGGCGTCAGGTTTCGACGAGATCCTCTCGAACGTCGGGCGGCACGTGCCAGATGCCCGCATCAACGGGATCCTGGTTGAGAAGATGGTTGTTGGCGGCATCGAGGTGATCGCGGGCCTGAGCCGCCAGGCGCCCCTCGGCACCGCGGTGCTGGTCGGGTCAGGCGGCGTCCTGACCGAGCTGATCCGAGACTCCGCGCTCGCGCTAGCGCCGTTTGACCGGGAAAGAGCGGCGGCGCTGGTTGGACAGACGCGCCTCCCAGCTCGCCTGCGTGGCTACCGTGGCGCGCCCGCCGCCGACGCCGACGCGCTGCTCGATCTCCTGGTCCTTCTCTCGCACATCGGATCGCTGTACGGCGACCACATCGAAAGCCTCGACCTGAACCCGATCGCTGTGCTCGAACGGGGCCAGGGAATCCAGGTGCTCGACGCGCTGCTGATTCCGGTCGTCACCTCGAAGCCTGACTCCGGCCACTACTCGTAAGGCGCGAACAGGTCCCGGCGCCACCGGTTGGCCTCGGCGAGGCCTTGGCTTCGCCTGATCTCCTCCCAGGCCTGGTATTCGGGAGTCTGGGTCGCGTCGAGAATGCTGGCCGCCACGACGCCGTACTGCATCGCGGTGTGGAAGCCCATCGCGGCATAGGTGTTGTTGATGGCGCGCTTGTTCCACTGCAACGCCGCCAAGGCGACGCGTGACATTCGTTTCGCGATCTTCAGCGTCTCCTGTCGAAGGTCCGACGCTGGAAACACACGATTGACCAGGCCTATCCGCAGAGCTTCCGCGGCGGCGAAGAGATCGCCCGTGTAGATGAGCTCGCGACACCGCGCGCCGACAATCCACGGCATGGCAAGCGAGACGATCCCGGTCGAGAATCTTGTCTCGACGACGCCGAACGTCGAATCGCTCGAGCAGTAGCGGATGTCGCACATCTGAGCCAGCTCGAGCCCGCCGGCCAGGCAGTACCCGTCGATCATTGCGATCACCGGCTTGCTGCATTTCCAAACCGCGGTCGAAAACGTGTAGTCCCGGTGCATGCGTTGAGACCATTCCTCGACGGTGCTCATCGAGCCGTCGACGCCGCTGATGTCGTAGCCGGCGGAAAAGGCCTTGCCGCCGGCGCCGGTCAGGACGACGACACGGACGTCGGGATCCTCATCCGCTGCTCGTATCGCGTCTTCGAGTTCGCCGATCAGCTCCTGGCTCATCGCATTCATCTTGTCGGGCCGGTTGAGGGTGACAGTCGCAACCCTGTCGTCGACCTCGTACAGAATCGTCCTGTAGCTCATACGGTCCTCCTCACGGTCTCTCGGCGATCAGCCGGCAAATCTCGAGGCGACGAATTCCGCATTTCGGCGGAGGTAGGCCGACTCTCCGCTGGTGGCCATGTCGACGAACTGATTGGCTCCATTCTCGACCGCCACGCGAAGTCTGGCCTCCACCTCGTCGGGAGTGCCCGCGATCAAGAAGCGATCCAGCAGGTACTGCTTCGCTCCAAGTCGATCGGCCAGATCGGTGTAGTCGTTCTTCTCATCGGCGGAGGTGGGGCCGTAGGTGGCGACCTTCCACGACGCCGCCAGCTCCTTGACGGCAGCCTCGTGCTGCTCCGGAACGAGCTTTCCCTTCAAGGTGGAGCGGCCGAGGTTGTGCGTCGGGATGCCGATCCGCCAGGCGTTGTCTCGCATGGCCGCCCCCGGACGGGAATCCAGGTGGATACCCCAGGTCACCCACCAGACGTCTATCTCGGTGACGTCGCGGCCGGCCGCGCTCGCGCCTTGCGCGAGGAGCTGCAGGCATTCGCGGATCACCTCAGGGCTGGTGCCCAAACCCATGATCACGCCGTCCGCGACCTCGCCCGCAAGCCGGATGGATCTCGAGCCGTGAGCCGACAGGTAGATCGGCACCGGGCGAGGCTTCCAGGAAAGAAATACAGGCCGCCCTTCGTGCTCGGCCGTCCCATGCGTGAACAGCGACTTCAGGGTCACGATGTACTCGCGGAGCCGGTCGATCGGGGACGCGGTGTGGCCCAGGTTGTAGACCCCGCTGTCGCCAGACCCGATTCCCAGATAGACCCTGCCGGGAGCCAGCTCGCTCAAGGTGGCGGCTGCCGCCGCGGTGACGACGGGGTGCCTGGTCAGCGGATTCGTGACGCTGGTGCCGATGTTGATCCGGCTGGTCTTCGAGGCGATCGCCGCGAGCGTCACCCATGGCTCTCTGAACAGCGCGGGGGAGTCCCAGACGCCAACCCGCGAATATCCGAGTTCTTCGGCTTCTCGCGAGAAGTCCGCGGCATCCGATGGACTTCCGGGGCTGAAGCTCATCTCGAGGCGGAGGGCAGTCATCGGCGGTTCTTGGCGCTGCATCTGCATACCGGCCGCGGTGCCGAGGCCGCCGAACTGCTTGACAGCAAAGGAAATACGTAGTACCTATTGCGCGTCGGTTCGATTTCTGTCGAAGTATACCAGGGGTCTGGCAGCCCCCTTCTGCGGGCGAGGTAGGTCATGAGGTGCGTGCGCATGCCTGTCTGAGGCATGCTGCGAGTCGGGTCAAGGGAGGAACATTTGAAACCACCGCCGTTCGAATATTTCGCGCCGGGTGAGCTGGGTGAGGCGCTGAGCCTGCTGGACGAGCACGCGGAGACGGGCAAGATCCTGGCGGGCGGCCAGAGCCTGGTGCCGCTGCTGAGCCTGAGGCTGGCCGCGCCCGGACAGCTCATCGACATCAACCGGGTGGGCGGACTCGACCAGATCCGTCAGGAGGACGGAGGCATGACGATCGGGGCGACGGCGCGCCAGTTCGGGGTGGAACACTCAGCCGAAGCCGCCACCGCCAACCCGCTGCTGGTGGAGGCGCTGCGGCACGTGGCCCACGAGCCGATCCGGCGTCGCGGCACGGTGGTCGGCAGCATCGCCCACGCCGACCCGGCGGCCGAGCTGCCGGCGGTCTGGCTGGCGCTCGATGGCAAGGCCACGTTGCGCAGTGCCGGGGGCAGCCGGACGGTGGCTGCTGAAGGCTTCTTCTCCGGCTACTTCAGCACCGCGATCGAGGCCAACGAGATGCTGACCGAGGTCTGGCTGCGCAACCCGGCGCCGGGCCAGGGCTGGGCCTTCGGCGAGGTCTCGCGCCGGCAGGGAGACTTCGCGCTGGTC
>DASXNH010000031.1:0-6343 GCA_036495195.1 Candidatus Dormiibacterota bacterium
CTCATGGACGACATCCGCGTGCTGTCCCCCGCCGGAGTCGAAAGGGTGGCCAATGGTTGGGACGAGCACGTTCGCACCAAAGGGCTGCAGGCCTTCCACGACGCGGAAAAGGCGGCCACCCACGCCATCGAGCAAGCAGACCGCGGGCCCGCCTGGGATCTCGTGCGGAGCTCGCTGTTCGGGCTGACAGAATCAGGCGAGGCGCTCGTGGCCTGGAAGGCGGAGCACGGCGAGGTCGGCCACAAAGCCGAACGGGCAGCACTCGCGGCAGCCCTGGGCCTGGTCGCCGGCAATCTCATCACCAAAGAGCAGCGGGCGACCCTGCTGCGACCGATGGCCGAAGCCATGCCATGGCTCGGGTCCGAATAGTCAGACAGGCGGGCTGATCGACTCCAGCCAGCGGTGCGCTTCAGCGTTTGAACGCAACCTGACGAACTTCATCTGACCCCACCTCGAGTCAGTCATCGCCGTCGCATAGCGCTCGCTGAGTCCCGCGTAAGTGGTCCACGCCCAGGCCAGCACGCTGTCGTCCGGGTTCACCGACACCAAGTTGCTCAATGGCTCGCGATTCCCATTCCACAGCACCTCCCTGGTCAGCCCGCGACGCAGGGTGCGCGAGAACAGCTGGCGCATGATCGTCCGCCTCGGCAGGTCGAGCCAAACCACGGTGTCGGCTCGCTGCCAGACGGGCCCCTCGATCACAACCTGCCTGTAGTTGCCGTCGACCACCCAGGTGTCTTGAGCGGTCGCCTGCAGGACCTCCCGCTTGAACTCCTCGTCAGGCTTTGGCACCCATCCCGGTTGGTGCATCAGCGCGTCCAGCTCGACCAGCGGCGCACCAAGACGGTCAGCCAGAACGCGAGCCAGGGTCGTCTTTCCGGAGCCGCTGACCCCCACCACCGAAATGCGGCGCAACGACGGTCAGCCGGCGGTGGCTGGGATCAGGTCCACCAGGTCGACTGCGGTGTCGGCCAGAGCCGCTCTGTCGAATGCCTTGCGACTCTCGATCAGCTTGCCCCCCAGCTCGTTCGTCTTCTTGTCGTTCATCGAAAGAACAGCATCGATCAAACCGTTTGTGAAATAGAACACAGAGAAGGCGAGCCCCGTCCGATCACCACGCCAGACAGCATCGCTGTCGCCCGACGCGTGGCCCCGGTACTCGAGGCTAACGTCGTACTGATCCGACCAGAAATAAGGAAGCTTCGTGTAAGGCGTATGCCCGCCTGCGATCGCTGCGCCGATCGCACGGCCCTGGTTCTTGGCGACCTCCCAATGCTCCACGCGGATTCCGCGGCCCAACACCGGATGCGGATGGAAGGCGATGTCTCCGCCGCAATACACGCCATCGCCTGCTTTGAGGCCTGCGTCGACGCTTACCCCGCCTCCCTCCATCGGTAATCCCAGCGCCGTGGGGATCTCGAGGTTGGGCTCGATGCCGACTGCCAGCAGGACGAGGTCGATCTCCTCGCGCCGACCGTCGGACAGAGTGACGCCGTCAACGCGCTTGCCTTGCTCGTGCCACTTTTCAACTTTGGTTCCGGTCCGCAGGTCGACGCCCCTGTCTCTGTGGATCGACGCGTAGACCTTGCCGACCTCGTTGCCGAGCGCTCGTGACAGCGGCACTTCCGCAGCCTCGACCATCAGCACTTCTTTGCCGAGCTGGCGAGCCGAGGCTGCGACCTCGGCTCCGATGAAGCCCGCACCTATGAGCATGACGCGAGAGCTTTCGTTGAGTGCCTTGCGAATCGCCTGGCTGTCTCGGAGGGACCGCAGCGTGAGCAGGTTGTCGGCATTCGGCGCACCTGGCAGCCGACGCGGCGTGCCGCCCAGACCCAGCACCAGGATGTCGAAGCTCGCCTCGCCCCCGCCCTCGAGTGCAAGGGTGCGGCTCGACATCGAGCCGCCGACCACCCGCCGGTCAAGTTGGAGCTCGATGCCCTCCTTCGAGTACTCAGCCTCATCGTGGAGGAAGACCTTTGGGAGCTCGACCTCACCCCGCAGGAACTCCTTTGACAGGTAGGGACGGTCGTAAGGCCGGTGGGGATCGGCGCTGATGATCTGGACCTCGCCGTCGAAACCCTGCTTGCGCAGGGCAAACGCGGCATAGTCCCCGGTTCCGCCGCCTCCGACGATCACCACCCGCTTTGCGGCCACAGATCAGATCTCCGAACGTCGAACCGTCAGCCCGAGGCGCTCGATGCCTCGCTGCTCAGTGTAGAAGGCCTGAAAAGTTGGAGGCCGGGCCCTTGCAAGCCCGGCCTCGCGAGAGGAAGGAAGGGATGTTCAGGAATGCTCGAAGAGGACGAGCGGGCCGCATACGTGCTTGGTCTCATTACCCTTCTGGCGCTTGCTGGGACGGACCGCATCGGATCGCCCTCGGCGAACGGGAACTGGTGCCGCAGCCAACGCGTCGAGCCGGCGGCGGAGTTGAAACTCGAGGAGTCTGTCGAAGTCGTCCATATGTATTACAAACGCCTCCCACAACTGGAGTACCCATCGCCTCCGTCGGTTCATCATGGCGAGGCGGTTTGGCGCCAGGCCAGGGCGGCGCCGATTCAGCTGTGAGATCGTGCGAGCCGCTGATGTCCGGCGCATGCTCGGCGGGCGTGCGGTTAAGCGGCGCGCTGGCTGGGCGCGACATGCTGCGGGCGCCGGGCGGTGGCGGCGACTCGAAGCTTGCCGTGGGCCCTCCTGGGGGCAGCCCGGTGATCGCTCATGTCGTGAGCCAGCTTGACCATCTGCAGCCGGCGCGCGCCTGGGCCCATCACCCTGATTGCAAAGACCACGAACGGCTTCATGCTCACCATTCCGTTTGTCATGAGCAGTGCTTTTCGTGCGTCCATGTGTCTAGAGAACGCGGCCCGACCAGCTAGTACGCCAAGGTCTTGATTTGATCACGCGACGGGCTGCATCGGGCCCCAGTCGCCGAGTGAGCCAACCTGCCGGAGCAGTGACCGCTTCCGGCGCCACAGGCTCTCGATGAGATCCCTGCGGCAGGCCAGACCGCTCACGACGATACCCACCTGGACCATCGCCGCCCTCGTCTGGGGCGTCACAGAATCCTCGTCGAGGGTTGGCCTGGCCAGCTCGGAGAGAAGCCGGTCCACCCGCCTCAGCTCGACAACGCCGGTGCCGCGTAGCTCGATGTATTCCTGGCTCATCCTGAGACTCCCTATTCGCGACGAGTGTTGATCTTGGGGAGCCTCGCTGAAGCGGCCAGTGGGCGGCTCCCCTCTTAGTCAAAACGCGTCCGCCGAGGCGAGTACCGGCGTCGCGCCAGGGAAGACTGCAGGTTCTATTGCGCATCTGCAATCGTTCGGTACAATCGCCAATGGGAACTGCTGGTGGAAACCGTAAGCCGGTTGGAAGCCGATTTCTGGGAGCAGTTCGAGGCCTTCCAGTTCGTTTCGGTCGACCTCGCACGGTTTCGGGACCTCGACGAGGTGGCGGAGCGAGCGCTGGAGCTTGCCCTGGATCTCACCAAGTCGTCGGTTGCCTTCATCGCGATCGTCGACGACACTGGCGATCGGAAGCAGGTGTACACGCGGGCCGCCGCCCCGAGCGACGCGCTGACCGAGGATCAGATCGACAAGTTCATCCAAAAGGCCACTCCAGCCCCGCCCTCGATGGGCGGTCACAGCCGCCCGTCACGACAAGGCGAAGTGGCCCACAACACGTTTTTCAGCCAGACATTGCAGGCGGGCGGCCGGACGATCGGAGTGATCGGCATCGTCAACGACGCCGGGATCAACTCCTTCCAGAGGCGAAGCTTCTCGCTCTTCGCCAACCAGCTCGCCGCCGCAATCGAGATCGCCCGGCTCCACGAACGCCGTCAGGAGATGGTCGATGCGCTGGTCAACCTCCGCGCGGAGCTCGACCACAGCGAAGCCCAGCGCATGCTCAGCGAGGAGCGTGCTCGCGGCACGGAGCGGCTGGAGAGAGCTCACGAGCTGGCCGTTGAAGCTTTGCTGGCCGTGTCGGTGCACGCTCGGCTGGGCAAAAACCTCACCGACTTTTATCGCCGGCTGACCGGGACTGTTGCCCAGCTCGTCGGAGCCGAGAAGGTTCTGTTCTGGCAGGTCAACGAAAACAAGACCCTGACCCCGATCCCCGGCGCCCATGGCATCGACGACGCTTTCGTTGCCCGCCTGAAGCCGGGGCGCTGTGACCCCGAGATCGACGACCTCGCAAGTCGCGTCGTTTATAAGGACATCATCTATCGGGCGGCGCGGGCAGACGCTGACGCCGAATCGCTGTCCATCCTCGATGCCCTGGGGGTTGACACCGCCATCAGTGTCCCGTGGCGTGCCGGAGATCACCGCCTTGGTCTGGTCGCCGCCTACGATTCGCGAAACCCCGAAGGCTTCACACGCGAGGACACCTGGGTCCTGCATAAGGCCGGGTTGGCGGCCGGCCTCGTATGGCAGCTCAGACAGGCAGAGACGGATCTGAAGAAGACGGTCGAGCGACTGCAAAAGGTGGACTCGGCGCGCCAGCTGCTGCTGAAGAACGCGTCAACGGCCGCTGACAAGATCCGCCGCCGGTTCGCAAGCGAGCTGCATGACGATGCCCTCCAGAAGCTGACAGCAGCCGAATTGCACCTGCAGCGGGTCACCTCAAACAAGCTCGCTCCCATCGATGACGCCGTGGGCCTCCTCCAGCAGGCCGAGGACGCATTGCGGAAGCTGCTCTTCGAGGTCCGCCCGCCCGCGCTGGAGATCCCCGGTGGTTTTGAGGAAACGATCCGCGACCGAACTCTGATGCTCCGCCAGCTGACCGGGATTGAAGCCGATCTGGATCTCGATCTCCCCGATGACGTGCCATACGAGATCAAGTCCCTGGCCTTCAGGCAGGTGAGCGAAGCCATAACCAATGTCGAGAAGCACGCTGGCGCGACCCGCGTACAGGTGACGGTCAAGGCGGAGGGCGGTGGCATCGCCGGAAGCGTGGTGGACAACGGGCGCGGATTCGTGGTCGACGAACGTAACCACCTTCCTGGGCATCTCGGCCTGCTCACGCTGACTGAACGCGCCCTGCTGGCAGGTGGCTGGTGCACGATCGGCAGCGAGCCTGGCCAGGGCACCAAGGTGGAATTCTGGATCCCGACTCCCCTATGAGCCCAAACGTGATCCGGGTGTTGATAGTCGAGGACCATCAGGTGGTAGCCGAGGGATTAGGCGCATTGCTGAACGATCAGGAGGACATGACGGTGGTCGGCAAGGTCGGGTCCGTGGGCGAAGCGATCAGCCTTGCGGCCGAGCTCAGTCCTGACGTCGTGATCCTCGACTTTCGCCTGACTGATGGCACGGGCGCCGACGCCGGAGCTGGCATCCGTCAGATCCGTCCCGACACCAAGCTGATCTTCCTCACACGCGAGGACGGCGACGCCGCGAGGTTCGCGGCCCTCGAGTCAGGCGCCAGCGCGTTCATCCACAAATCGAGAGCGGCATCGGAGGTGGTCGATGCCATCCGCACCGTGGCCGGAGGGGGCACGCTCATCACTCCTCGAACGATTGCTGCCTTGCTCAACAAGCGGCGGTCGATGGACGCCCAGCTCGAGAGCTTGACGCCGCGTGAGAAAGAGGTTTTGCGGCTGATGGCCGAGGGCGTTGCCAGCCGCGAGATTGCCAGCAAGCTGGGGATCAGCTACACCACCGTGAGGACACATATCCGCAGCCTTGGCGCCAAGCTTGGCGTGCATTCGAAGCTGCAGGCGATTGTGAAGGCTCGGGAGCTCGCCCTGGTCGAGTAGGCCCGCGCCTCGGTGTGTCAGCGAGTCCAGTTAGGTCCTACTGAACGCTCAGGAGCCGGCGACTCGGCGTCTGACGCCCCCCGCCCGAGGAAACAACGCCATCGGCGTCCGCTCGCCGCCGCGTTCGCCGCGCAGCGCAAGCTTGCGTAGCTTCTTGTCCTCATAGAGATCCGTATCCGCGTTCTGGTAAACGGCCGGCCAGTCTTGGCCTGGCCGCCACGCCGAAAGCCCGACGCTGACCTCGACCGCCTCAATGGTTTTCGCGGCGAGACTCATCTCGCGCACCGCGGCTCGAAGGCGAGCGGCAACCTCGCGACCTCTCTCCATATCGGTCTCGGGCATCGCGACGGCGAATTCATCTCCGCCGATACGAGCGCAGAGGTCCGATGAGCGCACGACGCGCTGAAGCTGCTGACCCACGAGCCGCAATGCGGCGTCCCCACCGCGATGGCCCTGACGATCGTTGATTCGCTTCAGGTTGTCGAGGTCGATCATCATCATCGTCAGGCGCCGCTCGTGACGCTCGGCAAGTGCTACTTCGCGTTCCATGAAGCGCTCGAACTCTCGACGGTTGGCAAGCCCTGTCAAATG
>DASXNH010000032.1:0-1596 GCA_036495195.1 Candidatus Dormiibacterota bacterium
TTAGACCGCCGGCAGCGTCCACGACCGCGACGATCGGCGTGATGACAAATGCGGCGATGCTGATCATCGCGTATTTCGCCGCGCTGCTACTGAATTTCGGCGATTTCGCCCGCTTCGGAAAGGACGAGGCGGCGATGAAGATGGGCAACTTTCTCGGCCTGCCGGTCAACTTCCTGGTGTTCTCGATCATCACCGTCATTGTGACGGCAGGCACGCTGAAAGTGTTCGGCCAAGCGATCATGGACCCGGTGCTTATTGTGGAGAAGATCGGCAATCCGATCGTCGTAATTATCGGCTCGGTCACGTTCATCGTCGCGACGATGGGCATCAACATCGTCGCCAACTTCGTCTCTCCTGCCTACGATATCGCCAATCTGTGTTCGTGGCGAATAAACTTTGCCTCGTCAGAAGAATCTGTGGGCGGCGTCAGGTTCCGGCAGTTTGCCAAGTGCATGATACAGCGCGATTTCCGTGACGTGGAAGGTTCGGAAGCCGTAGGATTTTCGCATGGTCAGTCTGGCCTTGTTGTTGAGGCCCTCGACCACGCCGCTGGATAGCCGCTTCCTGGCGCGGAAGTAGTTCAGGATCAGCGCGCGATGCGAGCGTAGTGTCCTGGCGATCTTCTTCATCGGCGCAATGCGGGAGCGCATGACTTGGCAGCACCACTCATCCAAGAACTTTCCGGCCCAGCTTGGCGAAGCGTAGTCCCAGAACTGCTGGAAGTCCTCCTTCAGCAGATAGGCGCGTACGGTTTGCAGGTTGTAGCGCAGCAGATCCCGCAGGCGGAACCGTTGATGCTCGGTCAAGTTGGCGCGGCGCTTGAGCACACACCAGCGGGTCTTCTTCAGGACCGGTTGGTAGCCGTCGTGGGCTAGCCGACGCGCCTCGGCAGCGCGCACATGGTCCAATGCGGTATTCATCTTGGCGACGATATGGAAGCGATCGAGGATGTGGATCGCTTGGCTGCACCGTTCGCGGATCACCGTCAGGTAAGGCTGCCACATGTCCGAGCAGACGAACTCGATCTGTCCGGCCAATTCCTCGCCGATCACGGTGAAGAACTGCTCGAAGCTCGCCACCGTCCGCTCCCGCCCGATCCACAGCAGGCGCGTGCACTGCTGCTCAATCTGGTAGACCAGCGTCAGGTATTTGTGGCCCTTGGCATACTGGATCTCGTCGACGCCGATGGCCACGATCGGGCCCAGTTGTCGGTGCTCGAGCCCCCACTGCACGACATACTCGACCGACTGACAGACCTTGTCCCAGGTACTGCGGAACGACACCGCGGTCTCCTGCCACGACAGCTTCCGCGCCCAGTGCGCCAGGAATAGCATGTAGGCCTTGGTCAGCTGGTGCTTACCAATGCCCCAAGGCACTGCTTCGACCCTCACCCCGCAGGTCCGGCAATCGACTCGCCGCATGCAATAGAGCAACACCACCATGCAGCCCCAGAGTGGCACGAACTCGAACCGGCGCGGCTTCAGGTGATCATAGGCCGGCGCCGGCTTATCACAGCCCGAGCACACCGGCCGCGAGCCGCGGCGTGGCCGCACGGCGATCTCGATGGTCTGGCTTGATGCACAATGTCGCGCGCGC
>DASXNH010000033.1:0-4692 GCA_036495195.1 Candidatus Dormiibacterota bacterium
CACCATCGAATGGTTCTCAGAAAGACGGCTCCACCTCGATCCCGCGAAGTACCTCGTCTGATGCGCGGTGCGCCATGAAGGCGGTGATTCTCGCTGGTGGCAAAGGCAGCCGCCTAGCGCCATACACCACGGTGCTTCCCAAGCCTCTTATGCCGATCGTCGACACGCCCATTCTCGAAATCGTTCTCAAGCAGCTCAAGCGCGCTGGGTTTGACGAGGCGGTCATTGCCGTCGGCCACCTCGCGTCTCTCATCAGGACTTACTTCGGCGACGGATCGGAGCTGGGGATTCGAATCTCGTACGCGCACGAAGCCACGCCACTTGGGACTGCCGGCCCGCTGGCGAATATCGAGACCCTCACGGAGACCTTCCTGGTGATGAACGGCGACATCCTCACCGACCTGGACTATGCGGACCTCGTCAAACACCACCGAGGCAGCGGCGCGATCATGACGATCGCAACCCACAAGCGGACGGTGAAGATCGACTTTGGAGTTCTTGAGACGGCGGACGGCGCCGTCAGCAGATACGTGGAGAAACCGACTCTCGATTACGTCGTCAGCATGGGGATTTACGTGATGGAGCCGAGGGTGCGCGATGTCATCAAGCACGGCGAGTACCTCGACCTGCCCGATCTCGTACGGCTGCTTCTCACATCCGGCGAGGACGTCAAGGCGTATCCATTCGATGGCCGGTGGCTCGACATCGGGCGGCAAGAAGACTTCAACGAGGCACAGGTCCGGTTCGACGAGGACCGCCACCATTTCCTGAAATGAGCGCTGACGTTCGCGTCCTGGTCACTGGTGCGGGTGGCCAGCTTGGCGGCCATGCGGCGCGGTTGCTGGCTGCGAGTGGCAAGGAGGTTTACGGAACCGTCCGCAGGGCGCCCGCCCCTGGGAGCGAAGCGGCCGGAGTTCACCGATTGACGTGCGACCTCACCAAACCCGATGAGGTCCGCGCGGCGGTCGCTGCCTCGAACCCATCCTTGGTGCTGCACACGGTTGGTTTGGGGGGCACAGGCGACGCGACCGCGCTGATGGAGGCCAACGTGACTGCGCTGAGCCACCTCCTCGATGCCCTGGAAGGTGCGCCCATCAAAAGTTTGGTGGCGATCGGCTCAAGCGCGGAGTACGCCCCGAGCCGTGATCGCGAGCCGCTGCGTGAAGATCACGCGCTTGGACCTGCAAGCCCGTATGGACTGAGCAAGCTCGCGCAGTTCGAGCTGGCCCAGAGGGCGCGTGCGGCCGGCTTTCCGATGGTATACGCGCGCCCGTTTAACCTCATCGGGCCGGGGGTCTCGTGCACGACTGCAGTCGGCGACATTTCCAAACGTCTGGCGGAAGCGATGCGGAAAGGCGGTGAACACGTTCTCGAGGTTGGAGACCTTGACAAATGGCGCGACTATCTCGACGTGCGCGATGCGGCCGCCGCATGCGTGCTCCTGCTTGAAAGCGCTGCTCCCGGCGACGTCTACAACATCTGCAGCGGCCAACCCGTCCTGCTGTCCGAGGTGGTCGACAGGTTGCTGGCGCTCGCCGGCGGGCGCATATCGCTGCGCAGCGTGGAGCGCCGCCCATCGCAAGGCTACGTCGTTGGCGACCCCTCAAAGCTTCACGGCCTGGGATGGTCTCCTAAATACGACCTGGACACAGCTTTGCGGGACGGGCTCGAAGACATAGCTTCGAGACTCGGTCCCGCCCACTGACCACTGGCTCCTTGTTACGAGGCGGTGTCGGCGGCCGTTTACAGATCATCAAACCCGTTGGCCTCGTACTGATCCTGGTGGCGATTGCGGCTTGCGGACCCCACTACATGACGGGACCCGCGGCCCAACCCACGGTGCCGCCGGCCGTCATGGCGCTGATTCAAGATCTGAAGACGCAACCTGTGGCCACCCCGCCTGCCTATCTCGCCAGCTACGAATTCTTGGGGCAGGTCGTCTACTACGTGCCGCCTCGGTGCTGCGACATCTTCGGCAATCTCTACAGCGGCGACGGACAGGTCATCTGCCATCCGGACGGGGGACTAGCCGGACATGGCGACGGGCGCTGCCCGGATTTCCTCCGCCAGAGAAAAAACGAAACGATCATCTGGCGGGATTCGCGAGCTCCCGCCTGACTGGTGCCCCGCCAGGGATTCGAACCCCGGACCCTCTGCTTAGAAGGCAGATGCTCTATCCACTGAGCTAGCGGGGCTAAGGTGCCGTCTCGGAGAGAATACTTAGGTGGTGGGTGAGACCACAGGTGTCTCGCCGAAGGGGGTGGAATGTCCGATCGGCTGCAGCGACTGAAGGAGATCCTCGGCGAGGTGTCCGACCTCGGTCGGGCCGGGGCCGTGCTCGCATGGGACCAGGAGACGTTCATGCCGCCAGGTGGCGTGGAGAACAGGGCCGACCAGCTCACAACGCTCGAGCGCATCGGACATAGCCGGTTTACGGGCGACGACGTCGGCGCCTTGCTCGATGCGGCCGAGGGCGACGCGGCCCGGTTGCCGTTCGATTCCGACGAGGCGAGCCTGGTTCGAGTCACGCGCAGGGACTACGAGCAAGCTCGCAAGCTGTCGCTCGAGCTGGTCGGGGAGATCGCGCGGGCGGGCGCGACGGCGCGGCCGGTGTGGCAGAAGGCGCGTGAGGAGTCGAACTTCAGCCTGTTCGCGCCTTACCTGGAGCGGAACGTCGAGCTCAATCGGCGGGTCGCTGATGCGCTGGGCTACGAGAAAAGGCCTTACGACGCCTTGCTCGATCGCACGGAGCCGGGGTTGACCACGGACCAGCTCGAGGAGATCTTCTCTGAGCTCAAGCAAGCGATCGTGCCGCTTGTCGCCCAGGTGGCGCGCAATGCGGAGGCGGTGGACGACAGCGTGCTGCACAGGGGATTCGACCCCGACGCGCAGGTGCAGTACGCCCTCGATCTGGTGACGAAGCTGGGGTACGACGTCGAGAGGGGCCGGCAGGACCTGTCGGCGCATCCGTTCACGATTCCGTTCGGGCCGGGGGATGTCCGCATCACCACCAGGGTGTCGCGCGACTTCTTCAATGAGTGCTTGTTCGGGTCGATACATGAGGCGGGGCACGCCATGTACTACCAGGGGATTGCGAAGAGCCTCGACCGGACGCCTCTGTGGGATGGGGCATCGCCCGGGGTGCATGAGTCGCAATCGCGGTTGTGGGAGAACATGGTCGGTCGGAGCGCTGCGTTCTGGCACCACTTCTTCCCAAGGCTGAAGAGCGTGTTTCCTGAGCCCCTCAAGGGGGTGGATGAGGAGGAGTTCTTCAGGGCGGTCAACAAGTCGTACCCATCGCTCATTCGGGTCGAGGCCGACGAGGTCACCTACAACCTGCACATCCTGATGAGGTTTGAGCTCGAGAACGAGATGCTCGAGGGGAGGCTCAAGGTGAGGGACCTGCCCGAGGCGTGGAACGCGCGGGTCAAGGAGTACCTGGGGGTCGAGGTGCCCAACGACAGTGTTGGGGTGCTGCAGGACATCCACTGGTCGTGGGTTGATTTCGCGGTGTTTCCCGGGTACACGCTGGGCAACCTGATGTCGGCGCAGCTGATGGAGAAGATTCAGGGCGAGATGCCTGACCTGGACCGACAGATCGAGCGGGGCGAGTTTGGGCAGCTGTTGAAGTGGCTGCAGGTCAACGTCTATCAGCATGGGCGGAAGTTCACGCCGAATGAGCTGATGGAAAGGGCGACGGGCAAGCCGGTTTCCGCAGAACCGTGGATCGCGTACGTGCGCCAGAAGTTCGGGGCGCTGTACGGGGCGAAGGCAGCGCATTAACAGGCAGGGTTGAGGGCCGACCCCGATGGGATTTGAATTGCGTCAGGTGCGTGTGTTGAGGGGGAGGGCAACCAACGCGATGGAGGTGGGGAGGGCCCGGGATGGGCTCTGCGCTGAGGGCTTTGATCGCTCGCGACAGGGCGTGCCGGTTTCCTGGTTGTGACCGGCCGCCGGCGTGGACGGGTGGCCATCCCTGAAGCATTGGGCGCATGGAGGTCGGGATGAGCCGTGGAGCCTGGCGCCGTTGTGCCGGCGGCATCACCACGGGTGCATGAAGAGCGCGTTTGGCGTGGGGTGCTAGCGCAGACCTGTCGCAGAACCGTCCTGGCGGGTGGACTCCCAAGTCCACGTGGCCATGACATCACCTGCATGGCCAGATCGTCAGGACTTGGTGGCGAAGTCGACTGGCACGCTGGCTTCTCGGTTCACCTCGAGGTGAAAGATGTCCGGCCGTCCGTAGTGCCCCGCGACGTCGAGCGTGCGTTTTGCGGCCGCCGCGCGCGCCGGGTCGCAGTCCGCGTAAAGGATGCCGTGCTTCTCATGCAGCGGTCCCGCGACCACTGTGCCGCTCGGATCCACGATGACCGAGTCCCCCGGATTGAACCACGCCTCGAGGTCCGGGAACGCCCGCTTCCGGTCCGGGAAGTCGGTGGGCATGTCCTTGCCCCGCATGCTGCTGCCGTTGCCGAGCACCCAGCACCGCCCTTCCAGCGCAATGTGCCGCATCGTCGACAACCAATTCCCACCCTCGTCCCAGGTCGGCGCGATGTAAATCTCGCAGCCCTGCGCGAAGATCGCGAAGCGGGCCAGCGGCATGTAGTTCTCCCAGCAGATGAGTGATCCGACGCGGCCTGAAGGCGTATCGCTCACGCGCAGCCCCGCAGCATCGCCAGTCCCCCACACCATGCG
>DASXNH010000034.1:0-2013 GCA_036495195.1 Candidatus Dormiibacterota bacterium
ACGATCGACAACGGCGTGCTTCGGTGTGCCTACCACGGTTGGGAGTACGACCGCACCGGCGCCTGCGTCCGCATCCCGGCGCTGCCCGAGGGTTCGCCCATCCCTCGCAAGGCGCGGGCCATCAATTACCACGCCGCCGAAGCCTATGGCCTGGTCTGGGTGGCGCTGGCCGAACCGGCGGCTCCGATTCCGGCCTGGCCTGAGAACGAATACGACGACCCCGCTTACAAAACCATCCTCGCGTACCGCGAGGTGTGGAACTCCTCCGCCGGTCGGGCGCTTGAGAACTTCATGGACGTTTCGCATTTCGCCTTCGTCCACACGGGGCTGCTGGGTTCGCTGGACGACACCCTCGTCGAGGCGCATGAGGTCAAGACCACGGATTACGGATTTGCGTACGACCTACACCAGGAGGAGGCCAACAGTGAACTGAAGGGTCTGACCCTGCGCGAATACCGGATCTACTTTCCTTTCACCGCCTATATCCGCCGGATCGCGTCTGACGGGCACGTCAGCATCATCTCGCTGACCGCAAGCCCGGTCTCGCCGAAGCGCACCGAGCTGTTCATGTTCATCTCGCGCAACCACTCGTTTGACGAGCCCGACAATCTTTTCACGGACTTCAACGACACAGTGATGGCTCAGGACCGGGCCATCGTCGAAAGCCAGCGGCCGGAAGAGATTCCCAGCGATCTTCGCGATGAGCTTCACGTCAAGGTGCCGGACGCGGCAGCAATAGCGTTCCGGCGGTTGCTCGGCCAACTCGACAATGTCGAAGACCACATGCCTTGAGTCAGGGTGGCTCGAACCGCGGACGCTCCGAGACTCTGCAGTCCCACCCTGGTCAAGCAACCAGATTGCCCACGGCTGGCGGTGAGCTGAACGTGATTGACACCGGGGGACATGGTCCAACTGTGATCCTGCTGCATGCCCTCCCATTCAACGCCACCATGTGGGCACCACAGCTCGAGGGGCTGAAAGGATCCGCGCGCGTGATCGCAGTCGATCTGAAAGGGTTCGGAGAGTCGGACGCGCCGAGCGACATCACCTCTTGCACGATGGAGGCGTACGCGGACGAGGTGAAGCAGGTTATCGATCAGCTTCGGCTGCATCGGGTAATCGTGGTCGGGCTGGCGCTTGGCGGTTGGGTCGCTCTGACCCTCTATCGACGGCACCCAGAGGTCGTGACTGCCATGGTGCTTGCGGATACGCGGCCTGATGCGGAGAGCTCCGATGGACAGGTCCGGCGGCTGGAACAGCAGCGATTGGCCGCGAAAAGCGGCGTCAGGGCGGTCGCCGGGAGCTGGCACGAGCTCCTTACGAGCGAATCCAGCCGGCGAGCCCAGCCTGAGCTGGCCGCCGCCCTGCTCGATTTGATGGACGACCGGATCGAGGGATTCGTTGGTGCGTTAGAGGCGGTCAAGAACCGGCCTGACATGACGAATGCCCTTCGGGACATCAGCGTTCCAACGCTGATCATCGTCGGTGAGAGCGATCAGATATCGCCGCCCGCGCTCTCACGCCAGATGCACGAGCTCATCGCCGGCTCGAAGCTCTCAATCCTGCCGGGCGTGGGGACGATGACCAATCTTGAAGCTCCGAGCGTCTTCAACAGGCTGGTGACCCAGTTCACATCGGCCCAGACCGTTGGCCTGCTGCCCAATTAGGAGAAGGAAGATGGAAGCTGTCGGACCGGTCAAGGCCGTCACATTGGCGAACTATTGGAGCCCGATCGGAACCGCCGACGAAGTCGGCGAGCAACCCAAGAAGTTCAGGTTGCTGGATGAGGACATCGTGGTCTTTCGCGACCGCGAAGGCGTGGTCGCGCTCAAGGACCTCTGCATCCATCGTGGCACCAGCCTCGCCCTGGGTACGATCGACAACGGCGTGCTTCGGTGTGCCTACCACGGTTGGGAGTACGACCGCACCGGCGCCTGCGTCCGCATCCCGGCGCTGCCCGAGGGTTCGCCCATCCCTCGCAAGGCGCGGGCCATCAATTACCACGCCGCCGAA
>DASXNH010000035.1:0-9527 GCA_036495195.1 Candidatus Dormiibacterota bacterium
GCGCCCGCGGCGATACGCCACCGCCTGACGCGTCATGTCGGTAAAGCTCGAGATCCAGCGCGGGCTGTGCACGCCGTAGTCCTTACCGTCAACCCGGATGAGCGCGTCGCGGAGGTCCTCCAGGGTGGGCTTGTCGCGGTCATCCAGGTCGGGCACTATGAGGGTGACGCCGACCCGTCCATCTTCGGCCGGGCCGATGCCACCACCGCCACGCAAGCCGAATTCCGGCTTCTCGTCCATCTCGACCTCGGCAATGATCCAGCGCGTGGTTGGATCCCAGCCCGCAAACTCGATGCCGGCCGCCTTGCGCACAGCGCTGCGACCCCCATCGCAACCCACCAGATACTGAGCCCGCAGCGGTTTGCCGTCGGACAGCGCGACGTCGACGCCGCTGTCGTCCTGCGTGAAACCGGTCACCTCGCGCTCGCGCAGGATTGAAACGCCCAGCTCATCGAGCCAGCCGGCCAGGATGCGCTCGAAGTGGCTCTGCAGCAGCGCCATCCCATAGTTGTGGCGGGTGGGGAAATCGCTGATGTCCAACGGCACTCCGGCGAACGCCTGAACCTGCGTCGGCCTCCCCTCGGCGAGAAAGCGATCAACCACGCCACGCTGATCCAGCACCTCGATGGTGCGGGAGTGCAGACCTCTGGAGCGCGAGCTTTCGAGCTTGAAGTTGGGGCGTCGCTCGACGATGAGGACGTCGGTCCCCGCCAGCGTCAGCTCCGCCGCCAGCATCATCCCCGTCGGACCGCCGCCCGCGATCACAACTGCATGCTCGGCCATACGCCACTCCTCGTTTCCCAAGTTGGTCAGGAAACTCTGCACCGTACAGGGGGGCTTGCGGCAAGCCCCCCGGGCGGTGCGATACTGAGGTGGAGGGAGTTGGCCCCCTGCCGGGCATCCACCGACAGGCAGAACCAGCCCGCTGGTGAGACGTTCGCTACCAGAGTCTGGCCACGGGATCGGTCGAAATCGGAATGCCGACCTGAGGTGGAGCGGCTAGGAGTCTCGGTCCACAGCGCTTCGGGCCAGGCCGACCAGGGTTGGGCGCAGGCCGTCCAGCTCGACTGCTTCGAGCTCGCGCAGCGCGCCTTCGACCAGGGCGCGCGCCTCGTCGCCGACTCGCTTCAACGCGTTGCTTGACCTGACCAGGTCGGTGACTCGGTTCACCTCGGCGTCGCCGAGCGATCCGGCCAGCAGGCGCCGCACCTCCGGGCCGACCTCCTTGTCCTCCGCCGCGTAGATGAGGGGTAGAGACAGGACGCGCTGGCGAATGTCGAGGCCCACCGGCTTGCCCGAGCTGGGGCTGAAGTCGACCATGTCGTCGGCCATCTGGAACGCCACCCCAAGGAGATCGCCGTACCGGCGAAGGGCCTCGACCTCGTCGGGCGTGGCCTCGGACAGCTGTGCGCCCGACGCGCAGGAGGCGGCGAAGAGGGCGGCCGTCTTGCCGCGCACCACCTTGAGGTACGACTCGTGGTCGCCCGGGTAGCCGCCGCGCAGGGCGACGTCGTCGATCTGGGCGGCGCAGATCGCCTCGAGGGCGTCCGCGATCGTCGAGGTCACATCGTGGTTCCCGATCTCGGCGATCAGCCTGGTCGCCTTCGCGAAATAGAAGTCGCCGACTGCGATCGCGCGCTCGGGGCCTTCCGCCGCGGCGACGGTTGGGCGACCGCGCCGGTAGGTGCTCTCGTCCACGTAGTCGTCGTGGATGAGGGTGGCGTTGTGGAGGAGCTCCACGGCAGCGGCGAGGGCAGCCGCGCGGAGCGGATCGTGGCGCGGGCCGATGTGAGCGGTGAGCTGGACGAGGCGGGGGCGGAGGCGCTTGCCGCCCGCTTCCACCAGTCGGCGCATGGGAACGGCGACGGGATCGGGGTCGGCCAGGAGCTGGCGGGCGAGCTCCAGCTCGACGAGTTCTCGGTCTGGGCCTGTGCCGGACCCGACGTCCCCTCCGGCGCGGCGTCCTCCAACGCTGCGCGCGGCGGCCCCGGGGGATAGCGGGGAGGAGGACTTACCAAATTCGCCATCGAGCTGGACTGCCAGCTCTCTCGTGCGTGGGCCGTCCAGCTCTACCGCGAACACCGATTGCCACCGGCCAAGGACCAGGTCGCCGTTTTCCACCAGCACGGTCGCGAAGCCTGTCAGCAGCAGCTGCCTGCAGTGCGCATGGCCGTTGACCGGTTCGTCCAGCGCGATCTCGAACCGACGCGCGAAGTCGTCGTGCTCGTAGCCCGCTCCGGTCGGGGCCAGTCGCTCGAGCAGCGATTCGAAGTCGCGCAGCAGCAGCGGTTCGTTCTCGTTGACGGCCAGGCCGACTGTCGTGTGAAGGGACTGGAGGTGGATTCGGCCCATGCGCAGACCCGAATTCCGAACCTCCTCGCGGAGCTTGTCGGTGATGTCGACGAATTGCGTTGGCGACGAGGTCTTGAACCGCAGCCGCTGCGCGATCACCGGGCGCTCTCGAGCGCGAGAACGAGGAAGTCTCGCACCGGCCCGCCCGCTTCTCCGGACGCGGCGTTCGCCGACATCTTCTCGATGGCGCGGGCGAAGGCAACCTGCAGGGTCTGCGATGCGTGGTCGGCGAGGAGACGTGAAGCGCGTGCCAGGCAAAGGTCACCCATCAGGAGCGGTGCTGCTGCCGCGGCGCGTCCACCCAGACCCTGAAGCCGAAGCCCGGACTCGATGAGCGCGGCGGCGAGGGCCAGCCTCGGCCTGTCGGCGGGCGCGTAGCCATCGACGGCAGCCAGGTAGGACTTGTACGTGTCCTGAAGGCCGTCTTCCCACAATCCGTCCAGGCGGTCGAGCTCCCTGTCGATCTGGAGCGCTTGCGCGGTCACTCGACCGGCTCGATGAGGCTGGCGGCCAGCTGGCTGAAGGCCGAGAGCGCCCGCAGGCAGGACTCGTCGTCGCGGGTCACCACGTAGTAGAGGCCAAAGCCGAGGACGGTGTTGAGGACCAGCGGGACGAGCACCTCGCGGGGCACGGTCAGTCTGATCCGGCCGTCCGCCTCGAGGCGGTCGAGCTGCTCCTGGATGACCTCGCGGTAGCGGGTGAACAGCTCGGGCAGGTAAGCCCTCAGACGCTCGGTGCGGGGCGCCTGAACCAGCAGGTCGAAGGCTGCCAGCTGGACATCACCGAGCTGCCGGAGCGATGCCCAGATCGACTCGGCGCCGGCCTCCAGGACCTCGAGCGGGTCGGTCAGCTGGTTCATCGCCGCCCGCAGCTCTTCCACGGACCGGGCTGTGAGGTAGCGCCAGGCTTCGACCAGGAGCTCGGATTTGGTCGGGAACCAATATTGAAGGTTGCCGATCGCGACGCCCGCCTTGGCGGCGATCGACCTGACGCTGGTGCCTGAATAGCCGTTTTCGAGGAGGGAGTCGGCGGCTGCGTGGATGATCACATCCCGGGTGCTCTCGGTAGCCGCAGTCGCCCCGGTCATACGTATGTACCATAGCGCAGCCCGAGAGCCGGCTGCCTCCAACAGGGGGTGGGATAATCGGCCGGCCGTGAAGACCATCGACGAGATCTTTCCCAACTCCCTTTGCGGAGTCATGCGAACCCTCGACCCCGACGCTGGGTTCAAAGCGTGCCTGGCCGCCATCGAGGGGGGGGTGGCCGCCATCGAGGTCACGACCACCGTGCCGTCCTGCTTCGAGATGGTGCGGGGAATCCTCGCCACGACCGGCGGCAAGACCGCGATCGGGGTCGGCACCGTCTGGGATCCCGGCGCGGTCGAGGAGGCCAAAGACGCTGGCGCCGACTTCATCGTCACGCCCGTGCTGCTGCCGGAGGTCGCCGAGGCCTGCCGCAAGGAAGGCCTCGTGTGCGTGATGGGAGCGCTGACGCCAAGCGAGATCTACCAGGCTCGGCTGGCCGGCGCGGCGCTCGTGCAGGTGTTTCCGGTCGGTCCGGTCGGCGGCCTCGAATACATCCGCGCGCTGAGCGGGCCGATGGGTGGTGTGCCCTACTGGGTGGCGGGCGGCGTCGAGATCGGCCAGGTCGCGGAGTTCATCCGTCTCGGGGTCAGAGTCGTCGGCCTCACCAACGCCCTGTTCTCACCGGAGGCGCTGGCCCACAAGGATTGGGACGCGATTCGACGGAAAGCAGAGAGAGCGTCTGAAGCGGCTGCCTCGGCGAGAGGCGACTAGCGAGACCCGGTCAGCAGCCCGCGTGGTACAGACACATCGTCTGGATGATGTTCGAGTAGAGGTTGATGATCTGGCCGCCGGTGGCGATCAGGGCGACGATCACGATCAGGGCGACGAGCGCGAGAATCAAGGCATACTCGACCATGCCCTGTCCCGCCTGTCGCCGTTTGAAAATAGTCATCCCGTTATTGACCTAGAAGCTTAACCCTTGGGCCCCGGGTTCTGGTCGCTGCTAATTCAATCGCTTGCTCGACCACGACCCGGACCATCCGCTTTCTCCAGAAGTGGGTGAGGTCGGCATTGTCCAGCGGCTTGGCATGTTTGGCGGCGATTTCGGCCGCCGCGCGGACGGTTTCCTCGTCCGGTGACCTGCCGGTCAGAAACTCATCGGCCGCTCTGGCTTCGAGGGGATGCGAAGCCACGGCCGAGAGCACAATCCGGCAGCTCCTGACCGTGTCGCCCTCCAATTGCAGAGCGACAGCCGCGCCCGCAATCGGAAAGTCGATCGAGCCGCGTCGCCTCAGCTTCACGTAAGCGCTGTGGACCCCTTCGGTCTCCGGCAGCCGCAGGCCGGTCACGACCTCGTTCGGCTGCTTCGCCAGATAGTCGATTCCGTCGTCCCGGTATAGCGCCGCGACGGGTAGCTCCCGCTCTCCGTCGACGCCGGCGAGAGTGACGATTCCCTCCAGCGCCATGGCCATCGGCCCGGTGTCAGAGGACGAGACCGCCCAGCACCTCGGGCTGCTTGGAGCCACCAGGCAGATGGCTCCGTCCTTCTTCAGGCAGAAGCCGATCGCCTTTCGCCACTCGTATGTCATGTCGTAGTAGTTGCAGCGAGTGTCCACGCAAAGGTTGCCGCCGATGGTGCCCGCGTTTCGGAGCGGCGGAGACGACACGAGGCCGGCCGCCTCGGCATAGCCCTGAAAATGCGAGCCGAGGTGCCCGTCGGCGGCGGCGGCCGACAGCGTGACGCCTGCGCCAAGCTCGGTTGTCTGTGCGCCGGGGCGCACCTCGCGGGAGAGAAAGTCGAGGCTGATGAGCGCCTCGACCTCGAACTGGCGGCGTTTCAGCTTGGGGAACAGGTCGGTGCCGCCGGCCACGAACATCGCTCGTGGCCCGAGCTCGGTGGCCATGTGCGCCGCCTCGCGTGCGGTCTTTGGCCGCAGGTACTTAAATCGAGGCAGCCGAAGCATGGTCCAACTCTCTTGGTGGTGGCTCAACCTTGATGCAGTCGGGATAGGGGATGGAGGGGAAGCGAACCGGTCCGAAACGGGGCGGCTCTCCTTTCTCTTTGCGCCGGAGGGCCTCGATTATCTTTTCGGGCGTCAGCGGGACCTCGTCGATCCAGACGCCCAGCGCGTCGAAGACCGCCGAGCTCACCGCAGGAATGACCGGGAGAAGCGGGCCCTGTCCCGCCTCCTTCGCGCCGTAGGGGCCCTCGGGATCGTCGGTTTCGACGATGAACGTCTCGACCTCCGGCATGTCCATGATCGTGGGCGACTTGTACTCGAGCATGGAGGGCCACTTGTGGAGGCCCTTGCGGAATGCCTGCTCCTCCATGAGCGCCTCGCCGAGCCCCATGTAGATGCTGCCCTCGATCTGGCCCTCGACCAGCAACGGGTTGATAGCGCGGCCGACGTCGTGCGCGATCCACACCTTGTTGACGTGCACGATGCCTGTGCGCGCGTCTGCGTCGAGATCGACGACGCACGCGGAATAGCTGTACGCCGGGCTTGGTCCGACGCCTGAGCCCTTGTAAGGGCCGGCGATCTTCGGCGGCTTGTAGCTGCCCGCGCTGGTCAGAGTTCCGAACCGGGCCTCGCCGAGGATGCTTGCCTCTTCGAAGGTGAGGTCGCCGATGCGGCCGGCCCCGACTGTCACCTCGGCCGCGGCGCGGCCCGTCTTCGCGGCGACGGCTTCCACCAGCATGTCGCGCATCTTCCGAGCCGCCTGCAGCGCCGCGTTGCCGGCCATGAACGTCACCCGCGACGAGTAGGAGCCCAGGTCGATAGGCGTCGTATCGGTATCGGCGGTGACCAGACGAATGTCGCGCGGTTGCAGGCCGAGCTCCTCCGCGACGACCGCGGCGAGGACGGAATCAGAGCCCTGGCCAATGTCCATCGCGCCGCAGTAGGCGGTCACCCCGCCGCGGTCGACCTTGATCTGCACCTCCGAGTGGGGCATGTCATTCCAGTAGATCGCCGTGCCCGCTCCCGACAGGTAGCTCGAGATTGCGAAACCCAGGCCGCGGCCGGGTCGCTTCTCGCGGCTTCGATATCCCGACGCCGTCATCACCCTGTCGGTGCATTCGTCAAGGCCGCAGGACGTCACGCGCAGCCAGTTGACGGTGCGAGTCATGGGTTTGACGAAGTTGCGCTGCTTCAGGTCGACCGGATCCATGCCGAGGTCGAGCGCGATCTTCTCCAGATGTAGTTCCAGCGCGAACCGAGGCTGTGGCGTGCCGTGGCCTCGCTTGGGGCCGCATGGCGGCTTGTTGGTGAAGACGCGGCAGCCTTCGAAGCGATAGGCGGGAATGTCATAGGTGACCGTCTGGAGGGCGCCGGTATAGAAGGTAGAGGCGACGCCGTACGAGCCATAGGCGCCGCCGTCGAGCGCGGTCTTGAAATGCATTGCCGTGATGCGTCCGTCCTTCGTGACGCCGCCTCTCACCCACATGAGCACCGGGTGGCGTCCCCGATGCGCATAGAAGACCTCTTCGCGGGTGAGGGTGCATTTGACAGGCCGGCCGGTGAGCATCGCCAGCTTGGAGACGATGATCTCGTGCGCGAAGGGATCGGTCTTGCCGCCGAATCCGCCGCCGTGCGCCGCGCCGATGACGCGGATCCTGTTCATCGGGAGCTCGAGCACCTTGGCCAGGGCTCGATGCACGTAATGAACGACCTGCGTCGAGGACCACAGCGTGACCCGCCCGTCCACGAAGGTGGCGATCGCGCTGTGCTGCTCCATGGGCAGGTGGGTATTGCCCTGGAAGAAGAAAACGTCCTCGCGGATGTGGTCCGCTTTCTCAAAGCCTGCGTCCACGTCGCCGAACTCCAGGGCGACCAGCTTGTGGATGTTGTTGGGGCCGCCGTAGTCCTGGATGCGCTCGTCCTTGGCTTCCGCGAGGGCCTCGTCGATGGACATCACGGGCTCGAGGACCTCGTACTCGACTGCGACGGCGTCGCAGGCGGCGGCTGCGATCTCTTCGTCGACGGCGGCCACTGCCGCGATGGGGTCGCCCACGTAGCGCACCTTCTCGTGCTCCAGGGCGCGCTCGTCCTGGGTGACGGGCAGGATGCCGAACTTGATGGGGAGGTCGGCGCCCGTTATCACCGCCCGCACGCCCGGCATGCGGCGCGCAGCCGAGGTGTCGATCGAGAGGATCCGCGCGTGGGGGTGAGGGCTGCGCAGGATGCGGCAATGAAGGGTGCGGGCGGGGAGCATGTCGTCCGCGTAGACGGCGCTGCCGGTGACCTTGGAAACGGCGTCGGGTTTGGGGAAGGGCTTGCCGATCACTGCGTACTCGTTCCTTGGGGAGGTCACGCCGGTTCCGCCGCCCCTCCGGCCCTGTGGGCCACCTCCCCGGCGAGCGGGGAGGATCGCCTTATCTGATCTGCCGCCAGCTCGACTGCGTCCAGGATTTTGGAGTAGCCGGTGCAGCGGCACAGGTTGCCGGCCAGCGCTTCTCGGATCTCGTCTCTCGACGGGGTGCCGTTTGATTCGAGCAGAGACTTTGCGACCAGCAGGATGCCCGGCGAGCAGTAGCCGCACTGCGCTGCGCCCACTTCGGCGAATGCGTGTTGCAGCGGATGCAGCACTGATCCTTTCGCCATCCCCTCGATCGTTGTGATCGCCCTGCCCTCGACTTGCAGCGGCACCAGCAGGCAGCTCAGCTCCGGCTTGCCGTCGATCAACACTGTGCAGGTGCCGCACTCGCCCAGCTCGCATCCGTGCTTGGTGCCTGTGAGCTGCATGTCTTCGCGCACCACCTCGAGCAGCGTCTTGTGCACCGGAAGGAAGAGCTCTGTGCGCTCGCCGTTGACTTCGAGGGCCACGAGCTGGCGATCGACGTCGCGATCCATCTCGCTCCTCACGATGCCCCGAGCATAGCTTTCAGGGCATCCGCGCAGGCCCATAGGTCGGGCGCGACAGCATGGGCGCGGCTGGAGACGGGGACCGGGTCGTCGGGGTGCACGAGGATTGCGCGCATTCCCAGCGCGAGAGCCGGTTCGATGTCGTTCGACTCCTTGTTTCCGATCACGACGCAGCGTTCGGGCGGCGCACCACCCGCCCGCATGCCCATCTCGAAGACCGCGGGGTGAGGCTTGAGGTGACCGGCGTCGACGGATGTGACGATCGCGTCCACGTGGTCCGCCATGCCGAGGAGGCGGAAGTCCTCCCAGTAGCTCTCGGCGTCTCGCCAGTAGGTGTTGCTGGCGATGACGTTGCGCAACCCGAGGGCGTGGAGCTCCGTCAGCAGCTCGACGGCGCCGGGCAATGGCTTGAGGCGGTCGGCTACCGGAAGCGCCATCGCCCGACGAATCCGGCCGACCGTCTGCGGGTCGGAAGGCAGGCCCTGGCGCGAAAGGGAGGTGGCGACCAGGACCTCGGCCGGCGGAACTTTCACCGTGTGCTCGGTGTTGACACTCCGCGCCTCGTCCCCGATGCGGCTGCTGGTGATGAGGTCGTTGACGAGCGCGGCGACCGCCTCCGGGCTCCACTCCGGCATGGCCTTCGCCACCCTGCTGTGGCGCCCTCTCCCGTCGGTCTCGCGCAGCGGCCAGGAGTTCGGCCACAACGTGCCGCCAACGTCGATAAGAGCGACCTGAAGCGTGCTCATCCTCCCCGCTTGCCGGGAGGGTGGCCCGAAGGGCAAAAGGGCGCGTGGATTATGGCAACCACTGTCCAGTCCCTATCATCGCCTCAATGCTGCGGTACTTGACGGCGGGGGAATCGCATGGTCCCCAGCTCACTGTCATCATCGAAGGCCTGCCCTCCGGATTGGAGATCTCGGAGGACGACCTGCGCCGCGACCTGGCGCGCCGCCAGGGCGGCCACGGGCGAGGCGGCCGCCAGAAGATCGAGACCGACTTCGCTCGCATCGTGAGCGGCGTGCGCGGTGGTTTCACCATTGGCAGCCCGGTGACGCTCGTGCTCGAGAACAAGGACCACGTGAACTGGACCGCGGAGATGACCGCCGCCAAAGAGGGCTATGCACCGAAGCCGGTGACCAAGCTTCGCCCAGGCCACGCGGACCTGGCCGGCGCACTGAAATACGGCCATACGGACATCCGCAATGTCCTGGAGCGCTCGTCGGCTCGCGAGACCGCGACGCGCGTCGCGGCGGGTGGGGTGGCCCGCAAGCTGCTGGCGCATTTC
>DASXNH010000036.1:0-17090 GCA_036495195.1 Candidatus Dormiibacterota bacterium
CAACGGGACGATTTTCCTGGAGGCAGCCGCCATCGGCCTGTTCGGGGAGTTCATCACCGCGGGAGAGTCGGCCAAGGATCGGGCCTTCGGGCAGTTCGCCGAGGATCTCAAACACATCGCCGAAGCCAAGCCGTTCACCTATGAGCTGACCGGCGACATCCGGGGTGGCGGCACGGCGATGTCTTTAGTTTTCACCAACACATCGTCAACTGGGGCCCAGATGCCGGTGAGCGACAAGACGCCGGTGGACCCGTACCTCGAGCTGTCAGTGCATGCCGGTGCGACACGTACCGATATCGCCAAGCGAGTGCTGGCGCGCATCGTCCTCTCGAAACACAAAGAAGGAGGTCTCGGTCAGGTGTTCAAGTTTCGAAAACTCGTGGTCACCACCAAACCCAGGGTTCGGATATACGCGGACAACGCCAGGGTCGGGCGCACCCCGGCGACGATCGCCGCGGAGGTCAGCGCGCTGCGGGTGATCCTTCCCAAATGAGCGCGCAGCCACAGGACGTCAACGCGCCTCTGGCCGAACCCAAGCAGGCCGCGGCCGAGGTCATCGCCGGGCGCCCCGGACCCACGGCTCGGCGCTGGCTTGGGCCTGTGGCGTTGATCTTCTTCTTGCTTTTCGTCATCGACAGCTACCTGGTCGTGCAGAACCAGGTCCTTCCATTCGACCTGCCGATCGCGAGGTTCGTCCAGGGCATCAATTGGGGCCCGCTCATGGTCCCGATGCAGCTGATCAACGCCAGCGCCGGCTACGGGCAGGTGGTGCTCGGCGCGGTTGCCATCGTCGCGTTGTTCGTAGTCGAACGCCGCGCCGGCTGGCTGATGCTGATCGGCAGCGTCTCCAGCCTTCTCGACAACATCATCAAGCTGCTGGTCTCGAGAAATCGGCCGACTGTGGACCTCGTCCACATCCTCACCCCCGCCTCAGGGTTCAGCTACCCGAGCGGGCACGCGGTGTTCTTCACCTGGATGAGCTTCATGATCGCCTTCGCCCTCGCCCCAAGAGTCAAGCCGGTGGTGAGGCCGATCCTGTGGATCGTGGCGGCGATCGTGATCATCCTCACGTGCATCGCCAGGGTGTGGGCCGGCGACCACTGGCCGAGCGACGTGCTCGGAGGGGTGCTGCTGGCGATCTCGTGGTCCGCTTTCGTGCTGTGGCTGCCCGAGCGATGGTTGCCCTCTCCCCGCTTCAGATGGTTCCGGGGGCGCGCCCGCCCAACCTCATGATTCGTGGCCGCTGGCTCACCGTCGGCATCGTGGCCGCGCTGGCCGTCGCCGCCATCGCCATGTTCGTGGTCATGAATCCGGTGCCACCGGCCGACGTGACTGTGGAACGAGACATCCAGGCCACCAACTGGGGCCCGCTCGCGGTTGCGTTTCCAGCCTTCAGCTGGATCGGCGACGCCAAGGGCGCAGTGCTGGATGTCCTCGTGTTCGTCGCGGTCCTGATCTGGAACCGTCGAGCCTGGGTCCTGGCGGTGGCAGGGTTCGCGACTGGCGCCTGGTACTTCTTGCTGGCCCACTTGATCATCCGCGCCCGGCCGACCACCCCGCTGGTGCTGCGGGTGACCGAGCATCCCGCCGCCTCGAGCTTTCCCAGCGGGCACACGATCTTCATCGCGACGGTAACCACCCTCCTGATGCTGTGCCTTGGCTATCGGTATCTGCCGCGCTGGGCGATTCCGGTCGGATGGGCGGTCGTCGCCCTGGTCGTGTTCGACGGCGCCATCAGCCGGATCTACACGGGCGCCCACTGGCCGAGCGACGTGCTCGCGGGCCTTCTGATCGCAGCCGCGTGGTTCTGCTTGATCATGTCGATTCGGTGGATCGCAGACCGGGCCTTTCCGCCTAGGAGTAGCGCGCCCGGCGGCCTCTCTTCTTGAACAGCCAGGCACCAAAGGTCCCGATCCCGACGCCCACCACTCCGCCCACCGCGGCATCGCTTGGAAAATGGACGCCGAGATGCACTCTCGATGCACCGACGGCCGCGGCGAGCCCATAGAGAAGCGGCGCCGCTTTCGGATAGTAAAACGCCAGGGCGGTGGCACCGGCAAACGACGATGCCGTGTGACCTGAGGGGAAGGACTGGTCGGCGGGCTTGAGGCCCACGACGCGCGCCTCGCGATTGACGAACGGTCGCACGCGGCGAAAAAGCGGTTTGATGCGCGTCTGGACCACGTAGGTCGCCGCCAGCGATGAGAACGCAACCGCCAGGCCCGCACGCCGGCCCTTGCTGCCACCGAGGATGGCCAGCGCCACTCCTCCCGCCACCCAGCCAATGCCCTCGCCCAAGTCGGAGAGGACGCTGACGTAGCGGTCGCTGGTGGTCGTATGCGGCAGGCCGTTGATAAGGTGATAGAGGCGCCGGTCCAGACCGGCGGGCGCTGGCGGGGCGACCACCACCTTGACGTCGCCGCCCTCGACGTGGACCTCAACCGGGCCGGCTCCTGCGACCGGCGCCGACTGGGGCATGTCCTTCGGTTTCTTGTCCTGGGTGTCGGCGGCCGTCTTTTCGCTAGGTGTTGAAGGATCCTGGGGCGCGCGCTGGCTCTTTTCCGCTGCCATGACCGCTCTAGTCCGCCTGGGGTAGCGAGCTTGGCCCCTTGCGTCGTGCGCGCCCGGCCACCATTCGAAGCTGGAGGATGCGGGCGGCCCCAAAAGCGAAAACGATGACGGCTCCCAGGATCAGGGCGAAGAGCAGGGCGATAGCGACCGGGAGATTCCCCTCGAACATCAGGAACTTGATCTTGACGCTCTGCTGGTTCTGAAGGATGAAGACAAGGATCACCACGAGAGCGACCAGGCCGATGACGATGGACGTCCAGGCGCCACTCAGGCGGGTGCGGCGCTCCCCCGGGAGCGGCTCATCCGCCGGTTTGTCGGGTGCCGGGGCCGGTTCTTCTCTGGGTGTCTCGGCGATAGCCATCCCTGTATAACAAATAACGCTTGAAAAGGCTCAAGCAGACGTCATCGGTACCATTGCGCACCATGGACCCCGCTCGCGCGGCCTGGGCTCGTGTCGGCTACCAGGGCGAACCCGGTGCTTACTCGGAGGAGGCGGCCCTCGCCATGCTGCCCTCCGCCGTGACAGTCGGCTACCCCACCTTTTCCCGCGCCTTCGACGCGGTCGCCGCCCGCGAGGTCGACGCCGCTGTGCTCCCGGTCGAAAACTCGCTCGGAGGCATCGTGCAGGAGGTCAACGACCTGCTCTGGGAGCGCGCCGGGCTGCGGATCAGCGGCGAGGTGATCCACCCCGTGCGCCATTGCCTGCTGGGCCGGGGCGAGCCAGTCGTCAGGGCGCTGTCGCATCCTCAAGCCCTCCTGCAGTGCCGCCACTTCCTGGAGGCCCGGAACATCCAGGCCGTCACGTACCACGACACGGCCGGGGCGGCTCGTGCGGTGGCCGAAGGCATGGTCGTCGGCAGCGCGGCGATCGCCAGCGCCGCGGCCGCTCGCCGGTACGGGCTGAAGATCCTGGCCGAGGGTATCCAGGACGACGATTCCAACCAGACCCGCTTCTTGATCATCGATCGGGGCAAGGCCGAGCAGCCGGGTCCCGCCCGCCTGACCAAGGTGTCGCTCGCATTCATCGGCTCGCACCAGCCGGGCAGCCTGGTCGCCGCCCTCAAGTGTCTGTCGGAACGCGGCATCAACCTGACGCGCCTCGATTCGCGGCCGATGCCCGACCGCCCTTGGCAGTACCGGTTCTACGTGGACTTCGAGGTCAGCGACCCCGCCGCCGCGACCTCGGCCTTGGAGGCGCTCGCCAAAGAGACGACCGAGGTCAAGTTGTTCGGAACCTATCCCGCGGCCGGCGAATAGCCGAAACTGTGCAGTTGTGCCGGCAGCCACTCACTTGAAGCGCGCACCGAACCTGTTCACGTCGAAGGTCTTTCACGTCGAGAGAATCGAGCTCGACGGCGTGGAAGAGAGCTTCCTGCGCGGAGGTCGAAACCTCTTTCCCCTACTGCCCAGGGCGCTGGCGGGGATCTCGCAGATCGGAGTTATCGGCTGGGGCTCCCAGGGGCCCGCGCAGGCCCAGAACCTGAAGGAGTCGCTGGCGGGCACAGACGTGCGCGTCGCGGTCGGGCTTCGTCAGGGCTCTGAGTCCATGGCGGAAGCCGGCGCTGCGGGCTTCTCCGAAAAGGAGGGGACGCTGGGCGAGATGTTCGATGTCATCCGCAAGTCAGACCTCGTGATCCTCCTCATCTCGGATGCCGCCCAGGCTCAGCTGTACAAGAGGGTGTTCGAGGCGCTGAAGCCGGGGGCGACGCTCGGTCTCTCGCACGGTTTTCTGCTGGGCTACCTCGAGACGACCGGAGAGAGGTTCCCATCCAATGTCAACGTGATTGCCGTCTGCCCGAAAGGTATGGGGCCGTCGGTCCGCCGTCTGTACGAGCAAGGACGGGACTTGAACGGCGCCGGCATCAACACGAGCTTCGCCGTCGAGCAGGACCTCGACGGGCACGCCACCGACATCGCGCTCGCGTGGTCGGTGGGGCTGGGTGCCCCCTACACATTCAAGACCACCTTGAAATCGGAGGTCGTCTCCGATCTGTTCGGCGAGCGGAGCATCCTGCTGGGCGCCGTGCACGGGATCGTGGAAGCCTTGTACCAGCGCTACCTGGAGGAAGGGGCTTCACCGCAAGACGCCTTCAATCGAGCGTGCGAGTCGGTGACGGGGCCGATTCGCGAAACGATCTCGCGCCACGGATTGGTCGCGCTCGACGAGCATCTCGACGCCAATGGGCGGCGCGACTTCCGACGCGCCTACGACGCGACCTACGCATCCTTCAAGGGCGTCATGGCGGAGATTTATGACGAGGTGGTGTCAGGCAACGAGATCAAGAGCGTCGTGATGGCGGCGAACCGGTTCGGGCAATACCCGATGACGACCATCGACAGGTCGCCGATGTGGTCGACCGGCGCTGACGTGCGGAGCCGACGCGATCAGATCAAGACGGACATCGACGGTTTCACAGCCGGCACATTCGCCGGGGCGATGATGGCTCAGGTCGACACGCTTGTGGAGCACGGCCACCCGTACTCGGAGATCGCGAACGAGTCAATCATCGAGGCGGTCGACTCGCTCCTCCCGTACATGCACGCGCGTGGAGTCGCTTATATGGTCGACAACTGCTCGACCACGGCCCGGCTGGGAAGCCGAAAATGGGGCCCGCGATTCCAGGCGATCCTGGAGCAGGTCGGCTTTCCGACGATGCAGGACCGGGACGCCACACCTGCCGAGATGCCGGACGGGTTCCTGACCCATCCGGTGCACGAGGTGCTTCACCGCCTGTCGGCGATGAGACCTCCCGTCGACATCGCGGTCAAATAACAAGAGAGAACCCACCCAGCCGTGGCCGGGGGGACCCGGCCCACCCGGCCCCACTGGCGACTCAAAGGTACGTCTCGGTCGTCAGATTGTTCAGCCTTGGGTTGAGCCCAATCAGCTGGTCCGCATCGATGGGCACGTCCACGACTATCGATTGGCCTGACGCGCTGTAACAAGCGTCCAGGATCTCGTCCAGGTTGCCCAGGTCGGCGCGCAATCTGTAGCCGTCCCACCCGTGCGCCTTTGCGGCGGCCACGAAATCGATCGGGGCGAGCTTGCCGTGATATCGACCCTTGTCGACATCCGGGATCACGACCTCCAGGCCCTTGTCGACGATGGCATACGTCCCGTTATTGACGATGAACAGGTTCATGCCGATGTTCGCGGCCTCCGCGAGCCCGCCGCCGAACAACCGCCAGCAGCCGTCCCCCGAGAAGACGAAGGTGTGAAGGCTCGGGTCCGCGGCCCTGGCTCCCACGCCAAGCCCGAATGCCCCACCCATCGCGGAGCCGTCGTGGACAGTGTGAAAGGGCATGGATTGATGCGGCCTCTGCGTCACGTACTGGCGGTCCTTGTACGCCGTGCAGACGTCGTCGAACCCGATGCTGTGCGGCCTCCACGATCGGTACAGCTCGCCGTAAAACTCCACCGCGTCGACGCAACCTGCCCTGACTTCCCGCGAGATCGTCCGCGTGTTCAGGTCTCGTGGGACCTCCACCCGAGGGCGATGGCCAACCTTGCCCTTGAGCCGCGGCAGAACCTCCTGGAGGGTCTTCTCGATGTCGCCCCGGACGACCCTGTAGTCGCCCTTGACGCGGTGCCTGAAGTCGCCGTCCTTGTGTCCGTACGGCTCGTTCCATGCCGTGAAGTGCCACACATGGCCGGCGGGGATCGGGCTGAGGTTCAGCGAGTACTCGCCAGAGTCGAAACCCAGGCTGATGACTATGTCGCTCTCGTTAACGCTCCGCCACAGCTTCATGGCCTCATCGTTGCCGCCGAACGAGATGTATCCGTAGGCGTACGGGTTGTCTCGCGCGACCGCGTTGGCGCCGTTCACCGACCACACAGTCGGAGCCTGGAGAAGGTCGGAAAGCTCGGTGGTCAGCTCGGTGATCCCCGGGCAGCGAGCCGCCTCCGCGCCGACGTAGATGATCACACGGCGTCCGGTGATCAGGCCGGGCAGCTCGTGGACGAAACGATCCGCGTCGACCTGGTCGAAGGTGCGCGGCCGCTCGACTTTGGGCACGTCCACCTGCACCTGCTGCGAAAGGATGTCGGGGTGGAACGCGATGGCCACCGGCTTCGACTCCGCAAGGATCGCCTGTGCCTGCTCGAGCTGGGCCGACAGCTTTGAGATGTCGTCGACCACGATGCAGGCATCGCCGAGCTCCGCCCTCAGCTGAGGGATCACGTTCATCCCGTGCTCTGACACGTCCTGGAGCGGCGAAAGCCCGATCGAAAGGGTGGAGTTGAGGGCGATGATATACACGGCTGGAATGTTGTGGAGCTTGGCGTCGGTGATGCCGCTCGAGCCGAGCTTGGTGGCCGCCCCGGTCGTGGTTAGGCAGCCGGCGATCTTGCCCGAGGCGAGGTAATACCCGAGAGGAACGAAACCAGCCACGTATTCCCCCATCGTCTGCATCCGCGGCTTGCCATCGCCGATCTGGTCAAGGCTCAGCAGGGGCTCGAGATGCTTGGCGACGTGGATGAGGCCCCCGCCGTTCACGCCGGAGAAGAAGGTGATCCCCCACTTCCTCAGCGTGTCGATCAGCGCGAAGTTGCCGCTGGATTGCTCCAGGGCGATGTCGGTGCGGCGGGTGATGGCGGTGCTCACGGTTCTCTCCTTGTTCGCTTGATTCATCAGACCTGCTGGCGGGCGTGGCGGGTGGCGTCTGCTGCGCCCGCCTTCTTTGGAAGCCTGTTGGCTGCGCTGACGACGGCCCTCAGCGACGCGGTGAGGATGTTGGAGTGCAGCCCCACGCCCCAGACCGAGACGCCGTTCTCGGCTGCGGCTTCGATGTAGGCGACGGCTGTGGCGTCAGAACCGGCACCGACCGCGTGCTCGACGTAATCGACCACCTGCAGATTGATCCCGCACTCGCGAGCCAGCGCGTCGGTCAGGGCGGCGATCGGCCCGTTCCCTGTGCCCACGATCGTGCGCTGCTCCCCACCCGCCCGGATCACCGCTTGCAGCTTGGTCCCGTCGGATCCGGTGCCCGCGTGGTCGCTGGTGTCGGTTTCGATCAGCTCCAGCGCGGCCTTGGGTCCCAGGTACGTGATCTCGAAAGCCCGCCAGATCTCCTCCGGAGCGATCTCCTTGCCGGTGGTGTCGGTGATGCCCTGGATCACCTTCATGAACTCGATCTGCAAGCGGCGCGGGAGGTCCAGGTGATAGTCGTTCTTGAGGATGTAGGCCACACCGCCCTTTCCGGACTGGCTGTTGACGCGGATGATCGCTTCGTAGGTCCGGCCGACGTCGTGCGGGTCGATCGGCAGGTACGGAACCTCCCAAACCTCGTCCTTGGATGCGGCCAGCGCCTCCATCCCCTTCTTGATCGCGTCCTGGTGAGAGCCCGAGAAAGCCGTGTACACGAGGTCGCCGGCGTACGGATGGCGCGGATGGATCGGCAGTTGGTTGCAGGCCTCGACCGTGCGTCGAAGCTCATCGATGTTCGAGATGTCGAGCTCGGGCTCCACGCCCTGGCTGAAAAGGTTCAGCGCCAGCGTGATCAGGTCGACGTTGCCCGTGCGCTCGCCGTTGCCGAACAGGGTCCCTTCGACCCGCTCCGCCCCCGCCATCAGCGCAAGCTCGGTGGCCGCGACGGCGGCGCCGCGATCGTTGTGCGGATGCACGCTGAGGATGAAGCAGTCACGCGACTTGATGTTGCGATGGCACCACTCGATCTGGTCGGCATAGATATTCGGCGTGCTCATCTCGACGGTCGCGGGAAGGTTGAGGATCATCTTGTGGTCCGGCGTCGGCTGCCAGACGTCGATCACCGCTTCCGAGATCTCCTTGGCAAAGTCGAGCTCGGTGCCCGTGAAGCTCTCTGGCGAGTACTCGAACACAAAGTCCGTAGACCTCTGGTCGGAGCCCAAACGCTTGATCAGCTCAGCGCCTCGGACCGCGATGGCGACGATGCCCTGGCGATCAAGGCCGAACACCACCCGCCTCTGCAGCTCCGACGTCGAGTTGTAAAGGTGAACGATGGCCCGACGCGCCCCGACCACGCTCTCGAAAGTACGCTCGATCAGCTCCTCCCGGGACTGCGTCAGCACCTGGATGGTCACGTCATCGGGGATCAGGCGCTCCTCGATGAGCATGCGCACGAAGTCGAAGTCGGGCTGCGAGGAGGATGGAAAGCCGACCTCGATCTCCTTGAACCCCATCCTGACGAGCACGTCGAACAGCCGCCGCTTCCGGTGAACGTCCATCGGGTCGATGAGCGCCTGGTTGCCGTCCCTCAGGTCGACGCTGCACCACACCGGAGCCGCAGTGATCGCGGAGTCCGGCCAGTGGCGGTCGGGCAGGTCGACAGGGGGGAAGGGCCGGTATTTCCGTATTGGCATTCGCATCATCGTTCTTGGGGTTCCTCTGGCTTTCGTTTGATCTGGGGGAAATGAAAGACCTCCTGGGTCGACTAGACGCAGGAGGTCTCGCGAGCACCCGCCGAGGGCGCTCGCCTACGTAAGGAGCAGCTGGCCGGATCGTCGATCCGAGCTCATCGTCTGCTCATGGTGCCTGGAGTGGCTACCTTTTGTCCAGTCGCTCACTCACAAGCGGCGGACCGGGCTTCAGTCGGCGAGCACCATGCAGGTGGTCGTCTTGATGACGCCGGCGACGGCCTGAACCCCGGCCAGGATGTCTCGAAGCTCTGCCAGGTCCCTGGCTTCGATCGCCGCCACCACGTCGTAGTCCCCGGTGATGGCATCGGCTGCATTCACGCCAGGAACGCCCCTGATCGCTTTGGTCAGGCTCAGCGACTGGCCGTGCAACGCGTTGATGAACATGTAGGCCCTCATTGCAGTCTCCCGGTTATTAAAGCAGCGTCGAGCGAGTCAGAAGTCTCGACGGCCCATGAGGTGGTTGGCCACCTCGGGGCGGCTGAGCTCATACACGGCGATCCGCTGGCCGCCTGGCGTGCTGAACGAGCAGCAGGGACCCATCGGAATCTCCAGCGTTTGCGCCCGATTCCAGCCACGCCCTTTGAGGTCAGCAAGCGCGGCATCGAGCTCCTCGACTCGATATATCAGGACGGGCCGATCGTCCTCGAGGTGGTCGGTCAGGAGGATGTGTGGCGGGCCCTGGGTCAGCCGGACCATCGCCACCCTCGCCCCCATGCCCTCGATCGCGAACGCGGGCTCGCCCCCGAGCACGCCGGTGAAATACTCGAGGTCTCTGGCAACATCGGCGCTGGGCACATACAGGTAGTCGAGCTGGATGAAGGGCGGCGGGCCGGCGGCCTTATTGGAACCCACTTCAGGCGTCGCCGGCCGGTTGCGCCGCTTTCGTTTCACGGCCGGATGTCGTAGATCTTGGCCAGGTCGGCCGGTAGCGCCAGGTCGGGATCGAGATCCAACAGCTGGCCGCCCTTCTGCATGGCTCGGACCACCAGGCCAGAGCAGATCTGATGGTCGCGACGCATGAGCCTGAGGCGCCATCCGACCAGCAGGAATAGCGCCGCACCCGCCAGCTCGAGGTATCCGAATGCCTTGCCAACCTGCGCCTCCGCGTACGCCACTGTCTGCCTTCGTCCCGCCGCCGAGAATTCATCGCCCAGGCGGACCAGATGGTATTCGTCGTCTCGATACCGGGAGATCGGGCTGCGCTTGACACCAGTGCTCTCCGCCTCCACGAGTGCTCCGTCCTCCCCGACCACGGTGGCGCAGTGGGTCCAATGCGCGTAGAGGGCGTCACTGCCGTGGAACCGGCGCCGCTCGCCCCAGCTGATCAAGCCGCCCATCGGGTTGTGCCGGTGGGCAAGGATGAAGTCGCCGGGGTCGAATCGCATGGGCTCCTTGCCGGGACCGTATCGCTCGGCGTGGGCCATGCCCTCACCCTAAACGAGCGGACCGGGTGAAGGTGAGCGCCCGCGGATTACCGGGCGCTCACCGCTATTCGGTCTTAGTGAACCCCTGACTTCGCGCGAACCTCGTTCAGCCGTGCGGTTTTGACGTCATAGACGAATCCGCGGATGTTCTTCTTGTTGGGGATGAACGGGCTGGCCTCGATGCGGGCGATCGACTGCTTGACGTCCTCCTCTGCGCTGGGAAATGCCTCCAGGGCAAAGGCTGGCCGGATACCGACCTCGTTCTCGATCTGTGACTTGACGTCATCGTCCTTGAACGTGACCATGCCGCAGTCCGTGTGATGGATCAGGATGATCTCGGTCGTGCCGAGCAGGCGCTGCGAGATGGTGAGCGACCGGATCGCGTCGTCCGTCGCCACGCCGCCCGCGTTTCGGATGACGTGCGCCTCGCCTTCGTGCAAACCAAGGATCTTGTGCACGTCCAATCGTGCGTCCATGCAGGCAAGCACCGCGACGCCCTTCGCCGGCGGCAGTGCAAGGTCGCCCTTGGTGAATGACTTGGCGTAGCTCTCGTTGTTGCGAAGCAGCTCTTCAGTGGCGCTCATGTGTCGAACCTCCAGAGAATCCGATGGCTGATGGCAATACCGGCAAATGGGGCGGGGTGGCATCGACGTTCGCTCGGGCCCGTGGGCCCTGGCCACCTCCCCGGCAAGCGAGGAGGACACGGCTTGTGGGCCTGGCCACCTCCCCGCCGAGCGGGGAGGCGATAGAAACTAGTTCAGCCCGTACAGATCGCTGAAGAGCAGCGACCGAGGTCCAGAGCGAGGCGGCGAGTCAAGAAGATCCCCACTGAACCACCACGATAGCCTGAACCGGCCGCGTGCGGCTGTCGGTGCGGCACCAATTCGGCACGCCCGCATTGGAGGTCGGCCCACTACCGCCTGGCGAACGGTGGCTGGTAAAAGTCCTTGACCCGTGTGGAGCGCCCATCCAGCGCCACCTCGCTGAACTGATGGAGGATCGCCGCGGTCGGGGCGTAGACGGGACCCCATGGAAGTTCGAGGCAAAAGGCGCGCGACGCGCCCTTCTTCGCGCTTCCCACCGCCGCGCGGAGGTCAGTCAGCTTGAGCAGAAAAAGCTCCGCCACCTCGCCTGCGGACGGCTGCAGGTCGGTGGCGGGGGCGCTGCTCCAGATCACGACAGGTGTGATCGTGAAGCCGGACCTCGTGTCGAAATCATCGAGCAACCCAATCACCGCGTTGGTGCCGGCAACCAGGCCGAGCTCCTCGCCCAGCTCTCGGATGGCGCCGGCTTCGGCGGGCTCGCCGCCGTGCAGCTTTCCCCCCGGCAGCGCGAACTGGCCAGGATGGCTGGCAAGACCCGCCGCCCTCAGGAACACGGGTATGCACGCTTCGCCATCGCCGTCCTCGAGGACCACGATCGCCACCGCGGCCGTGACCAGCGGCTTTTTGGTCGCGACCCGCTCGAACCGCCCAAGCTGCGACGCGATCTCATCGCGCAGGTGGCTCAGCTGCGAGGACGCCTCTTTTGCGGATCGTAGATCGGCAGCACGTCGACCTTCGCCGGGACGGTGCCATCGCCGACGGCTACCTCGAGCATCTGGCCATCACGCGCATAGCGCGAATCCAGGATCGCCAGGCCGATCTGGCCGAATCGCGGGCTCCTGGTCGGGCTGGTCAGCGTGCCCGCGGGTTCGCCATCGCTGGTGACCACCGCGCCGTATTCGGGCAGCTCATCCGACTCGAGGATCAGCGTCTTGAACCGGTGCGGCGGGTTCACCGCAACCTCGGCCAGCGCAGCCTTGCCGTTGAAGTCGGCAGCGGCGAGCGCAACCAGTCGATCCATAGAGAAGTCGAAAGGCGTCCGCTCGTGAGGGTGGTAGTCATAGTCGGTAACGATCAGGCCGGCCTCGACGCGCAGCAGTTCGATCGCCTCGACGCCAAAGGGCCTGGCGGCGCACTGTTCGATGACAACAGCCCACAGATCCTCGGCGTTCTCAGGCTTGCAGAACAGCTCGTACCCAAGCTCGCCGCCGAAGCCCGTCCGCGAAACCCAGCAGGGCACCCCGCCGACCTTCACAGGCTCCGGGATGAAGTGGAAGTATCGAAGCGCGAAGATATCCGCGCTGCAGATCGGGGCCAGCGCGTCGCGTGATCGAGGTCCCTGCAGGCCCAGATGCGGCAGCTCAAGACCGATGTACTCGATGTCGACGTTTAGACCCCGAGTGACTTCGGCAAAGTGATCCTCCAGCTCTCGGCTGTTGGTCATCACCCACGCGCGGTCGTCAGAGAACTTGAAGACGGTCCCGTCGTCCACCATCAGTCCGTCGGTGTCGCAAAACGCGCCGTAATGCACCTGCCCCACTTTCAGCGCGGCCACGTTGTTGGTGTGAAGGCGGTCCGCGGCCCTCAGCGCGTCCGGTCCTCGAAAGTGCCATTTGTTCAGCGGCGAGACGTCCCACACGCCTAGGTCATCCCGCACGGCCCGATATTCGGCGTCGAGATCGCCGAAGCCTTCTGTCCACAACCAGCCACCCTCCTCCATGAAGGTCGCGCCAAGGTGCGCATGCGCCTTGTGGAAGGGCGAGCGGATCGCAGAGCTTGCGGTCTCAGCCACCGGCATCTGCCGCCACTGCGAATCTAAGCTGGACCATCGACCTGGACCGAGCCCTCTGGGGGCGCCCAGAACACCACCAGGACGAGCTCTTCCTCGATGTCGCGAAAGGAGTGAACCTCCAGCGCCGGCACGAAAAGCAAAGTGCCGGCCTTGACCGGATGGTCTTGGGAGCCAACCCGCAGCTTGGCCCGGCCGCTGACTGCGTAATACACCTCGTCCTCGTGATGCGGCATTTGGTCGTCGGTGCCCCCGGCTGGCAGCAAATAGAGGCCGACGCTCAGGAGGTCGCTGCGCAGCACCTCGGCCGCGTATCCATCAGAGGTGGCCCTTGCTTGCGCGACGACGTCGGCGAGCTCGGCGGCCTGAAACGGAGCGCCGCCGTGAGCTTTCATCTCTGCGGCTTGGCGAGCACCACCGGGTTCTTCGGAGGGCTGATGTGGCCTTCCACGTATCCCTCCGCGATCATGTTGAAGAACTGGTAGACGGATTCCTCCATCTCGGAGATCGGGCCTGGCTTGAATCCCCTCGATGCCGCCGAGCGCTGCACCGACTCGCACGCCGCCCAGTCCTGTTGGTTCGTGACGTCCCAGAACTCTCCGGCATAGGAGCCGTCAAATCCCTCCCGCTCGACCACCGTGCGGCGGAACAGGGTCCGGCACTCGACCAGGGTCCGGGTCGCCGAGATCGGCTCCAGCCGATGGCTCAACACAAAGTCCGGGTGCGGGCTGATCAGCAGGTTGGGGAACAGCGCGAAGTAATAGACGCGATGGCCCTGCTCGGCAGAGAGTCCAGGCAGCTTGGGAGCGCCGCCCCGGCCTGTCAGCGACATCGTGTCCGCGCCTTCCTCGAGATCCATCCAGCCGCCGATCCACAGGCCGGTCGCGTCCATGTTCAAGCCGCTGGTCGGCGGGCTCACACGGCAAAGCTCGGGGTGGATTTCCGAGCAGTGGTAACACTCCTGGTAGTTCTCGTGGAGGATCTTCCAGTTGGCTTCGACCACGTAGTCCATGGATGACACCTCGACCAGGTCACGTGGTGCCCAGGCGCCCATGATCTCGGCCAGGTTCCCAATGTGCTCGTTCAAGGGACGTGCGTCGCCAGACACGTTTACGAACGCGAAGCCCTCCCATTCGTCCACTCGCACCGAGACGAGCCCATGCTCGGAGACCTTGAAGCCGGGTCGCAATCCAAGCTGCGGCGCGGACTTGAGCGTTCCGTCCTGCCTGTAGGTCCAGCCGTGGTACGGGCACTGGATCAACGCGCCCTCGGCGGCAGTCCCGACCGGCAGCAGCTCATGACCGCGGTGCCTGCAGATGTTGAAGAAGCCCCGTAGCGCGCCGGCGTCGTCCCGGGTCAGCAATATCGACTCGCTCCCGACCTTGACGGCCCGGCGGGTACCGGGACGCACCAGTCCGTCGGTGCGGCCCAGGCACACCCACGAAGGCTCGAAGAACGCGCCCATCTCCCAGGCGAAAAGCTCGGGAGATGTGTACGCCTCTCCCGGCAGCGTATAGCTCTCCCTGAACTCCGCCAGCGACCCCTGCAGCAGCTTTGGGTCGATGGGCGCCTGAACGGTTTTCATCAGCTTGCCTTCGCGCCGTTGCGCTTCAATTTCCTGTCGCCGACGATCTGCTTCACGGCCAGGTAAGCAGGCACTCCGCAAACTCCGCCGCCCGCGTGGGTGGCCGAGCTCGCCTGGTACAGGCCCTCGATCGGTGTCCGGAAGTCAGCGTACCCCGGAGCGGGACGCATGTGGAACAGCTGATCCACCGACAGCTCACCGTGGAAGATGTTGCCACCGACGAGTCCGAGCTCCTGCTCCATGTCATAGGGACCGATCACCTGGCGATGGAGGATGGCTCCTTTCAGGTTCGGAGCCAGCTCCGTGTACCCATCGACGACCCGATCGGCATATGCCTCGAGCTCCTCGCGGTGGGGTACCTCGCTCCACTCGTGCGGCACCCACTGGGTGAACATCGAAAAGATGTGCCTGCCCTCGGGGGCAAGCGTCTTGTCAAAGAGCGTGGGAATCACGCCATCCACGAAGGGCCTCGTCGCCGCGTGCCCGGCCCGGGCTTCCTGGAAGGCGGTCTCGGCATAGTCGGTCGAGAGGCACAGTTCGACCGACCCGGTGAGGTGCTCATGATCGGCGTTGCCATTTACCGCAGTGAACTTGGGCAGCTCCGCGAGCGCGAGGTTGATCTTGACGACGCCGCTTCGGCATTTCCAGTTCTCGATGCTGCGCACAAAGTCAGCCGGCAGCTCTTTGCGATCGATCTGCTTGAGAAAGGTGACCTTGGGATGGCAAGCGGTCACGACCACCGGTGCCCGCATCTCCTCGCCGTTTTCGAGCACGACGCCCTCTGCCTCTCCGTTACGGATGAGGATGTGCTCGACTCTTGCGTTGGTCCGGATGGTCGCACCCAGCTCTTCCGCCGAGCGGCGGCACGCATCGGCCACGGCACCCATCCCGCCTTCGGCAAAGCCCCAGTTGCCGAGGTGGCCGTCCCCGACGTCACCGATCGAGTGGTGGGCCATCACGTACGCGGTCCCCGGCTCGTCGGGTCCGGCCCAGGTCCCGATGATCCCGTTGACCGCCAGGCAGGCACGGACCTCCTCCGAATCGAACCAATCGCCCAGGAGGTCGGTGATGCTCATGGTCATGAGGCGGGTCAGATCGCCGACCTTCTGCGGGCCAAGGCCCCGTAGCCTCCATCCGAGCTTGGCCTGGGCGATCAGGTCAGCCGGCTTCATCGATCCCAGCCGGGGCGGGACCGTCATCAGGAGCGGTCCCATGACCTTCGCCATGTCGCCGATCCACGAGTCCCATCTGGGCATGGTGTCGGCGTCCTTCTTGGAGTACTGGCTGATCTGGTCGTGGTTGCGCTTGGCGTCGTCGGCAAAGATCATCAGCGAACGGCCGTCGGGCCATGCCTGGAAATAGGGGCCCATGGGGAAAACCTTGTACCCATGCCGCGGGAGATCGAGGTCGCGGATGATCGTGTCGGGCATCAGGCTCATGACGTACGAGTACGTCGTGACCTTGAACTCCGGGGCCTCCGGCCACGGCGCGTCCGTCGCAGCGGCTCCGCCTGTTTTGTGCCGGGCTTCCAGCACAATTGCGTTCGCGCCGGCCTTGGCCAGGTAGGCGCCGGCGACCAACCCGTTATGCCCACCGCCGATCACTATCGCGTCGTAGACGTTGACCATCGGACCTCCAGTTGCAGGCCGCGAACTTGGGCGCCTCAAACTCTAGTCCGGTGGCGGGCCGGCCCGCAAGAACACCTCCGTTAGCCATGCCGTGCGGCTGATTGACAAGGCCTCCCTCCTAGGACTAGGTTGGCGCCTACACGGGCGGGTTGGTTGCGTGTGAGGGGCGACACCGCCTGGGGAGGCAAGCGCATGGCGTCGGAGATCTGGAGAACACCTGTCAACCGGCGCGATTTCCTGCGCGGCGGCGCAGCTCTGGGTCTCGGCGGCGCTGCAGCCTTCCTCGCGGCCTGTAACTCACAGGGAGTGTCGGTCGCGCCAATTGCCACCCCCAGCTACCCGGCCGCGAAGATCGATGGCGATCTTGAGTTCTTCAACTGGTCCCAGTACCTCGACCCTGACGCGATCAAGGGTTTCGAGAAGCATTACGGCGTCAAGGTCAACCAGACCAACTTCGACAACATGCAGTCGATGATGGCCAAGCTCAACGCCGGCATCCCATACGACATCACCTTTCCGACGATGGATTTTGTCGACCAGCTCGTCAAGGCCAACGCGCTGCTCGGGATCGACCACGCGCAGCTGGCGAACTGGAGCGAGGTGCCTTCGTACTTCAACAATCCCTGGTACGACCCTCACGCCTTCTACTCGGTGCCATACGCACTGTGGACCACGGGTGTCGCCTGGCGCACCGACCACGTGCCCGACACCCTGGCCGGTTCATGGAACGACATCTGGACCCTCGCGCCCAAGTACAGCGGCAAGCTTTTCCTGCTGGACGATTTCCAGGAGGTCCTTGGCATGAGCCTGCTCCGGAACCACAAGAACATCAACTCGGGCAACCGCTCCGATCTCGATGGAGCGGTCGCCGA
>DASXNH010000037.1:0-22429 GCA_036495195.1 Candidatus Dormiibacterota bacterium
GGCCGTCACGCCATGGAGCGGCTGATGCCGGGCCATGGTTCGATCTCTCGCGTGCATGGCAGCATGGTGAAGCGAGGCGACGTGGCGTATGTGCCGCTCTATCACCCCGCCGCCGCCTTGCACAACGGGGCCCTTGTCGCGGATCTCGAGCGGGACTTCGACAAGGTCAAGGTCTACCTCGACCAGCTGTTGGCGCCACCGCCTCCCCCTGAGCCCACACCTCCGCCTCGACAGGAAGCCGAGCAGCTGCGTCTGCTGTGAGCGCCTCGCGACTGCGATACCTGCCGCTGGGCGGCCTGGGCGAGGTCGGCATCAACATGTGGGCCCTCGAGTGGGAGAAGCAGATCCTAGTCGTCGACGCCGGATTGATGTTTCCCCACGAGGACATGCTCGGCATCGACCTGGTCCTGCCGGACATCTCCTACCTTCTCGACCGAAGCAAGGATGTGCTCGGCATCTTTCTGAGCCACGGTCATGAAGACCACATCGGGGGATTGCCCTACGTCCTGAAGAAGCTCAACGTTCCGGTGTACGGGACCAGGCTCACCCTCGGCCTGGTCAAGCCCAAGCTGAAAGAGCACCGGATCCTGCGGGAGGCCGACCTGCGCGAGGTGCGTGTTGGCGATGCCGTGCAGCTCGGTCCGTTCCGAGTCGAGACCGTCGCTGTCTGTCACTCCATCCCAGACGCGGTCGCCCTCGCGATCGAGACGCCGGTCGGCAGGGTGATCTACACCAGCGACTTCAAGCTGGACGACGCGCCGCCAGATGGCCTGCCGACCAACCTGGAGCGTTTCAAACAGCTGGGCGACGCGGGCGTGCTGCTGCTGCTCGGGGACTCGACAAACGCTGAGCGCCCCGGACATTCGGGCTCCGAACGGGATCTCCATGAGCCGTTTGAGCGCATCTTCAGCGAGGCGCCCGGAAGAATCGTCGTCGCCAACTTCGCCTCCAACATCCACCGCATACAGCACCTCGTGCGCATGGCGGTGCAGTTCGGACGCCGGGTGGCGGTGGTCGGCCGCAGCCTGCAGACCAACTTCAAGACCGCGCGCGAGCTCGGGTTCCTGAAGGTGCCTGAGGGCCTCACGATCAAGCTCGAGGACACGGACCGCATCCCCCCCTCGAAGCTCTTGCTGCTCACGGCCGGAAGCCAGGGCGAGCCGATGTCGGCGCTCGCCCGATTTGCCGCGCAGCGCCACCCGTTCGTGAACGTGCTAAAGGGAGACTGGGTGGTGATCTCGGCCCGGCCGATCCCTGGCAACGAACGGAGTGTCCACCAGACGGTCAACAATCTGTACCGTCACGGCGCGCGGGTATTTTATTCGGAGGTCGGCCACGTGCACGTCACCGGACATGCCCAACGTGAAGAGCTGCGCGAGATGCTCGACGCGGTCCGGCCTCGGTATTTCATCCCTGTGCACGGTGAGTACAGGCAGCTCGTCCAGCATGCGGAGATTGCGCGCGAGGCGGGCCTGGCCGAGGACCGCATCATCGTCGTCGAGGACGGGGGTGCGGTGGAGCTCGACGCCGATTCGATCCAGACGGGAGCCAAGGTGACCACAGGTCTGGTGTTTGTCGATGGCCTTGGTGTGGGCGACGTCGAGAAGGTCGTGCTGCGGGACCGGCGGCATCTGGCCGAGGACGGCATCCTCATCGTGACCCTGACCGTCGACCGTGAGACGGCGGTGGTGAGGGCGGGGCCGGACCTGATCTCCAGGGGGGTCATCGAGCCAGAGCTGTCATCGAAGCTCATGGCCGATGCGCGCGAAGCGGCGATGGCAAGCATCGCGCGACTGGCCGACACTCATGCCGACATGAACACGCTGAGGGAAGTCATCCACGACGCGGTTTCACAAACCGTCTGGAAGAAAACCAGGCGTCGCCCGATGATCATCCCGGTCGTGCTGGAAATATGAGAGGAAACCCCCGGTGGTTCGCCTGCACGCTGGCGGCGTTCAGGATGGGCCTGTTGAATGCATCACGCTAGGTATGCCTGAATGAAATTGCCGCCTCTGGCACTCGTCGCCCCGAGCCTGTGTCCGCGGTGCGATCAGCCCGCGATGGTCGGCGACCAGGGCGAGGACGCGCGGTGCGGCCATTGCGCCCTGCAGCTGCATCAGTGTGGGAGCTGTCGAGGTGTCGCTGGTCCATTCGACAGGTACTGTGGATTCTGCGGCCACGAGATGGTGCGAGGCGAGACGCGCCCGATGTGGTGGAGGTTGTGGCTGCTGGCAGCGCTGGTCCCCCTGGCGGCAGGGTTGATCTACGGCATCGTGCAAGCGGGGATGCACCCGGCGAGGTAGCGTCGGCGAGGTGAACGGTCGGTCATCCGCCGGCCCTGTTCAGCCTCTGACCGCACTCCACGCAGAAGCTGTGCCGGCCCAGGTTGTGGTGGCCGCACGACGTGCACACGATGCGGCGCGGTGGATCGGCCTGCAGCCACCGCTCGCGCTCGCGGCGGTACCAGATGCCATCCTCGGGGCCCAGCATCCACCGACGCCCCTCGCCGTCCAGGACCGCGAGGTCGCGTACGGCAACGCGAAAGGCCCTTGGTTGCAGCGTCCCGACGCGACGTTCCTCGACCAGGTCCCGATAACGAAGCTCGGCTTCGGAGAATGGATCGACAGCCACCCGGGAAGTATCGCTCCCGACGGACTTTGGGAGAGGGCTACCCGCTGTAGAATGCCTACGGCCCCGAGGGCCCGCAGAATGCGTCGCACCACCACACGAAGCTCACGTTCCGCCCACGGCGCGCGCCGCGCTGCATCTTCGCGTCCGCGCACGACGCGCAGCAAGAGAGCCAAGTCCAAGGCCAGCCCCAGCCTGACGCCCCGCCAGGGTCGCGAGATCGCCGGCGTCCTCCTCATCCTCGCCGCCCTCCTCAGCCTCCTCGCGATCGCCAGCAACGCCGGTTCGATCCTGACCGGGCTGCACGACTGGCTCATGGCCTCCTTTGGCCGCGCCTGGTTCGTACCGGTCGGCGTGGCCCTGGCCTTCGGCACCTACCTCATCTGGCCGAAGGCCCCGCGCCCCCGTCCCGTCGACGTGGTGTCAGGCACCGTCGCGGTGGTCTCGCTCATCGGACTCTTCGACCTCGCCGCGCAAGCTGGTGGCGGCGCCGGACACGGCATCGCTCAGGTCGTGGAGCAGGTGGTCGGTCACTGGGGCGCGTGGGCGCTCCTCGTGGCGGGCCTCGTCATCGGCCTGATCGTCACAGTGCACTTCAGCCCGGGCGCCATGATCGCCACGCTGATTCGCGCGGGACGCGCCGCCTTCGCCGAGCGCAATCGCCTGGAGCGGCTCGTTTCACCGCCCACAGAGCCGCTCGCCGCCAAAGTCCAGAAGAACGGGCAATCCAAGGAGGCCGCGCTGGCACGCTCAGCGGCGAGCTTCGCGACCCCGCCGCCCGCGGTTGCCCCAACTCCCGCCTGGGAGCTCGAACCGGCGGCAGACCAGCCGGCCGCGGAGCGCCCAACACCTGCCGCGGCCGAGAAGCCGGCCGCGCAGCCGGTGATGCGAATCGTCGCCGAGCCCGAGGACGACGTTCCGGAGATCGATTGGAAGCTGCCCTCGATCTCACTCCTCGACACGGTTACGGCACGCCGCGAGCGCATGGCCGACGAGATCAAGCGCAACGTGAAGATCATCGAGAGCACGCTCGAGACGTTTGGCGTCCCATGCAAGGTGGTCGGCGTCAACCCCGGCCCGGCGGTGACGCAATACGAGCTCCAGCCGGGCGCCGGCATCCAGGTCAAGCGCATCACGGCGCTGCAGAACGACCTCTCGCTGGCGCTGGCCGCGGCCCCGCTCAGGATCGAGGCGCCCATACCCGGCAAGGCCGCGGTGGGCATCGAGGTGCCGAACAAGTCGGCCAGCCTGGTCACCATCCGCGAGGTGCTCGAGACGGCGGCGTTCCGCGAGGGAACGCGAGTCCTCGCCCTTGGACTTGGCAACGACGTCACCGGCGCATCGATCGTCGCCGACCTCACACGTATGCCTCACCTGCTCATCGCGGGCGCGACTGGCCAGGGCAAGAGCGTGTGCATCAATGCCCTGATCACCAGCCTTCTCTTTCAGATGACGCCCGACCACATGCGCCTTCTGCTGATCGACCCCAAGCGCGTGGAGCTGACCGGTTACAACGGGCTGCCCCATCTCGCGCTGCCGGTCCTCGTCGAAGCGCACCAGGCCGCGGCGGCGCTGCGCTGGGCCGTCGCTGAGATGGATCGCCGCTACAAGATGTTTTCCGCCGAGGGCGTCCGCAATATCGCCGCCTACAACGAGAAGGCCACGCAGAAGCTCGCGAAAGAGATCCCCTACGTCGTCATCGTGATCGACGAGCTCGCCGACCTGATGATGGTCGCGGCCGGCGAGATCGAAGAGCTGATCTGCCGTATCGCTCAGCTCGCCAGGGCCGTGGGCATCCATCTTGTCATCGCGACCCAGAGGCCGTCCACGGACATCATCACCGGCTTGATCAAGGCCAACATCCCGTCGCGAATTGCGTTCGCCGTGGGATCGCAGGTCGACAGCCGAGTCATCCTCGACTCGGGCGGCGCCGAGAAGCTCCTCGGGCGGGGCGACATGCTGTATCAGCCGGTCGACGCCGGCAAGCCGACGCGAATCCAGGGCGCATTTGTCAGCGACCCCGAGGTCGAAGGCGTCGTCAACTTCTGGAAGTCGCAGGGCCCGCCGCGCTACATGGAGGAGATCCTCGAGGAGGGCACGGGCACTGAGTGGGAGAGAGGCGAGACCGCTGAGCGCAAGCTCGACCCGCTGTTCGCACGTGCCGCGCGAGCCGTCGCCGCAGAGGGTGCGGCGTCGGTCTCCCTGGTGCAGCGAAAGTTCAACGTCGGCTATTCGCGCGCGGGCCGAATCGTGGACCAGCTGGCCGAGAATCACGTGGTTGGGGGCTATCAGGGCTCGAAGTCGCGCGAGGTGATGATGAACCTGCCTGACGTGGACGAGCTCTTGGAGAGACTCGGAATCGAATGAGCCGCCGGGAAGCTCCGGGTGGCACCCGGGGCGCTCTCGTCGCAAACTCTCCTCTTAGGAACCGGTGAATCTCCCTAACGCGTTGACCCTGAGCCGCCTGGCGGCGATCCCCGTGCTGATGATCCTTCTCATGGCGCGATTCGAGGGTCACGATCAGATTGCCGCAGCGCTGTTCATCATCGTTTCCTTCACCGACACGCTCGACGGCCAGATCGCTCGGAGGCGCGGGCTGGTCAGCGACCTGGGCAAGTTCCTCGACCCGCTGGCGGACAAGCTCTTCGTCCTTTCGGTGCTCATCGTGCTGGTGCAGGAGGGCCTCGTCGCTGCCTGGATCGTGGTCGTCATCTTCTCGCGAGAGCTGTTGATCACAATCCTGCGCTCGGTGGGCGCGACCCAGGGCCGCGTCATCTCCGCCGCGCCGATGGGGAAGACCAAGACGATGACGCAGATGGCAGCGGTGGTGCTCCTGATCCTGCAACGGCCCTACCCGGTGCTCGTCCCTTTCGCAGAGCTGGCGGTCGGCGTAGCCATCATCTTTACCGTCGGCAGCGGTATCGACTACCTATGGCGGTTCCGGCATGTGCTGTGGCCTACGGCAGGCGGGACTGTGAGTGTTGAGGGATTGCGGGAGGTGGCGCCAAAGGTCGATCCCCTGTCCAGGGACCTGGGCCACCAGCTCACCCAGAGCCGGCTGACCGTTTCGGTCGCCGAGTCATGCACCGCCGGCCTGCTTGCGGCACTCATCACCGACCAGCCGGGCAGCTCCACATATTTCATCGGCGGGGTCATCGCTTACTCGGACGATGTCAAACGGGCCGAGCTCGGGGTGCCTGCCGCCCTCCTTGAGCTGCACGGGGCTGTGAGCCGCGAGGTCGCGATCGCGATGGCCGAAGGAGTCCGTACGAAGTTCGCGACCGCGCTCGCCGCGTCCATCACCGGAATCGCGGGGCCGGACGCCCAGGGAGCCAAACCGGTCGGCCTGACGTACGTCGCAGTCGCCACTCCCCGCGGGACCACGTGCACCGAGTTCAGGTTCAAGGGCGATCGCTGGGCCAATCGCCGCGAGGCGGCGGACGAAGCGCTGCGGCTGCTGCTCGAGGCGGCCCGCTCGACCGCGGGTAAACTGGCCTCTTGACCTGCGAACACCTGTTCGTCATACTTGCCCGACGGCCTACTTCGAGCACTGCTGTTAAGCACACGTTGACCCCAGCACCGCGACGTAGAACACTCGCCGCAACGACTTAGGAGGATCGATGGATCAAGACAAAGAAAAGGCAAAGTCACTCGACTCGGCGATCTCCCAGATTGTGAAGAGCTACGGCAAGGGAGCCATCATGAAGTTGGGCGAGCAAGCCGCGTTGCACGGGGAGATCATGGTCATCCCGACCGGCGCGCTGCTGCTCGATCTGGCGTTGGGAGTGGGGGGGATCCCCCGCGGCCGCGTCACCGAGCTCTACGGGCCGGAGTCGGCAGGCAAGACCACGTTGGCGCTGCACGTCATCGCCGAGGCGCAGAAGCTGGGCGGCGTGGCGGCCTTCGTCGATGCCGAGCATGCGCTCGACCCGCTGTACGCGTCCAGGATCGGGGTCAAGATCGACGACCTCCTGATCAGCCAGCCCGACACCGGTGAGCAGGCCCTCGAAATCGTCGAGGTCCTCGTCAGATCCGGTGCGATCGACGTGATCGTGATCGACTCCGTCGCGGCGCTGGTGCCGAAGGCTGAGATCGAAGGCGAGATGGGCGACTCCCACATGGGGCTCCAGGCACGCTTGATGTCGCAGGCGCTTCGCAAGCTGACAGGCGCGATCTCCAAGTCGAACTGCTCGGTCATCTTCCTCAACCAGCTGCGCGAGAAGGTCGGCATCATGTTCGGCAACCCGGAGACGCAGCCCGGCGGCCGCGCATTGAAGTTCTACTCGTCGGTTCGCCTCGACATACGCAAGGTCGAGGTGATCAAGAACGGGCTGGACTCGGTCGGTGCGCGGGTCAAAGTCAAGGTCGTGAAGAACAAGGTGGCGCCCCCGTTCAGGTCCGCCGAGTTCGACATTCTCTTCAACGAGGGAATCTCGCGCGAAGGGTCCTTGATCGATGCCGCGCTCGAGTACGCGATCCTCGAGAAGAGCGGAACGTGGATGTCCTATGGGGACCAGCGCCTTGGCCAGGGGCGTGAGAACGTGCGCAACTACCTGCGTGAGAATCCAACCCTGTCCGCCGAGATCGAAGCCAAGGTTCGCGAGAAGGCAGCGGGTGCCGTCTCGCCCATCAGGGTCTTGGGCCCGATAAGGGCTCCGGCCGGTGCGGCAGAGGACTAAGCGACCCACATCGTCCACCGCCCGGCCGGCGCCGCCTTCGGATGATCCCGTCGCAAGGGCGGTCGGCCTGCTGGCTCGGCGGGCTCACTCCAAGTGGGAGCTGGCCCGCAAGCTGCGGCTGAAAGGGTTCGCCGCCGAGGCGGTCGACGGGGCCATGGTGCGCCTCGGCGAGCTGGGCTACCTGGACGATTCGTCATTTGCCAGAGGTCTGGTCCGGCGCCGTGCGGCGCTCAGAGGCCCGCGCGCCCTGTCGGCTGAGCTTGCCGCCAGGGGCGTCGACCGAGCCGAGGCCGATGCGGCGGTGGCCGGATTCGACGCCCAGGCCCAGCTGGTTTCGGCCACCAGGCTCGCCGAACGGCTGTACGCCCGGAGACCTGGGATTGGCCACCGCGAGATGCTCGATACGATCGGAACCAAGCTGCTGAGGCGTGGTTTCCCCACTCCGATTGTGCGGGCCGCCTGCCGGGCGGTGCTCCTGGGAGCGGCCCAACCGCCCGAAGACTAGACTTTTCCTTCCGCGGCGCTTTTCAGCGCCCGCAGTCATTGAGCCAACCCGACGCGGGGCCTTGGGCCCTGCATTGGATCCGCACTTTGACAATCGAATACATGAGGTGCATGTCACATGCCTATCTACGTCTTCGTACCGATTCTGGTGGTGGCACTCCTGGCCGGCTTTGGAGTGGCGTATCTGCTGCTTCGCGGCCGGCAGAGCGATGGGAGCAGCGCGCTGGAGATAAAAGCCCAGCAGGCGCTTTCCGAGGCCGAAACGGCGGCCAAGGAAAAGCTCCTGGAAGCCAAAGAGGAAGCGGTCAAGATCCGCACCGCCGCCGAGCAGGAAGCCCGGGAGTACCGGGGACAGTCACAGCAGATCGAAAAGCGTCTTTTCCAAAAGGAGGAGAACCTCGACCGAAAGACCGAGGACCTGGCCAAGCGCGAGCGCGAGCTCGGCGACCGGGAAAAGGGGCTGGACGAGGTCAGAGCGCAGCTCGACGACACGTACAAGCAGCAGGAGAAGGAGCTTCAGCGCGTCGCCAACATGACTCGCCAGGAAGCCCAGGGAGTGCTGATGAGCCAGGTCGAGCAGGAGCTCCGCAACGAGGTTGCCCGCAAGGTGCGGGAGGCGGAGCTTGGCGCTCGCGACGAGAGCGAGCGCCGCGCCAGGGAGATCGTCACGGAGTCGATCCAGCGAATCGCCGCCGACCAGACCGCCGAGGTCTCGGTCTCGGTGCTGCCGCTGCCGACAGACGAGCTCAAAGGCCGCATCATCGGCAAGGAGGGTCGCAACATCCGGGCCCTTCAGCAGGCTACGGGGATCGACCTGATCGTGGACGACACCCCGGAAGCCGTGATCATCAGCGGTTTCGACCCGGTCCGCCGCGAGGTGGCTCGAGTCGCGCTGAACAAGCTGATCGTCGACGGCCGGATTCACCCGGCCCGCATCGAGGAGATCGTCGCCAAGTCCCGAGTCGAGGTCCTGCAGAGGGTCAAAGAGGAGGGGGAGGCGGCGGTTCTGGAGGTCGGCCTTCAGGGTCTTCACCCTGAGGTGGTCCGGCACCTGGGCATCCTGCGATTCCGGACGAGTTACGGACAGCAGGTGCTCAACCACTCGAAAGAGGTCGCCTATCTCGCCGCCATGATGGCGTCGGAGATCGGCGCCGACGTACGCACCGCCAAGCTGGCAGGGCTGCTGCACGACATCGGCAAGGCCATCGACCATGAGGTCGAGGGCTCGCATGCGGTGATCGGTGCGGATCTCTTGCAGAGACACGGGGTGCCCAAAGACGTTGTGCACGCCGTGCGTGCTCACCACTACGACGAGGAGCCCCACAGCCTCGAGGCGCTTCTGCTGATCGCGGCAGACGCCATCTCCGCTGCCCGCCCCGGGGCGCGCAGGGAGTCCCTGGAGGCTTATGTCAAGCGGTTGGAAAAGCTGGAGGAGATCGCAAACTCGTTCCAGGGAGTCCAGCAGTCCTACGCCATCCAGGCCGGACGCGAGGTCCGGATCCTGGTCAAGCCGGAGCAGATCGACGACACGGCTGCCCAGCTGATGGCCAGGGACATCGCCAAGCGGATCGAGACGGAGCTGAGCTTTCCGGGCCAGATCCGAGTCACAGTCGTCCGCGAAACGAGAGCCATCGAGTACGCGAAATAGCCAACGAGGGGAGCCCAGAAGGGCTCCCCTTTTTTATTGCCAATAGACTTCTCGGAGCGTGTCTGACGATTTCCGGATTCTCTTCGTCGCCGACGTCGTCGGCTCGCCCGGGCGCGACGCCGTCAAGGCGATCCTCCCCGAGCTCAAGAAGAAGGTCGAGCCTCATCTGACCGTGCTCAACGGCGAGAACTCCGCCGGCGGGTTTGGCATCACCGGCAAGCTGGTCGCCGAGCTGAAGTCGTACGGCGCCGACGTCATCACCACCGGGAACCATGTGTTCGCCCAGAAGGACTTCCTGCCCGAGCTCCCCAAGCTCGAGCGCGTCCTGAGGCCGGCCAACTATCCGCCCAAGGCGCCGGGGCAGGGCTGGTGCGTCGTCGAAGCCGGCGGTCACCAGGCCCTGGTCATGAACCTGATGGGCCGCATCTTCGTGGAAGCGCTGGACGACCCCTTCCGGACTGCCGACGCGATCCTCGAGGCCCATCCGGGCGTGAAGATCGTCTTCTGCGACATGCACGCGGAGGCGACCTCCGAGAAGACAGCCATGGGCTGGCACCTGAATGGGCGGGCAAGCGCCGTGGTCGGCACCCACACCCACATCCCGACCGCCGACGCCAGGGTTCTTTCGGGCGGCACCGCCTACGTCACCGACGTCGGCATGGTGGGGCCGCGAGACGGCTGCATCGGGATGGACAAGGACGTGGTCCTGCAGCGCTTCCTCACCGGGGTCCCGACCAGGTTCGTGGTCGCCTCGGGCCCCGTGACATTCAATTCGGTACTGGTTACCATTAACAGTTCCACCGGCCGGGCAACATCGATCCAGAGAATCGACAGAGAGCATTCCTGAAGGGGTTCCAGCAAAAATGACAGGCGAGCGTGCACCGGTCGAGGTGCTCAAGGTTTCGGCTACCTCCAAGCCTGTCGCCGTCGCTGGGGCCATCGCCGGCGTGATCAGGAGCAAGGGGCGGGTCGAGGTGCAGGCGATCGGCGCGGGCGCCATCAACCAGGCGGTCAAGGCGATCGCCATCTCACGCGGTTACGTCGCTCCGGGCGGCCTGGACCTGGTTTGCATCCCGGCCTTCATCGACATCTCGATCGATGGTGAGGAACGCACCGGAATCCGCTTGCTGGTGGAGAGCCGCTGACCTCGGAGGCCCCTGCCCGAAGCCGGTCGTTTCACATCTGGACCATCGGTTGCCAGATGAACACCGCCGACTCCGAGAGCCTCGCTCGCAAGCTACTGGCCGCCGGCTATTTCGAAGACTCGCTCGACCGAGCCGACGTCGCCATCCTCAACAGCTGCGTGGTGCGCCAAGCCTCGGAGGATCGAGTCTACGCAAAGCTCCACGAGCTGAAGGAATGGAAGACGCCCGAGCGCACGGTCGCGGTGACCGGATGCATCGTCGCCAAGGAAGGCGCCACCCTCGGGCGGCGCTTCCCGATGCTCGAACCGGTTGTAGTCCCGATCGGCGAGTACGACAGCTTCGTGGCCGGCCTGGATGCCCGCTACGACTACTCGCGGGGCGAGGCGCTGCCACCGGCCGGGCGCACCGGGGTCAGCCACTTCGTGCGAGTGATCGAAGGCTGCGACCACAACTGCACGTTCTGCATCGTGCCCAAGGTGCGTGGCCGGGAGCGGCACATCCCCTTCGACAGCGTGCTGGCCGAGTGCCGGCAGGCAGTCGACGCGGGCGCGAAGGAAGTCGTGCTGCTGGGCCAGAACGTCGACGACTACCGCGACCCGGGCGGTCGCGGCGGCCTGGCGGCGCTCGTCTCAGAGGTGGAGAAGCTCCCCGGCCTGAGGAGGCTTCGCTTCATGACATCGCATCCGCAAGACCTCGAGCCTCAGCTGCTGGAGGTGATGGCGGCCAGCGACGTGATCTGCCGCGAGCTGCAGCTGCCTGTGCAGTCGGGCGATGACGGCATCCTGAAGCGCATGGCTCGTGGCTATCAGATGCGGCACTACAGGGCGATCGTCGAGCGCGCACGCACGCTGATGCCGGATATCGGCCTGGTGACCGATGTCATCGTGGGTTTCCCGGGCGAGTCGGAAGAGGCGTTCATGAACACTCGCCGGCTGCTGGAGGACATCGAGTTCGACGTCGTCCATCTGGCGATGTACTCGCCGCGCCCCGGGACGTTTGCCTCCGACCGGATGGTGGACGACGTACCGGCTGATGAAAAGCTGCGCCGGTTGAACGACCTGCTCGCTCTGCAGAAATCAATCGCCGCCAAGAAGACAGCGCGGTGGGTGGGCCGCAGCGTGCAGGTCTTGGTCGAAGGGCATGACGAGCTGGGCCGCGTCTACGGCCGCATCCGCCAGGGCAAGCGGGCGATAGTGCTGAAGGCCTCGGGCATCGAGCCAGGAGACCTGATCGACCTGAAGGTCATGCAAGCGACAGCAGGGCAGCTGACGGGGTTGCCGGCGGCGTGACCGAGATGGCTGCTCCGACCCCGGTGATGCGCCAGTACCGGGAGGCGAAAGAGCAGCACCCCGACGGCATCCTCCTCTTCCGGCTCGGCGACTTCTACGAGATCTTCTTCGAGGATGCCGTGGTTGCGGCGCCGGTCATGGGCGTCACCCTCACGTCGCGACCGCTCGGCAAATCGGGACGCGCGCCGATGTGCGGTGTACCCCATCACGCGTGGCAGGTATACGTCGGCAAGCTGCTGCGTGCAGGCCACAAGGTCGCGATCTGCGACCAGATGGAGCCGGCCGTCAAGAAAGGCGTCGTCAAGCGCGGCGTGACTCGCGTGCTCACGCCGGGCACCGTCGTCGAGGACGCATACCTCGACCCGTCGCGACCGAACTATCTCGTCGCCGCGTGGACGCAGGGCCTGGAAGCCGGACTCGCTGCGTGCGACATATCGACTGGCGAGATGCTGTTGTGCCAGCTGCCGAGCGAGCGGCTCGCAGCGGAGCTTGAGCGACTCGCCCCCGCGGAGCTCCTGACGCCGCCCGCCGTGGACGAGTACAAGTTCGATCCGGTGCGAGGCCGGCAACGCCTACACGAAGTTCTGGGGATCGCGTTCGCAGCCTCAGTCGGCGCCGCTGACGCGCCATTGGCGGTGGGTGCGGCCGGCGTCGTGCTCGACTATCTGAAGCAGAATCAGAACGAGGTCTCGCAGGGATCGTTCAGCGTCCGTACCTACTCGCCTGACGCGACGATGCCCCTCGACCCGGCCACCGTACGCAACCTCGAGCTGCCGGCGCTGATCAACCTGATCGACCGGACGCGCACGCCCATGGGAGCACGCCGGTTGCGAGCCTGGATTGGCGCGCCGCTGCGCGATGCGGAGGCGATCGAGCTTCGGCTCGGCGCTGTGGACGAGCTCGCATCGTCCCCCGCCGCCCGAGACGGCCTGGCGGCTGCACTCAAAGAGGTGGGGGACCTGGAGCGCCTGGTGTCACGGGCAGCCCAGGGCCGGGCCAGCGCTCGCGAGCTCGTCGCCCTGCGTCGCTCGCTCGAGGCCCTTCCTGCCCTCCAGGAAGCCCTCTCCGTCTGCAGCGCCCTCGCCATACGTGCCCTCGCCTCAGAGATCAGCGCCGCGCCCGAGCTGGCCGACGAGCTCAGGCGTGGGCTGGTCGAGGACCCGCCGGCGCTCATCCGAGGCGGGGGAGCGATTCGGGCGGGGTATGACGGCGAGCTCGATGGCATCGTCGAAGCTTCGAAGAGCGCTCGCGATTGGATAGCCGCCCTGGAGGCCTCGGAGCGCGCACGCAGCGGCATCCGCTCGCTGAAGGTCGGCTTCAACAAGGTGTTCGGTTACTACATCGAGGTCAGCAACGCGAACTCGACCGCGCTGCCGTCGGACTACATCCGCAAGCAGACGCTGACGGGGGCCGAGCGGTACCTCACACCTGAGCTGAAGGAGAAAGAGGCGGTGGTTCTCACCGCGCAAGAGCGGATCGTGGCTCGCGAGCATGAGATCCTTGGCCTTCTCGGTTCCAGGGTTGCTGAGGCCGCGGCAACTCTACGGACCGGGGCGCAGGCGATCGGCGCAGTGGACGCCTTGTTGAGTCTCGCGATCGCCGCCGCCGACCTCGATTGGCGTCGGCCCGAGGTCAATGCCGGCCTCCGGCTGAGCATCACGGGAGGCCGGCACCCCCTCGTGGAGAGCAGCTTGCCCGCAGGGGTATTCGTCTCGAACGACCTGGAGATCGATCCGGATGCGGTTCAGATATCGATTCTCACCGGGCCGAACATGGCCGGCAAGTCAACGTACCTGCGTCAGGCCGCGGTCATCGTGCTGCTCGCGCAGTGCGGCAGCTTCGTGCCGGCCGACCGAGCGGTGGTCGGACTTGTCGACCGCATATTCACCCGTGTGGGTGCTCACGACGACATCACCGCCGGCATGTCGACGTTCATGGTAGAGATGACCGAGACGGCCTACATCCTCAACCACGCCACGCGCGCATCGCTCGTGATCCTCGACGAGGTGGGGAGGGGGACGTCGACCTACGACGGGTTGTCGATCGCCCAATCCGTGTTGGAGCATCTGCACGAGTCGCCTCGGCTCGGCTGCCGCACGCTGTTTGCCACCCACTACCACGAGCTGACCGCCCTCGCGGAATCGTTGCCTCGCGTCCGCAACCAGCGCGTCGAGGTGCTCGAGGAGGGCGAGTCGGTGCGGTTCTTGCACCGGGTCGTGCCGGGAGGAGCGGACCGCTCTTACGGGATCCACGTCGCGGCCCTGGCCGGGCTGCCGTCGAGTGTGATCGCCCGGGCCCGACAGGTCCTTGCCGAGCTCGAGAGACAGCGTCCGCTCGAGCCGCCGGATCAGCAGCTGGGCCTGCCCATCGAGCTGGCGCCGGACCCGCTGCGGAAGGAGCTCGAGGACATCGAGCCCGATTCCCTCAGCCCCCTCGAGGCGCTGCAGAAGCTCTATGAGCTGCGCGCGCGGATGCGCCAATGACGATCCATCTGCTGACGCCTGAGATCGCCGACGCCATCGCCGCGGGCGAGGTGATCGAGCGGCCCGCGTCGGTGGTCAAGGAGCTGATCGAGAACGCGCTTGACGCGAACGCAAGGCGGATCAGCGTCGATGTGCGCGGAGTAGGAAAGATTTCCATCCGGGTCAGCGACGACGGCGATGGCATCACGACCGAAGACCTGCAGATGGCCTTCGTGCGGCACGCCACCAGCAAGGTCACGAACCTTTCGGACCTCGACGCCATCGCCACATTGGGATTTCGTGGCGAGGCGCTGGCGAGCATCGCGTCGGTGGCGGATGTCGAATGCAGCAGCGCCGGTGCCCGCATTCGCGTGCGAGCGGGCAACACCATCGAGCATGGCGCGGGACCGCTGCTGCCCGGAGTGACCATCGAGGTCAAGGACCTGTTCGCCAATGTGCCGGCTCGCCTGAAATTTCTCAAGTCCGACGCCACCGAGGTCGCAGCCATCAAGGATGTCGTGAGCGCATTCGCATTGCTGCATCCGCATGTGCGGTTTCAGCTGACAATTGATGCTCGGAGCGCTGTCAGCAGCCCTGGCGACGGAGACCGCCGGCGCGCCATCGGCTCGGTGCACGGCATGCCCGTCGCGAACGAGATGCTCGAGATGATCGGCATGCCGCTGGTCAGCGGGATGGTGAGCCAGCCTCGGATGAGTCGAGGCAGCCGCGATGGAATCGTGCTCGCTGTAAACGGCCGTCCAATCAGCTCGCGGCCGCTGCTGTATGCGCTTGAAGACTGCTACCAGGGGATGCTCGAGCGCGGCCGGCATCCAATGGCGGTCATCGACATCGGCATCGACCCAGAGCTGGTCGACGTCAACGTCCATCCTGCCAAGCGAGAGGTGCGCTTTCGCGAGGAGGGCGCGGTTTTCTCAGCGCTGCAGCGAGCGGTCCGGGCCGCGCTCGGAGGCAGCCAGCCATACCAATACCACGCCACGACTTCTGGACCTGCCCCGATTGACCGCGACCCAATGCCGCAGCTCACCCTCCACGAGGCCGCGGCTTCGGTGGCTGTCGCCGAGATCGGAGCCCGGGTCGGTGAGAGCATGCTCAGGCCGATCGGCCAGGTCGGCCCGGGATACCTGGTGGCCGAGGGCCCCGACGGTCTCGTCCTGATCGACCAGCACGCTGCCCACGAGCGCGTGCTCTACAACCGGCTGCTGGAAAGGCTGCGAACCGGCCGTGGCATGACCCAGCCGCTGCTGATGCCGCAGGCCGTCGACGTGGAACCGCGGCTCATCGCCGCCGCCGCCGACCACCGGGCGGACCTGGCCAACCTTGGCCTCGAGTACGAGGAGTTCGGGCCGCGCAGTCTGCGGATCACCGCCGTGCCCGTCGAGATGCCCGCTGGGCGCGCCACGACCGCGGTTCAGGAGACCCTCGCGGCCCTCGCAGACAACCGAGGCGAAGGAGCGATGGAGAAGGCCGCCGCGGCCCTGGCATGCCACTCTGCGGTGCGCTTTGGGGACACTCTGGACATGGCCGAGCAGAGAAGGCTGCTGCTCGACCTCGAGGCGGCGGCGGACGCCGTCACGTGCCCGCACGGGCGTCCGACGAGGCTGCTGGTCGAATGGCAGGACCTGAGGCGTCACTTCCGAAGAAACTACTGAAGGCCAGGATCGCGAGCCAGCCCGCATCCCAGATGAGCTGAGGCGCGGGCAGCCCCAGGGCCAGCGCCTGCATCGTGACCACGCCGGCGAGCAGCCACCACCGCTGCCACAACGGCGGAGCCGTGCGCAGCACAAGCCACGCGGCGAGCACCAGCGCGGTGTAGTCGTAGAGGTGCAGGTGGACTGACACCGCCACCGATCCCAGCAGTCCGGCGGCGAACACCATGTCCACTTGAGCCCTCCGTTTCCACGCAACAGCCAGTGCCGCAACGCCGAGGATCGCCAGCAAGGAGTACGTCAGGGGACCGAAGCCGAAGAGGTATGCGAGCGTGAAGTAGGCGTGCTCGGCGTTGGTCTCCACGAGCTGGAGGGTCTGCCACCAGCTTTGAAGACCTGATTGCCCGAGCGACGCCACGAAGGCCAGGGCGAGCACCAGGCAAGCCGCGGCCCAGCCCAACACGACTCGATAGCGTCCGCTCACGAGCAGTGCCAGCGGCACGAGATAGACGATCTGTGGTTTGAGGGCTGTGGCAAGAGCGAGCGCGATACCGGCGGCCCACGGCCGATCGTGGCCGGTCAGCCACCATGACGCGGCCACGAGTGCGAGTAGGACAAGTACCGGCTGGCCCCGATAGAACGCATCCAGCACGGGCCACAGGGCCAGCGCCAGGCAGAGCAGCGTGGCCTTGGCGAGGCCCGCATACGGCGCGGAGACATGCGCCATCCAGATGAGGGCGCCGAAAGACAGCGCCGCCCAAACGGCGTAGGCGGCCGGCTCCGAAAGCGTGGTGAGCGGAGCGAAGAGCCAGGCCAGCAGGGGTGGGCTGATGTAGGTCGCCGACGAATCGATGTTGGTCTCGCCGCCCGCAAACCCAGCTGAGAGAGCCCGCAGAGTCGGGATGTCGTAGATCGTCGACCAGCCGTACCTCAGCCCGGCCTCGGCGGCGACGTAGTAGATGCGCACGTCCTCGTGGGCGGGAAATGTCACGAAGGCGGCAATCCAGCGACCTATGTCGTAGATGGCGCCCCAGCCCGCGGCCACCGCGGCTGCGGCGAGCCATAGCGGTGGCCGCGGGTGCTGCGATGCCGGATGATTCACGTGAGTGCCTATTCTCGACCAGTGACCTTGAACAGTTCAGCCGGCGTACACGTTCCAGTCATCGTCGGCCCGACCGGCATTGGCAAGTCCCAGCTGGCGTTCCAGCTTGCCCTCGAGGTTGGCGGCGAGATCGTCGTGGCGGACTCGCGGCAGGTCTACCGGATGCTGGACATCGCGACCAACAAGCCGCTGCCGGAGCAGCGGCGGCAGATCCGGTACCACATGATCGATTTCGTCGAGCCCGCCGGATCGTTCAGTGCAAGCGGCTACATATCGGGCGCTGAGGCGGCCATCGCTGACATCACGTCGCGCGGGCGCGTCCCCATCGTCGAGGGCGGAACGATGCTTTACGTCGATGCCTTGGCGGACGGTTTCAGCCTCACAGGAGTGCCGCCCAATCCGGCCCTGCGAGCCGAGCTCTACCAAATGGACGTGACAGCGCTGCGCGACATGTTGCTTGCCATCGATCCCGACCCTGGAGTCGATATACGGAACCCGGTGCGCGTCGTGCGGGCGATCGAGGTGCTGCAGTCCGCCGGACCTCCGCTGCGCCGCCTGCGTAAGCGCAGCGCGCCGGCGTGGATCCCGCTTCGCGTCGGATTGACCGCGGAACGGCAGGTCATCGATCAGAGGCTCGAGGAGCGCAGCCGCGCGCAGGTGGAGCGCGGGCTGGTGGCCGAGACAAAGGGGGCGCTGGAATCCGGCGTGCCGGCCACGGCGCCGGTGTTGACTGGTATCGGCTACGCCGAAGCTCTGGCGCACATCCGCGGGGACATCAGCCTCGAGCAGCTGCCTGTCGTCATGGCGCAATCGAACCGGCAATATGCGCGAAGACAGCTTCGATGGTGGCGGCGCGATCCGCGCGTGAGATGGTTCGATGCGACGGGCCTTGGCCCCGTGCCCGTCACCGCTATCCTCAACTACTTGAAGGAGAACGGATTTGAGCAGAACCTCGGATAAGGCAGCCGGCGCGCAGCGACTTGGGCGAATCCCGCCCTACCTGTTCGCCGAGATCGACCGCAAGGTGCAGGAGAAGAAGAAGGCGGGGATCGACGTGATCTCGCTGGGCATCGGCGACCCCGACCTGCCGACTCCGGCCCGCATCGTCAGCGTTCTGCAGGAGGCTGCGGCCGACCCCGCCAACCACAGGTACCCGTCTTACTTCGGCCTCACCGAGCTGCGAGAGGCGATCGCGGGCTGGTACCGCCGGCGCTTCGACGTGAGCCTGGATCCCGCCGCAGAGATCCTGCCGACGCTCGGCTCGAAGGATGGAATCAGCCACGCGCCATTGGCGCTCGTTGACCCGGGAGACATCGTGCTCGCCCCTGACCCCGGCTACACGCCCTATGCGACGGGCGCGATCATGGCGGGCGGCGATCCGTACGTGATGCCGCTGACCGCGGCCAATCACTGGCTCCCCGACCTCGATGCGATCCCCAGCGACGTCGCCGAGCGTGCGAAGCTGCTGTGGCTCAACTATCCGAACAATCCAACCGCGGCGGTGGCGGGTCGTGAGTTCCTCGAGAAGGCCGTCGAGTTCTGCCGGCGGCACGACATCGTGCTCTGCCACGACGCCCCGTACTCAGAGATCTGCTTCGATGGCTACCGCCCATTGAGCCTGTTCGAGATCGACGGCGCCAAAGATGTTGGGCTTGAGTTTCACTCCCTGTCGAAGACCTTCAACATGACGGGCTGGCGGATCGGGTGGGTGTGCGGGCGTGCCGACCTGGTGGGGCTGATCGGCCAGCTGAAGACCAACATCGACTCCGGGATCTTCCAGCCTGTGCAGTGGGCGGCAATCGAAGCGCTGCATGGGGGAGAAGACGAGACCCGTGCGGCCAATGAGATCTACGCCAGGCGGCACCGGCTGGTCGCCGGCACGCTCAACTCGTTGGGCTGGTCGATCAAGCCGCCCCGCGCGACCTTTTATGTGTGGGCTCCGGTCCCCGACGGCTATGACTCGATTGGGTTTGCGAGCCATGTCCTGGATGCGGTCGGCGTGAACATCACGCCAGGCGTGGGTTTCGGCGCCCACGGTGAGGGGTATTTCAGGCTGTCTGTGACTGCCCCTGATGCACGCCTCGAGGAGGCGATGACGCGCTTGAGGAAGCTCAAGCTCTGATCTCGACCCGAACCCCCCGCGAGAGGGCGTACCTCGTGGGAGTGCTGCTGCCCGGGACGACGGCGGAAGCGGTTGGGGACCAGATGAACGAGCTCGCCGACCTGACCCGCACAGCGGGAGCGGAGGTCGTGGGCACCGACATCCAGAGAAGGAGTGGGGTGGACCCCGCTCATTTCATCGGGATGGGGAAGGTCGAGGAGCTCCGCGAGATGCGCCTGGAAGGCGCGTTCGACGTGATCATCTGCAACGACGACCTCAGCCCTCGCCAACAGCGAAACCTCGAGCGCGAGCTGAAGGCACGCGTGCTCGATCGGACCGAGGTGATCCTCGACATCTTTGCCCAGCACGCGCGCACCCACGAAGGACGCCTGCAAGTCGAAGCGGCGCGGCTTCACCACATGCTGCCGCGACTCATCGGGTCGTATGCATACGACCGCCAGGTCGGTGGCCGACGCGGTGGGGTGGGGGCGCGAGGAGGCGCCGGCGAGCAGCAGATTGAGGTGGAAAGGCGCCGGATCCGCAAGCGCATGCGCGACCTGGAGCGGGAGATCGAGCAGGTGCGCTCGCAGCGTCACCAACAGCGCACAGGCCGGAGAAGCGCCGAGCTGGAGACTGCGGCGATCGTCGGCTACACGAATGCGGGCAAGTCGACCCTGCTCAACGTGCTGACGGGAGCGCATGTGCAGGCGGAGCAGCGCGTCTTCGCGACGCTGGATCCCACGACACGTCGCCTCTCCCTGCCGACCGGGCGCGAGGTGCTGCTGACCGACACGGTGGGCTTCATCCAGAAGCTGCCCACCGACCTGGTCGCGGCATTCCGAGCCACGCTCGAGGAGGTGACCGAGGCGGACGTGATCATCCAGGTGCTGGACCTCAGCTCCTCGACGGTGCTCGACCAGGCGGCGACGGTGGAAAAGGTCCTGGGGGACCTCGGGGCAGCCGACAAGCCACGGGTGGTGGTGCTGAACAAGGTTGACCTGCTTGACCCGACGGCGCGGCGCCACGCGATCGGCGCGGTCACCAGCCGGTACCCGGACGCGGTGGCGATATCGGCAACGAAGAGATCGGGTTTGAAGGAGCTGCTCGGCGCGGTCGAGAAGTCGAGCCGCGGCGACATCGTGGACTTCGAGATCCTCGTGCCGTATGGCGGCGAGTCGGTGCTGGCGGCCTTGCGCAAGGTTGGCGGCGTGGATCGGACCGAGTACGTCGAAGGCGGCACGCGGGCGTGGGGCTGGGTGCCCCGCCACGCGGCACAACGATTCGAGGCCTACTCCGCCGCGAAAGCCAAAGCCGGACGGCCGGCCGCTAGTGGAAGAGGCGGATCACCCCGCGCACGACGCCCACAAGGCTGACGTTGGTGGTGACGATCGGCTCGTAGGCGGGGTTCTCGGCGATGAGCTTCACGTGTCCGTTGCCACGCTCGAAGCGCTTCACTGTGGCATCGCCGTCCACGAGCGCGACGACGATCGAGCCGTTGGTGGCTTCCTGCTGCGGCTTCACCAACACCAGGTCGCCATCGAGGATGCCGGCGTTGATCATGCTCTCGCCTCGAACCCGGAGAAGGAAGTTGCCTTCCTGGGCCATGTCTGAGGAGAGGAGCATGTGTTCCTCGACGTTCTGCTCGGCGAGGATGGGGGCGCCGGCGGCAACATTGCCGATCACCGGGATGGAAACGGCGTTGCGGCGCTGAGCGTCTGCCTGCGCGTCGGTGACCAGTTGGACCGTGCGGGACTTGCTCGGGTCGCGCTTGATCAAGCCGCGGCGCTCCAGCTGGTTCAGGTGGTTGTGGACCGTGGAGCTCGAGCTGAGGCCCACGGCCTCGCCGATCTCACGGACGCTTGGGGGATAGCTGCGAACTTTGGTCACGTAGCGGATGTAGTCGAGGATCTTGTTCTGCCGTTCGGTGAGTTGTTCGGTCAATTTGGTGCCATCTCCAGGATCGTATTCAGGACGCTGGAGCCCACTCTAGCAAACTCCCCCGCAGAGTGCAAACTTTTGTTCGGGGGACTTGCACGCGAACGGGCGTTCGCTAAAGTCCCCGAACACATGTACGCCGCAGGCTACACGATCCGACCGCTCCGATCGCACCGCCGGGCACCGCTGCGCCATCTCGGGCGTTGGAGCCTGGTCCTGGTGGCGGTGGCGGCCCTGGGCCTTGGACTTTCCAAGGGAGCGCTGGGGGACACCCACCCGATCGTCACCACCGTTGTCGTCCAGCCTGGAGACACACTGTGGGCGATCGCTGCCGCCCAGTATCCCGGCGACGACGTGAGGGCCCGGATTGACGACATCGAGCGCCTCAACGGGCTTCACAGCCCTCGGATCGATGTGGGGGAGGTCCTGCGGCTACCCGGCTAGCCGGCTGCTAGGCTCACGGGCGTGGAGCTGGTCCTGGTCACCCGCCAAGGCTGCCACCTCTGCGACGATGCCCTGGCCCTACTCCGTGAGCTCGGCCACGAACCGCGGCTCGCCGATGTCGACACCGACGACGAGTTGTTTCGCTTGTACGACTGGCGCGTTCCGGTCGTGCTGGCGAATGGCGCGATCGTCGGTGAAGGTCGTATCACCAGAGAGCGGCTCGAACCGGCTCTCAAGAGGTCGGGAAGGGAGTCTTAGGCAGCCGTCTCAGCCTGAGATCATGGTGACGATATCGACCGTTAAAGATAGCTTACGGGTCAGCCACGTTATCGCCATCAAATTCCGCACCTTGCTGCCGCCTGGGTCCCGATCCTGAAACTTCGTTCAGGCGGAGCGCTGCAGGGCCGGCTCGGCGTCCAGGCCGCGCAGGAAGACCTCGAGCGGCAGGACGGCGTTGTCGAAGTCTCGGCCCAGGAGCTCCAGGTCGGCGCCCGTCTGCGGCAGCGCCGCGATCGCGAACTCGGCAGTCCTGAGCGCTTCCTTGACGTAGGCGTCCAGGGCCTCGGCGGGCATCGTCTGGGCGCTCTCGCGCCGCCACGAGTCCCTGACGTCCGAGGCCAGCTCCAGGAGCTTGGCGGAGATCATCCCGACCATCTCGCGCTCCGCCGGCTCGGACAGCAGGCGATCGAGCGCCTCGGAGAAGGCGCGGTCGAGCCGCCGCAGCCGGACCTGGGTCGCGAGAGTACGCATGTTCGTTACCGTATTATAGCGAACATCCGTTCTTGGGGTCAACTGGCCACCTCGCTGGCGCCGTGCTGCAACTTA
>DASXNH010000038.1:0-2406 GCA_036495195.1 Candidatus Dormiibacterota bacterium
ACGCCAGGGACCGGACAAATCGTGCGGATTGAGGTGAAGCCGACTGAGGAGTAGCGGCGCTTTCGATTATGAGAAGGAAATCCAGGAGGAGGGGAGCGGCCTGAATGTACACAGCCTCCGCCCGCGACTCCTCAATTCCCGCGTGCCAAGGCTCTCTTTCTCGGATACCTAGGCGCCCTGATCGAGAAAATCAGGTTCGCACGAGACTCACTGCTGGAGGAAAGCGGATTCGAACTGCGTGGCGCTCCTCTTTGAGTTTCAGGATCGCAGCGATGTCATCGGCAAGGACCGGCCATTCGAATGGCGGGATGTGCCGCTCGACCCTTCGGTAGAGTTCGGGAAGCGGCAATGCGGCCGCGGCAGTCGCTGAGGCGGTGCGAAGCAAGGTGACTCTCCTCAAAAGGCCTCAATTAAGAGCATGTGCGGCCAGATAGGCGTAATGCATAGGTGTCAAGGGTGAAGGTGTAGAGTACCCTGGGTCCGCCCCTTAGCATGAGAATTCCTAAAGCATTGATGAGCAGGTTTCGCTTGCGGATGAACCGACAAGAGCCACGTTCTGCAGGCGATTGAAGCTTCGGCAAGCGCTCTGGCACGGCCGATCTCGATTTTAGGAAACCTCACATGATAGCAAGCAGCCTACAAGCCCTTTACACCCGTCGCCGAGCGGCTGCAGGGCGCAGGTCGGTTCTTTCCGTAGGCCGCTTAGCCGAAGCCAACGGCCGGCAGCGCTGACATTGCGTCCAATCGTGCCGCGCAGCCTTTTCAGGTTGTGGAAGGGGTTCCGATCATCCGGCTCTTTTTCGTCGTGGAATGCCTTACTTGGACGCGCGAAGGATGTGCTCAGGAAATGACAGCCCAGGCGGCGGAGCCATGCAATGAGGTGCGAGACAGAAGATCGACACGGGCGATCGGCGCTCCGGGTTCCACAGCCGCAGTCAACCCGATGCGCGTCCCGAGATCTGGTCGGCGATCGCCAGCCGCTGGGGGCCACCAGCCGCGATTGGGCTCAGCAGCGGGCACCGACCCGCCAGGATCGTGCGCCCAGTGGACCCCACGTTGAGGCGTTGGCGCCGGGGCGGGAAGATCAGCATGGCGAGCATGATGATAACGACCGCAGTGACGAGCCCCGCCGGGGCATGCTGTGGCGGCATCCGTTAGCGTTCGTCGGCGGCTTGATCCTCCTCGTTGTGCTGTTGCCGGCGGGCTACCTCTATTGGGACTACGCCTCGCACTTCGAAGCGACGGACGACGCCTTTATCGCCGCGCGTCAGTTCCCAATCGCCCCCAAAGTGCCCGGTTACCTCACGGCGGTCCCGGTCACCGACAACGAGCATGTAGTCGCCGGCCAGGTGATCGCGCGGATCGACGACCGCGATTACCGCAATGCGCTTGCCGAGGCTCAGGCGCAGGTAGCCGCTGCGCAGGCCAACATCGAGAATATGGATGCGCAGATCGTTGTGCAGCAGGCACAGATCCGCGCCAACCAGGCACAGGTCGACCAGGCGCAAGCGGCGCTGGTGTTCGCTCAGCAGCAGGCGAAGCGCTACCAGGAGCTGGCGGCGACGGCTCTCGCGGGCACCGTTCAGGACGCGCAGCGGTACACCTCGGGGCTGCGTCAGCAACAAGCCGCACTGGAGAGTGCGCAAGCAACCCTCGCGCTGGCGCAGCGGCAAATCGAGGCGCTGAAGGCACAGCGCAGCAGCGCGGTCGCAAACCTCGGCTTGCGCAAGGCTCAGCGCGACCAGGCGCAACTGGATCTTTCGCACACGATTGTTACGGCAGACCAGCCCGGGCGTGTGGTTCAGCTCAGTGCCGCAGTTGGTGAATTCGCACAGCCCGGCACCAACCTGACGATGTTCGTGCCGGACGACATCTGGGTCTGGGCGAACTTCAAGGAGAGCCAGCTCGACCACATGCGGCCGGCACAGAAAGTGACACTCGAGATCGACGCCTATCCGGAACGCACGATCCGCGCCCACGTCGACAGTGTTCAGCCCGGATCCGGCACTGCCTTCTCGCTGCTCCCGGTCGAGAATGCCACAGGCAACTACGTCAAGATCGTCCAGCGCGTGCCGGTCAAACTCGTCATGAACGATCCGCCGGGCGATGTTGCGCTCGGGCCCGGTATGTCGGTGGTCCCGACGGTGCGGATCGATCCCTCGCCCTCGCTCTTGGAGCGGTTGGAGGCGTGGCTATGAGCGCCGGCGCGTCTCAGACGGGTGCTCCCGCCGCGACAGGCGGCACAGGCGCCAACCAATGGCTGACCGCGGTGCTGGTGGCGCTCGCGACCTTCATGGAGCTCCTCGACACCACGATCGCCAATGTGGCGCTGCGTTACATCGCGGGCGGCCTGGGGGTCAGCGAGGACGAGGCGTCGTGGGTGGTGACGACCTATCTGGTCGCCAA
>DASXNH010000039.1:0-4003 GCA_036495195.1 Candidatus Dormiibacterota bacterium
GGCCAACAGCTCGCGACACCACTCCCGACAGCCGCCGTAGCAGACGAGATCCTCGGCACAGCGGACCAGCTCGGATATGGCCACCGAGACATCGCCGCCCTCTACGAAGTGCTCGCGAGCCTCTCCAAGGACAGCGTGGCCGCTACTTGACCAGATGCTGACACCAGCGGACCCGGCCGCGGCGAATGTCCTCGGAACTGGGCGTCAGCCCGAGCGGCGAAGTCGCCCGCTGGCCCGAGTGCTTGTAAACCGCCGTGCGAGCGTTACGCTGGTTGATGCATAAGGCCTTCGTCGGGCGTTCTTTCGTCTCTGTCACCCAGCGCTGGTTCTGCCCACACTGAAGAGACGCGGAAAGAAGGCTGATCATGGAAGGCACCGGCCATCCGGCTGGCGAGGTGCGGGCTGGGCAGTTGAACGCCGCGATCGCGAACGAGATCGGCAAGCTGACGGCGGACTTCACCGGCAGAGGGTCCGAGAAGTCTCGCGCGTTCATCACCGCGGATGTGGTCGTGTGTCTGCTCGAGAACGGCGCGACCAGAGGCGAGCGGAACATCACCGCCGCGGGTCGCGCCGACGTCGTGCGCCTCGGTCGTGACATCTTGCAACGCGCGATGGAGGACCAGCTCGTCGCCGCAGTCGAGAGGCTCACCGGCCGCAAGGTCCGCACCTTTCTGAGCGGCTCGAGCACGCTCGGCGAGTCCGCTGTCGAGGTGTTCGTCCTCGAGCCTGATCAGGGCACAGACGCCAGCTGAACGCGCTAGCCTCTGGTTTGGCAAGGCTTAGGGGCCTCCCGCTTCCAGGCCAGGCCGAATCAGCCATCAACAACCGACGGACGGACGAGGTCTCGCGGGCCTCTCTGTACACGGGAATGGACGAAGCACAAACATCACCGGCCGGCGCGGAAGCGCCGCTCAGGGGCGGACACCTGCTGGCGGCGATCTCCAACCGCATCGTCGGTATCCAGCGCGAGCACTATGGGCGCGGCCCGATGAAAGCCAAGACGTACGCGTTGGACGATCTGGTAGTCGTCGTGATGCGCGGCGCCGGCTTCACCCCGTTGGAAAAGACGATGATGGACTCAGGCGATCCCGATCGCGTCGTAGCGATGCGCCATGAGTTCCAACACATGATGACCAAACTCTTCACCGACACGATCGAGGAGCTCACAGGCCGCAAGGTGCTCGCGTTCCTCTCACAAGCCCACGTTGAGCCCGACCTCTCGATCGAGATGTTCTTCGTGGACGGGCCACTCGAAGGGTTCGGCGCAGTCGAACTCGTCCAGCCCGAATAGACCCGGCCCAGCCCCCGGGATTCACCCACCCGAGAGCCCGGAGCGGGCTCGCCGGTTGCCGTCGCCAGGGGTCCGCCCGTGGCTGACATTTTCACCTGATTAAGGACCGGTGCCACAAGAGGTCGCGCCCAGTAAGATCAACTGCATCGAGGTCTTGCCGGCGGGACCGTTTTGGTGCTCCCGGAGTGCTTCGGCCTATGAGCAGCTCGCGCTCGCGCGGTACGGGTGGCCGGCATTCGGGAGCGTTTGCGGTTCGCAACGTTCATCCCGGACTCGGAGTTGCTCATGCCAGATCAACGGATGCCTACGCCGGGCCGTCAGATTTCTGCCCGCTGCTACCGGCCACGCCTGTACAGAAGCGTGCTCGACGTCGCCACGTCGATTGTGCCCTACTTGGCGCTTTCGATCCTGCTTGACCTGACATTGCAGACCTCGGTCTTGCTGACGGCCTCGCTCGTCGTCCTCGCTGCGGGATTTTTGGTGCGTACGTTTGTCGTGTTCCACGATTGCGCCCACGGATCGCTGTTTTCATCCAAGCGTGCCAATCGGTGGGTCGGGCGGTTGGCGGGGCTGCTGGTGCTCTCACCGTTTGAACGGTGGCGGCATGACCACGCGGTGCATCACGGCACCTCAGGCGATCTCGAGCGTCGTGGCGTCGGAGATATCGTCACGCTTACGGTCCGGGAATACCGCGCTCGGTCATGGCGTGGTCGGCTGGCATACCGGGTGATCCGCAATCCCGCGTTCATGTTTGGGCTCGGCCCGATCGTGGCGATGGTCATCGGCCCGCGAATCCCCGCTCGCGCCCAGCGTCCGCGCTTGCGCCATAGTGTGCTCTTCACGGACGCTGGTGTCTTCTTGCTCGTCGCTGGGTTATGCTGGCTGATTGGGTGGGAGCGATTCCTGCTGGTGTGGGCACTGCCGGCGTTGCTGGCCGGATCGGTTGGGATTTGGCTGTTCTACGTTCAACACCAGTTCGAGGACGCCTACTGGCAGAGCGCCGACGACTGGGACTACACCGAGGCGGCGCTCTGTGGCAGTTCCTACCTGAAGCTGCCGAGGCTGCTTGAGTTCTTCACGGGGCATATCGGGTTTCACCACGTGCACCATCTCAACGCGCGGATACCCAACTACAACCTTCGCCGCGCTCACCGCGAGAACTCGATCTTCCACCAGGTGCCGGAGCTGTCCCTGCTGGACGGGCTTCGTGCGGTCCACCTCAAGCTTTGGGATCAAGACCGGAGGAAGCTGGTCTCGTTCGCTGACGCTCGCCAACCGAGGCGCGGGGGCCGTCAGATGACCGACCTGTCAGGGATCGCGGAGGTTGATCTGTAGCGATCCCACCCGGTGGACGTCCGAGCTGTTAGGCCGGTGGGCGTGGCGGCAGAGGTTCGGGAAGTCCCGCGCTCGAGGTGGTTGGGACTTTCGCGCAAGCCTTGGGTTTCGCGAAGATGCCGCAGTTTCTTAAGCGAGTGATTTTCGATCTGGCGTATCCGCTCGCGGGTGATGTTGAACATCTGCCCGACGTCGTCCAGCGTTCGCGGGTGCTCGCCGTCGAGGCCGTAGCGGAGCGCGAGTATCCGCCGCTCGCGATGGCTGAGTCGGGCGAGCGCGTGCGCTAGGGCCTCGTGGGCGAGGTTGCCAGCCGCCTGATCGTACGGTGACGGGGCGTGTTCGTCGGCGATGAACTGGCCGAGCTCGGATTCCTCATCGCCGACCGGCATCTCGAGCGACACCGGAGCCTGCGCCGAGCGCTTGATCGACTCCACCTCAGCAGCCTCGATACCGGTCAGCTCCGCAATCTCCTCCGCCGTCGGATCATGCCCTAGCTCAGCGGTGAGTTTGCGCTCGGCTCGCCCGATCTTATTCAGCTTTTCGACCACGTGGACCGGTATCCGGATCGTCCGCGCCTTATCAGCCAACGCCCGAGCGATCGCCTGGCGAATCCACCACGTTGCATAAGTCGAGAATTTGAATCCCTTGCGGTAATCGAACTTCTCCGCCGCCCGCACCAATCCCAGCGTCCCCTCCTGGATCAGATCCAGGAACGGCAACCCCTGATTGCGGTACTTCTTCGCGATCGACACGACGAGACGAAGATTGGACTCGACCATCTTTCGCTTGGCATCGAGATCACCCCGCTCGATCCGCTTCGCCAGAGTCACCTCCTCCTCCGCGTTCAGCAGGCTCTGCTTGCCGATGTCTTTCAGGAACAGCTGAAGCGCATCGGTGGTCATGTCCGGCTTCAAGTTGAGCGCCGTGTTGCGCTTGCGAGGCCCACGCTTATCCGGCGCGCGCTCCACCGACGTGGCTAGGGCCGGGTCGAGCGCCTCCACCAGCTCGATCTCAGCGTCCTCGAGGAAATCGTGCAGCTCTTCGACGTCTGCTTCGTCGAGGTCGAGCCCGGAGGCTGTTCCGGCCACGTCCGCGTACGTCAGGACACCATGCCGCTGCCCGCGGTCCACCAGTCCCTTGACCTCATCCAGCTCTTGCAGATCAGCTATTGACATGGCACACCTCCTAACCCCCCCCGCTGATCCCCGCGGGCGACCTCGAACGCCTCACGCACCCCAGGCCAGGCCGAGCTGGTCTGCTGTACTTGAGCGTTGATCGGTGCCGTCCAGCGGCGGTCGCGGCATGAGCGAATCTCCCGGCCCGAGGGCCAATCGTGGGTTACGGACCAGGATGTGCGGCCAAGCGTGTTAACCGCAG
>DASXNH010000040.1:0-2000 GCA_036495195.1 Candidatus Dormiibacterota bacterium
CTTCATGAATTCATCTACGGAATGCTCGACGGTCACGGGCTGGTCGGCGACGAGCACCGGTTCGATCCCGACAGGCAGGTTCGCCGTGATCTCCGTCATCTTCTGTTCGACGTTGTGTCCGAGGGCCAGGACGTCGCCACCATTGCGCATCGCGATAGCGAGCCCAATGCCGTTATGTCCATTGACGCGGAACATCGGCTGCGCAGGGTCGGCGGGCCCGCGCGTGACGCGCGCGATGTCGCCCAGGCGGATCATCCGACCGTTCTTTGCGACGAAGTTGACGGCAAGAACATCCTGCTCGGACCGGAACGCACCCGAGACGCGGACGAGGATCTTCTCGTCCGCGGTCTGCACTACGCCCGCGGGGGTGACGGCGTTCTGGGCCTGCAGCGCGGCGATCAGTTCGGCGCGGTCGACCCCAAGGCCCGCCAACTGCTCGGTCGAGAACTCGACGTAAATACGCTCGTCCTGGGCCCCGAGAATGTCGATCTTGGATATATCCGGCAATTGGAGGAGCTGCTTGCGGACCTCAACGACGTGATCCCTCAGCTCCCGGTCTGTGAAGCCGTCCGCTGTGAAGCCGTAGACGATGCCGTAGGTATCGCCGAACTCGTCGTTGAAGCCGGGACCGACGACGCCTTGGGGCAGCGTGTTGCTGATGTCGCGCACCTTCTTGCGCACCTGATACCAGATGTCAGGCACCTCGGCCGGGGGCGTCGAGTCCTTCAGATTGACGAAGATCGTGGCCTGCCCGGCACTCGTGTAGCTCTTCAGGTAGTCCAGGCTCGGCGTTTCCTGCAGCTTGCTTTCGATGCGGTCGGTAATCTGCTCGAGCGTGTCGCCGACGGTGGCTCCCGGCCATTGAGCTTGCACCACCATGGTCTTGACCGTGAAGTCCGGGTCCTCGCTGCGTCCGAGCCGGAGGTAGGACCAGACGCCCGCGACCACGATGACGAGCATGAAATAGGTCACCAGGGAACGGTGCCGAAGCGCCCATTCGGAAAGGTTGAAGCTCTTCATCAGACGGCTCCTAGAATCTGGACTTTCTGACCAGGGCGCAGGGTCTGCACTCCGGCGGTGACGACGAGATCGCCTGTTTCCAGCCCTTGCGAGATCACGACGGCGGCCGGATCGTGCCGCAGGACGTCCACCTCTCGCAGGGAGACAGTCTTGCTCTGCGGATCGACCACCCACACGGCCGGCCGGCCATTTGCCTCGGTGAGCGCGCTCGCCGGAATCTCCACGCCGGGAGGCGCGGACAGCTTGATGCGGCCGGTGACAGTCGCTCCCAACTGCATATTGTCCGGTGGATCGATGATGCCGACTTTGACCCGGTACGTCCGGGTGTCCTGATCCGCCTGGGGCGCCACCTCTCGCACGCGGCCGGTAGCCCTCACCTGCGGGGCGCCGCTGAGCGCGATCTCGACCAACGGGTCGCGCGGGCCCGTCCGCATGAGCTCTTCGGGTACATCGAAGACGGCATCGCGCCCGCCCTCGCGCGCGACCTGCACAATCATTTTTCCGGCCTGGACCACATCGCCCGGCTGGGCGCCGACCGCGGTGACCGCACCTGGGCCATCGGCTAACAAGTCCGTGTAGCTCAGCTGATCCTGCGCGGTGCGCAGCTGTGCCTGAGCGGCGTCGACCTGGCCTTGGGCCGTCAGAAGCTTCTGCTGGGCTGCGTCGAATTGGGCCCGGGACGTCCACCCATCCTTCACGAGCTGCTGCTGCCGCCCGAAAGTGAGGCGCGCCTGGGTCAGCACGGCCTCAATCGATGCGAGGTTAGCTCGCGCCGTGTCCAGCCCGTTCTGCTCGATCTGGGGGTCGAGCCGGGCGACGACCTGGCCTGCCTTGAGCATATCGCCCACGTTGACGGGCCGCTCGATCATGCGTCCGTTGAGGCGAAAGGCGAGGCTGACCTGGTCCTTGGCGCGGACCTGGCCCGTCATTGAAACGGTCTCCCCTTCCGCGTGCCGCTCGACGGCGACTGCCCGGACGGG
>DASXNH010000041.1:0-1836 GCA_036495195.1 Candidatus Dormiibacterota bacterium
ATTGGCCGGCCAGGAAGCGCTCGCAGCAGCCCTGGAGATCGTGCGTGCGATCGAGTCCTTGGGGGATCAGCTTCCGCCGGCCCTCGGTATCGCTGAGCTCAAGGCGCGGGCGGGCATCCACACCGGCGTGGTGCTGGTTGCCGCAGTGACTGCGGGAGGCCCGGAACGTCTGCCCGATGTGTGGGGTCAGGTGCCGAATATGGCGGCTCGCCTCCAGGCGGCCGGAGAGCCGGGCCAGGTCCTCGTCAGCAGCGACACGGCGCAACTGGTATCGGGCTATTTCGAGTTGGAGTCCGTCGGCGAACTCACGCTGAAGGGCTTCGCGGATCCCGTCCCCACCCTTCTGGTGGTTCGCCGCAGTTCGGCGCGACACCGGCTCGAGGCTCGACCGCTCACAACCTTCGTGCCCCGGACGGAGGCATCAGCATGGCTCGAGGAGCACTGGGCCGCCGTACTGGGCGGAGGCGGAAGGCTGGCGCTGATCGCAGGGGAGCCCGGCATAGGGAAGTCGCGTCTGCTGCTCGAGTTCGGTAACGAGCTCGCAGCACGGGGCCACACCGTTGTCACGATCCGGTGCAGCCGCCGAACCGAGTTGAGCCCTCTACACCCGTACGGAGAGCTCATGGGTGAGCTTCCAGCCACTCCGCGTGACGCCGCGGACTGGGTTGGGGACCAAGCGCGTCATGGACCGTTGCTGCTGATCGTCGAGGACGGGCATTGGGCTGACCCCAGCACCTTGGAGTCCCTGCATCTCATCGCACGTGACGACACTCCGGTCCTGGTGGCGATGACGGCACGGCCTGAGATCGAGGAGGACCCACATGTTCAGCCCGACGCGCGGATGACGCTCACCGGCCTTGTGCAACAGGACGCCCGAGCACTGATCGAACACCTTCCCGAGTCCGACAGATTGACTCATGACATGTGCGCCGCGCTTGTCGCGCGTGCGGAGGGTGTGCCCCTCTTCCTTGAGGAGTTGGCCCGTGGTCTGGCGGACGAACCGGAACTTTCGCCCTCGGTCCTGCCGACGACCTTGTCCGAAGTGATCACCGCGCGCCTCGACCGAGTTGGAAACGACGCCAAACGTGTCGCCCAGGCCGCCTCCATTATCGGGCGGACGTTCGATCGTCCGATGCTGGCGGCGGCAACGGGACTCGAAACGAATGAGCTCGAAGCCAATCTTGAACGACTACGCGAGCACGCCATCGTCGAGAACATTCGGGAGACCGAAGATCTCCAATTTCGCCACGGCCTCTTCCACGAAGCGTCCAACCGATCGGTGTTGCGGCACGATCGAGCGCGCATCCACGGCGCAGTGGGGGAGATGTTGGTTTCGTCCGGCCGGGTGGAAGCACTTCCCGAAATCGCCGCGTATCACCTGGGTGCGGCCGGCCAAGGTGCGGCGGCGGTCCCACTGTGGAAGAGAGCAGCACGCACGGCGCGCCAGCACGCTCGGTTCCGCGAAGCCGCCGGCCACGAGCGGGCGATCCTTGAGCTCATCGATCAACTCCCTGAGGAGGAGAGAGATGCCACGGAACTGAAATCGAGAAGTCGGTTGGTGATGTGCCTCACCGCCGTCGACCAGAGTGCGCCCGAGGCGCTCGAGGAGTCGCGACGAGTTGAGGAATTGGCCCGCCGACTCGGGGATCGGGAGACGCTCCTGCGTAACTACATGATTCTGGTTCCGTGGTGGCAAGCGAGCGCCGAATACCGCACCATCAACACGATCCTTGCCGAAGCGAGAAGGGAGGCGGTGCAACTCGACGACCAGTGGACGCTCCAGTTGATCACGACCTATGAGGCGACGACGAGAATCTGGCAAGGGAGTATCCGAGA
>DASXNH010000042.1:0-3973 GCA_036495195.1 Candidatus Dormiibacterota bacterium
GGAACCGGCCGCCGCAAGAACGCGGTGGCGCGCGTGCGCATCCAGCCTGGCGAGGGGCGGGTCCTGATCAACGACAAGGAAACCCTTGCGTACCTCGGTCGCCGCGTCCTCGAGATGGCGGCGCTCGCGCCGCTTCGCGCCACGAGCACGCAGCGTAAGTTCGACATCACCGTCAAGGTGGTCGGCGGCGGCACCAGCGGCCAGGCCGGCGCCATCTCGCACGGCATCGCCCGCGCCCTCATCAAGTACGACCCCGACTTCCGGCCGGCTTTGAAGAAGGCAGGACTGCTGACCCGTGACCCAAGGATGAAGGAGCGCAAGAAGTACGGCTTGAAGAGGGCCCGCAAGGCTCCGCAGTACACCAAGCGCTAGTCGTGCCCTCGCGCCGGCTGGATTGGCCGGACTGTCGCAACACTCGTGATCTGGGTGGGCTTCCGTGGGCAGGCGGCGTCACCCGCAGTGGCATGCTCGTCCGGTCGGATAACCTGCGCAGCCTCACGGCCGCCGGCCAGGAGTCAATGGTCGCGTATGGGGTGACCGACGTGATCGACCTGAGAAGCGAGTCTGAGGTGGCTTCTTCGCCCAGCCCGTTCGCGGCGCTGGAACCGTTTGGCAGCCCCTCTCTGGCGTATTCGCATCTCCCGTTGGTCGATGACATCACCATGCGAAAGCTGTCCGATGCCTCAAACATGTACGAGCGGTACCTGATGATGCTCGAGCACCGCGCCGACGCATTCAGGGAAGTCTTCACCGCGCTGGCGAGGACCGAAGGCGGGGCGGTGTTCCATTGCTTCGCGGGCAAGGACAGGACAGGCATGGTGGCGGCGATGAGCCTGTCCCTGGCCGGTGTGGACGTTGCGACGATCGCGGAAGACTACGCGGAGACTGACGCTCAGATGGCGACGCGGTACCAGGAGTGGCTGGCGGCGGCCCCACCCGAGCACGTTGAAGAGATGCGCGAAGATCTCCGCTGCCCGCCCGAGAGAATGGTCGGCGTGCTGGATCACCTCGACCAGCGATGGGGAGGCGTCGAGGGCTACCTCCAGGCGGCCGGCATGGCAGCGGCTGATGTCGACACGCTGCGCTCGAAGCTGACCGTCAGGGGCAACGTATGAGCCCTCGCATGACCCGCTCGACGGACGCGTCGCACCGCCTCAGCTAAGCGCCGGCCAGCTCGCCCACCGATTGGCCGAACACCTCGTGGTGCCGGTCCACGTCATCCTCGGTCGTGGCTGGGGACATCAGCGCCATGTTGTGGAACGGCGTCATCAGGATTCCGCGGTTCGCCAGGTAGACGTGCAGGTAGTCTTCGAGCTCGACGTCGGTGGCCGCGTGCGACTCGGTCCCGTTCGCTGGTGGCGGAGAGGTGAAGCGGTACTCGGCTCGCGCCCCCAGCTGGCTCACGGACCACGGCAGCTCATGCGTATCGATCACCTGCTGCACGCCGGCTGTAAAGCGGGCGCTGAGCGCGATCATCGTCTCGAACGCCTGATCCGTCAGAACATGCTCGAGCGTGGCGCGCGCAGCGGCGACGGACACTGGATTTCCGGCGAGGGTGCCACCGACGCCGCCGACGTCGACCATGTCCAGGTCGGCTCGATTCGCGAGGTGGTGCGCCAGCTCGTCGGACATTCCGTAGGCGCCGACCGGGATCCCTCCCGCGATCGCCTTGCCGATCGTCAGCATGTCCGGGATCAGCGCCCAGGCGCGAGTCGCGCCGCCTGGCCCTGCCGAGAAGGTGTGCGTCTCGTCGTTGATGAGCAGGGTCCCGTATTTCTTCGTGAGCGCTCTGACGCCGGCGAGATATCCCTTGTTCGGCAGGACGATGCCCATGTTGGTCAGGGCCGGTTCCATCAGCATGGCCGCGACGTCGCCGTGGGCCAGCTCTCGCTCGAGGCCCTCGAGGTCGTTGTACTCGGCGACCCTGCTGGTCGTGGTGACGTCGGAGGGGGCGCCGACGTTGCCTTCCCGGCTTGCACCGTGGCCATCAGGTCCGACGACGATCAGGGACTCGTCGACGGTGCCGTGGTAGCAGTAGCTGTTGAACAGGATCTTCGGCCGCCCGGTGATCGCGCGAGCCAGCCTGATCGCCCATCGGTTGGCATCGGTCGCGGTGAGGGAGAAGCTCCAGAGCGGCAGGCCGAATCGGCGCGTGAGCTCCCCGCCCACCCAGTCCGCGTCGGCCGTGGGCATCATCGTGGTCACCCCGCCCCTGCCCGCGATCTGCTCGACCACCGCATCGACCATGGGCTTGGGCGAATGGCCGGCCATGGCGCCTGTGTCGCCCAGGCAGAAGTCGATGAGGAGGTGCCCGTCGATATCCTCCACACGCGCTCCGTGAGCTTTGGCGGCGTAGAGGGGAAAGCCGCCGGCCGCCTTGTTCATCCAGGTCATGGGAACGCGTCCAAAGAGGTGGCTCGCTCCGTTGTAGGCAGCGAGGGAGCGCGGGTTGCGTTCCCTGTAAGTCGCACGCTCCCGGTCGAGAAGCTGTTTCAACCGATTGCGGTCGATCAGGTCGGGCGACGCCATGCCTGTGAGATTGTCGGCCATCAACCGCGGGCGGTGCTCGCGCCGGGCGCTCGTCATATCGCACGTCCCGCGCCATGCCATCAGGGTATGAACGGCCGTTTGCCAACGGAACCCTCTTAACCGGGTGAAATCAACATCGACTCCACGGTCTTTCCGAACGCCGGCAAGGACGTTCGATACGCCTCCAACCGCCGGTGTTTCACGCCGCCCGGCTCGAGCTCCAGCATCATCCACTCGCCCTCGACCCGGGCGATGCGAGGCACGTCCTCGCTCGGGATCAGCAACAGGTCGTTCTCAAAGCGGCCGGCGTCACGGTTCCACCCCAGCACGCTGACAAACGTCGAAGGCGAAGCCCGAAAGCTCGATCGCCTGACATAAATGCGATTCTCGAGATGAGCCCTGTCCCACCCGACAGTTTTCACCTGCAGCCCAAGGAACCGATGCGAGGCCATGTGCCTGACCAGCACCTCCACCGTCTCCAGGTCGGGAAAAGGTCGAAAGATGTTGAGAGTTGCCGCCTCGGCGAGCCGCCTGACCACCTCGATCTCCCCAAGAAATCCCTCGAGTCCGCGATCGACCTGCACCGGCGCCTCCGGTTGACCGGCGGTCGCCTCGGCCACACCGACACCGAAGCGCTCGGCCAACCGCTCGCGCTGGACGAGATATGGCGCCCAGCGTGAGCTGCCGCCGGCATGCAGCTCGAATGCCGCAGTCAGGTATTCGCGTCCATCGACGATGTTGTGCACGGCAAGCTCGCGAAACGTCGATTCGCTCGCGATGAGCGCCATCGAGCCGAGCTGGTCGCCCTGGGCCAGCACGGCCACGAGCAGCGCATCGTCGTCGCCGAAGCTGCTTGCGGTCACTGTGATGTGCACCTGTCCGGCGACGGTGAGCTCGGTTCGCCCCTTCACCTGGAGGGCGAAGTACGCGCCATCCGCGAGGCGGTGCACCACACCATCGATTCCGACGTCTCGCACCGGCAGAAACACGTGCAGCCGACCCAGCGACTGGCGGACCAGCTCCGCCCATACCTTGAACTCCGCAACCTGTCCCGCAGCCAGCGTCCGGCCGAGGTGCCAGCGCACGTCACCCTCCAACCCGCGGCCATTCTGTCAGGCCAACCCCGCCTTAACAACCAGAGTTGCCGAGTCATCCACCGCCTCCGACGATTCGGACTGCCCGACCATGACTTTTCAGGAGGTCCGGATGAAGGACAAAGCCCCAGTCGTCAAGCAGCTGTACAGGCTCAGCGTGGAGCCGCGTGTGGTGGAACGCCTCGTCAAGCTGGCCAACCGGACCGGTGAGCCCAGGAGCCGGCTCGCCAGCAGGCTCTTCACCGACGCCGTGCTCGCCGCGAAACCAGCGGCCGCCAGAACCGCCAAGAGGTCGCGGCTCTAGGCGGTAGGCACGCCCCCGTTGTGCTCTGCGTCGACCGAATGGCCGC
>DASXNH010000043.1:0-2328 GCA_036495195.1 Candidatus Dormiibacterota bacterium
CTGAATGGGTCTCCTCGATGGCCAGACCCAGTTGCCCGTGAATTCGGCTCCGACGGGTGAGTGAGAGCTCGTCATAGAGCGTTCGACGGATGAGAGTATGACTGAAGGTGTATCGGCCGGACACCGGGAGTTCGTCAACGATCCGAGCACCAACAGCACGATCGAGATCCTGCAATATCGCGTCGCCGCCATCGAGGGCCCTCTCGAGCCAACTCAATTCGAACTCGGCACCGCAGCACGCGGCGACCGAAAGCGTCATTTGCGCAGGTGGGGGGAGTCGGCCGATACGTCGGCTAATCACATCCCTCACGCTTGGAGGCACGTCGTTCCACGGATCCGCATCGAATGTCCAATGGCCATCGGCTTCGCTGACCACGCCGGTCTCAATCAGATGCCGGAGAACCTCTCCGATGAAGAGTGGATTGCCGCTCGCCTCGTCGTACAGGGTCGCGGCGAACGAGCGTCCCTGGTCGTCGAGTTCGAAGCCAGTCGATGCTTCGACATAGGCCAGCACGCCCTCCTGGTCGAGCCCCTTCAGCGACACCCGCGTCACACCGTCATCGGGACGAAAATCGGCCAGTATCGAGGCGAGCGGATGACTTCGTTCGAGTTCGGTGTCGCGAAACGTACCCACAATGAGCAGAGCTGCTGGGTCTTTCGCCCGCGCCAAATGACGAAGAAGCAGAAGACTGGGTGCGGCAGCCCAGTGCAGATCTTCAAGAATCAGCACCATGGGACGTTCGGCGGAGGCCGAGTCAAACATTTTGGCCACGTCCTCGAAGAGCCACCAGCGCTCGATGCCGGGATCCAGCCCGGGGAGAGCGGCCGATGACGTACGAAGCCCCAGTTCCGGAAGAATTCGGGTCAGATGCGGTTGTCGGTCGTCGAGCTCGGGGGAACCGCTGTGCGCGATGAAGTGACGTAGTGCTTCGGCAAACGGTTGATACGGCACCCCGATGTCCTCGTCGCACCGCCCGTAGAGCACGGTTGCTCCGCGGGCGTGGAGCGCGCTGCCGAACTCACTCACAAGCCTCGTCTTGCCAATGCCGGGCTCGCCCCCGATGAAGATGGCTCTGCGGGCGCCCTGCACCGAGTCCTTCCACACGTCGTCCAGAAGGCGCAGCTGCTGTTCCCGTCCGACGCACGGAACGGCTCTGTCGGTGACCAATGTGGGTGGCAGCGGAACAGGGTTCGCGCTCAACGCGCCCGCTCGCTTGCCTCCGCGAGGCCGCACCTGGCTCGACCCATCGTTCAGCTCCGGTTCGCGCAGCACAATCGCTCGTTCCAACAGGGCCAACTTCTCCGATGGCTCGAGGCCGAGTTCCTCCCCGAGTTCGTTCCGCAACCGCTGGTACGCGCGGAGCGCTTCTGCCTGGCGTCCCGACCGGTAGAGGGCCTTCATGAGGTGGCTCCAGAACTGCTCGCGGAGCGGATACTGAGCGACGGCGGCTTCAGCGGCGGCCACAACCTCCTCGTTCTGCCCGAGTGCGAGCCGCGCATCGAGGAGAACCTCCTCGGCTCCCAGCCGCAACTCTTCCAACCGGACCGAGTCGGGGCGCGCCCATTCCGCTCCACTCACGTCGTCGAGGGCCGGACCGCGCCAGCGACCGCGTGCACGCAGCAGCAAGTCGACCGCCTCGTTCGCCGTTCCGTGCGCCAAGGCCGCGCGACCCTGACTGACCTCCCTCTCAAAGCAGTTGACATCGAGTTCGTCTTCGCCAACGGTGAGCGTGTAACCGCCGGCACCGCCATGAATCCGATCCCCTTCAAGGAGTTGACGAAGCAGCGAAATGTGGCTGGCCAACGTTGACACGGCGCCAGCCGGTGGCTGTCCCTCCCAGACATCCTCGGCCAGACGTGCCGTTGGCACGGAATGGTTGGCGGAGACGAGCAACCGGATGAGAAGGGCCCGGCGACGGGCGCCCACTATTTTGATCTCGCCGGTTTCGGATCGAACCAGGAGCGGTCCCAGTACACCGAACTCGATCACTGTGAGCCCTCCACACCGTTGCGCCTCCAGGCGCGAGTCAGAATGACTCCGATCTGCGCAATGGGGCTTCGGGGCGAAGCCTATTTCAGCCATTCGGCTACCACCAGGGTTTGCCCCGGCCCCGGCCCCGCGCCGCGCCGCGCCCACAGGCGTCGTCCCATTATTTGGCTCGGTTGGACCGGGCATGCGGTGGGAAATCAGTGGGGCGAGCGCGTCGTCGTCTCGGCCACTGAGTTGGGTGGGTCCGATGGCCACCCCTGAGATCGTGCGCGACCTCGCCCTCGAGTGGGCCCAAAACGACCTTGGTCACGCTCCGACCGTCCCGACATTCCGGGCAC
>DASXNH010000044.1:0-26928 GCA_036495195.1 Candidatus Dormiibacterota bacterium
CGCGCATCACCAGCAGCACTGACGCATCGATCACGCAATAGCCGCCTGCGATCACCGATGGCGGGTTGCCGGATGGGATATGCGTCCACGGCGCGATCGGCAGCCAGTACCAGTTGCGGAAGAACGTGCCGAAAATCTCCAGCTCGCCGGTGGCGATAAAGATCGCGGCGAACAGCGGCCACCGCGGCGAACGCAGCACGAACCAGGCAAAGATCGGCAGGCACATCGCGCCCTGAAGGTCGAACCGGCCCGTGATCAGCGGGAACACTGTGATCCCGGCGAAGGCCCAGGTCGTGGCGCCTCCGAGGATCACATAGGCGACCCGCTTCCCGTAACGCAGGACGACTGGGGTGCGCGCCGCGAGGAGCCCGAACAGGTAGACGGCGCCATGGCCGGGCGGTACATAGAGAGGGACGTTGTGGAAACGGTACTGATACAGACCCCAGATCAGCGAACCGAAGACCTCAAAGCCCGTGGCGACCGCGACGCAGATCCAGACCTGCAGCCTCTGCTCTCGTGGAGCTTTCAGCGCCGCAAGGTAGAGAGCGGCGAAGGTGAGGAGCCCAAGGATCCACTGCTGCCACAGCGCCGTGGTCCGGCTGTCGGCGAGCAGCAGAGTGGGCGTGTAGGCCAGCAGGTAGACGTGCAGCCAGTAAGGCTTGAGCCGGGACAGCAGGGTCAGATGGAGCGGGCTAGCGACCGCTCACCTTCCAGGCGGTCGGGAGAAGACCCGCCGCGAGAAGAGCCTTGATGGCATCGCCCAGAAGGAAGGGGATGAGTCCAAGTGCGATGCCCTGGGCGAGGTCGACGTGGATCGCCACCATCAGCCACGACACTCCGAAAAGGTAAATGATCAGATTGCCGACCACCATGGAGCCGAGGACGCGCAATGGATCACGGTCGAAGCGCAGCTCTGCCAGCCGGCCCAGCACAGCCGCCGCGACGATGAACCCGATGAGGTAACCGAACGACGGCCCACCGATGACGCCCGTCCCTCCCTTCCCGCCGGCGAACCAATGGAGGCCGACGAGGCCCAGGCCGACGTACACCACCATGCCGATCAAAGCCCTCCGCCAGCCAAGAGCCATTCCACCGAGCAGCACGCCGAAGGTTTGACCGGTGATCGGCACCGGGGTGAAGGGCAGCGGAATGACCACCTGCGCAAGTAGCCCGACGAGCGCCGCGAACCCAACGACCAGGAGAACGTCGCGCACTGCGAAAGCGGGCACCGTGTCCGCAAGGACGTGGCGGCGATCGGCAGTGCTGCTTACCTGTTGCATGTTCGCCAAGCCTCCTGTGACTAGTCCGACGGTTGAGGTAGGTCGGGCGGCTCGTCGGGCGCGGCCGGCGGATTTGGTGGGGCCGGCCACTCGACCGACCTCGGCGGCGGCGCGGGTGCCGGGGGCGGCGGTGCAGGCGGCGCTGGTGGGGCCGCCGCGGGCGGCGCGGCCGCGGGCGACGGGGGCTGAGCGGCCGGTGGCACGTAAGGCTGTGCTGGCGGCACGTAGGGCTGGGCCGCTTGGCCGGGCGCATCCCATGTCGGGGGCTGTGCGGGGGGTGGGGCGTAGGGTTGAACAGGGGCGTCCCACGCTGACGGCTGAGCCGGGTTTCGCGGTGCCGGCGGCGTTGAGCCGGCGGTGGGAAACGGCGCCATGTAGTCAGGTCGAGTCGCGCGATGAACCACGGTTGCCGAAGCGCCTGGCGGCATCGAGCGTCGCCGGCTCAGCCACCAGTACGCGAGCATGCCGAGGATGCCCACGATCGCGATGATCGGTAGGAAGACGAAGGGTGGCCGGGTGATGATGTCGAGCCCGCTGATGCCGCCGCTGCCCGCCGGCCGTACTCCGGATGCCTGCGGGGTGTCGGTGGCCGACGGCGTCGATGTATCGGCCGGCGATGGCGTGACGCCCGGCGTCGGAGTCGGCAGGCCCTGGAGGGAGAAGGTCGCGCACGGGTGAGGCTGGACGCTCGTGCACAACTTGTGCACCTTCGGCTTGTCGCCGGCGAACGGCTTGATCACCTTGGTGAAAGATCCGTTGCCGTCTGTCACGATCGAGGTGGCGACGTGACTGGAGACGTCCCAATAGAGTGTCAAGCTCTCGTTTTTCAAAAACTGCTCACCGGTCACAGTGATGGCCGTGGTGGGTCCACCGGCTGTCGGCTGGAGGCCGATGTTGGCGCCGAGGGGGAGCGGCGCGTACACGGTTGCCGCGGGACCGGTCGCCCCTTTGGAGTTGGTGGCGGTGACTTTGAATGTGTACGTCACGTTGTCGGCGATGTTCGACGCCACGTAGGTGGTGGTCTGCCCATCGGGGGTTCGTGCGGTGGTGTTGCCCGGATTCACCGTGATCGTGTAGTAGGCGATGTTGGGGGCCGAGCCATTGGAGTTTGGCGGCGTCCACGAAAGCGTCATCTCACCAGCAGTCGGCCCGGACGTCGCGGCCAGGTTGGTCGGAGCCGACGGGGGTATCACGTGTGGCGTGGCGGTGATCCTGGCGGCTGGCCCATAGCCGATGGCATTCAACGCTTGAACCGCGAATGAGTAAGTCGTCCCATTGTTCAAACCAGTCATGGCGATGCTGGTGCTCGTCGTGCCGGTTCTGGTGTCACCGGGCGAAGTGATGACCCTGTATTGGATGATGGGTCCTCCGGAGCTGGGAGCAGTCCAGGTCAGGTCGACCTGTGAGTCACCCGCGGTCGCCTTCAGGTTCCGCGGCGCGGTTGGCGGCTGCGGGGTCGTTACGGCATACGCAGCCACTGTGGACAGCGCGAAACCGAATACCGCGGCGGCCATGACGGCGCGTGACCAGAACTTCATTCGCAAGCCCCGGCAGGTTACCAAAAGAGGCTCAAACCGGCGGCCAGGGCACCGACCAGGCTGAGGTTGGCTCCGGGAACCGCCAGGCCGGATCCATGACGCCCCGCAGCCGGCGCTTGAGCGCCCTCACCTCGCCAGGAAGCAGCAGATCGCCTAGCTCAACGGCCAGCTTCCCCTTCTCGACGTCGATCAAGGCTCGCTCGACGTCGTCGCAAAGATCGGGCGGGAGAGGCTCGCCCGAAAAGTCCCAGATCACGGTCCTCAGCTTGGGGTCGGTATGGAAGGTCAGGCCGTGGTCGATCACCCAGATGGTGTCCGTCGCGTCGAACAGGCAGTGGCCGGATTTTCTGTCGGCATTGTTGGTGATCACGTCGAACAACGCTATTTGCAGCCAGGCCTGCCGAGCCGCCAGACGATGCTCCGATAGGAAATGGCGCCGGTCCGCCTGCACGTAAAGCTGTATGGCGCCGACTCCGTGCGGCGCCTGCTCACGCACCACCGTCGGAGGGATGTTCGGCCAACCCAGCACCTTGCTCAGCCGGTAGGCGGCAACCTCGCGCTGGTAAAGGGTCCCGCCCTCGAAATCCCACAGCGGCGATTCGCCTCGCGCCGGCTTGTAAACGGCCAGGAGGCCGGCCGGCTCGTGCGGGCCCAGCTGCGCGAGGAACGTGTAGTTGGAAGCACCCCGAAGGACTCCGAGGAGCTCCACGTCGGGTAGGTCGACCAGGAGGCGTTCCGCCGCCTCGGCCTCCGGCGGGGGGCTGCTCCGGCGCCCGCGGCTAGAAGATCGGTCGGGCACCGTTGAGAACCGGGCAAGGATGGCCGGCAGGATCCATCGGCAGCCCGCAACGGGGGCACAGAGGGCGCCCGGCGCTGAGGACGTTCTCGGCCTGCTTGGAGAAGGCGGCCACCTGCTGATGGCTGAGCCAGAATCGAACGCTGGGCGCCTCTTCCGCGGCCGGGCTGTCCTCGCTGGCCGGCGACTGGCTCGCCACCAGGACGAACATCTTCCGGGCTTCGTGATAGCCGAGCCCCATCTCGCCGACCTGCCATTCGGGCTCCCCGGGCGACAGGGCGGCGTCCCGGCCGGTCCGCTGATTCGGCTCGATCCCCTGCGCCTCCAGCATCTGATGAAGGCGAACGATCAGGGCCTGGATCTGCGCTTTCTCGCAGGTCAGCGTCAGCGTGCGGCCCCTGCCCTTGGCCAGCAGAAAGAAGCGCCGCTGGCCGGGTTCGCCGACAGCGGCCACGGCGATGTCATCGACAGGATCGAGCTCGAAGATGGCCAATGTTTCAAGACTAAGCGTAGGGGCGCCGTCCAGCCGGCATCAAAACGAGGGACTCTGGCGGGTTTTATTGCGGTTCGGGAGGGGAAGAGAATCAAAGTAAATATTCAAAGGCGCGCCAATACCGCGACCTGGAGGACTAACTGATAAATGCCAAAAACCGTAGGAATCGATCTGGGGACGACCAACTCAGTCATCGCCGTCATGGAGGGCGGCGAGCCCGTCGTAATCCCGAACTCAGAGGGCTCTCGAACCACGCCCTCAGTGGTCGCATTCACCAAGTCGGGTGAGCGACTCGTCGGGCAGCTTGCCCGCAGGCAGGCGGCCGTCAACCCCGAGAACACGATTTCGTCCATCAAGCGTTTCATGGGCCGCAAGTTCAGCGAAGTCGAGTCCGAGCGAAAGATCGTGCCCTACGAGGTCAAGGCGGGTAAGGACGACCGTGTGGTGGTCTGGATCCCGAATGCCAACAAGGAGTTCACCCCGGAGGAAATCTCCGCGATGATCCTCCAGAAGCTGAAGACGGACGCCGAGGCTTACCTGGGCGAGAAGGTGACCGACGCGGTCATCACCGTTCCGGCTTACTTCAACGACTCACAGCGCCAGGCGACCAAGAACGCCGGCCAGATCGCGGGCCTGAACGTGGTCCGCATCATCAACGAGCCCACGGCGGCTTCGCTTGCCTACGGTCTCGACAAGAAAGCCAACGAGACGATCCTGGTCTTCGACCTTGGCGGCGGCACGTTCGACGTGTCGGTCCTCGACGTCGGCGACGGAGTCTTCGAGGTCAAGTCGACGAACGGGGACACCCACCTCGGTGGTGACGACTACGACCGAAGGATCGTGGAGTGGCTGGCCGAAGAGTTCAAGAAGTCGAACGGGATCGACCTGAAGGCCGACCGCCAGGCTCTGCAGCGACTCACCGAGGCGGCGGAGCGGGCGAAGATCGAGCTGTCGAGCCGTCTCGAGACCTCGGTCAACCTCCCGTTCATCACCGCGGACCAGACGGGCCCGAAGCATCTCGAGATGACGCTCACCCGGGCGAAGTTCGAGTCGCTCACCGCGGACCTGACCGAGCGATGCCGTGGACCGTTCCTGGCCGCGCTCAAGGATGCCAACCTGACCCCGCAGCAGATCGACGAGGTCGTGCTGGTCGGAGGATCGACTCGCATGCCGGTCATCCAGAAGCTGGTGAAGGACCTTCTGGGCGGCAAGGAGCCCCACAAGGGAGTCAACCCGGACGAGGTGGTCGCCATCGGTGCTGCCATCCAGGCCGGCGTCTTGAAGGGCGAGGTCAAGGACATCCTTCTTTTGGATGTGACCCCGCTGTCCCTGGGCGTCGAAACCCTTGGCGGCGTCATGACCAAGCTCATCGAGCGCAACACGACCATCCCAACCTCACGGTCGCAGGTGTTCTCGACCGCAGCCGACAACCAGACCTCGGTCGAGGTGCACGTGCTGCAGGGCGAGCGGGAGATGGCGCGCGACAACCGCACGCTGGGTCGCTTCCACCTCGATGGCATTCCACCCGCGCAGCGCGGCGTGCCCCAGGTCGAGGTTACGTTCGACCTCGACGCGAACGGCATCCTCAACGTTAAGGCGCAGGACAAGGGAACCGGTCGCGAGCAATCGGTGACGATCACCGCATCCTCGACCCTCGGCAAGGAAGAGGTCGAGAAGATGGTCAAGGAAGCCGAGCTGCACGCCGGCGAGGACCGTGCGAAGCGCGAGGAAGTCGAGCTTCGCAACCAGGCGGATCACATGATCCACCAGGCGGAGAAGGTCATCAAGGACAACGAGGACAAGATCCCGGCGGACGTGAAGGCCGAGGTCACGACGAAGCTCGAGTCATTGAAGACGGTTGCGAAGGGCAACGACACCGCGGCACTGCGCCGGGAGATGGACGAGTTCAACGAGTCCCTCCAGAAGATCGGCGAGCACATCTACGCTCAGGCGGGTGCCAAGTCGGGCGGCGGATCCGATGGCTCCGGCTCCGCTGATGGCGAGCCGGCGAAGAAGGACGAGGACGTCGTCGACGCCGATTACAGGGAAGTCAACTAACAAACCGGCGGCATAAAACCTTCAAAGGGCTCCGACTTAGGTCGGAGCCCTTTACTTTGTCCCGGTGATTGCGTACTTCCGCGCGCGGCGCGCGCTCTGGGCGGCGGTCGGGCTGCTCGTCGGCCTGATCCTCATCGCCTGGGACCTGTCGGCGACCGCCGGCTTATACGTCTCCCAATACGCCGTGCGCAATGATTTTCGCCTCGCCTTTGGCGCGGCGCTGGTCGGGCTTCGGGACGGCTACAGCCACCTTTACGACCTGGCCGCTCAGAAGGCGGCCATCGAAAACCTCGGCGCCCGCTTCAACCCACAGCCTTTCATCTCGCCACCACCGCTCGCGTGGCTCGTGACTCCGCTCGTGGTGCTGCCGTTCGCGGTTGCGCTTGTCGTGTGGACGGTACTTCTGCTCGCCGCGCTGGTCTGGACCTGGTATCTGCTCGCTCCAGGTGAAGGGCTGGCGAAGCTCGCACACCTGGCGCTGTTCCTGGGCGTCTTTCCGGTGGCATTCGGCGTGATGGTCGGGCAGCCCGGGGCGTTGGTCGCGGCAGCCGTGGCGACGGGGTGGTGGTTGATACGGCGTGACCATCCTGTTTGGGCAGGCCTCGCGCTCAGCCTCATCGTCCTCAAGCCGCAGATGGTGTTCCTGATTCCACTCTGCTTGCTTGCATCCGGTCATGCGAAAACGTTCGGCGCCTGGCTGGCGCCGTCTTTGTTCATCGGGTTGATCGCGCTTGCGCTTCTGGGTCCCGACGGCGTGGCGCGCTACCACGATGTGCTGGCGCAGACGCAGACGCCGGCTTGGGACATCACCCGCCGTTACTCGATCTCCGGACCGATCGGTCTCGGACCATTGTTGACTGTGGTGCAGGTGCTGGTCGTAGTCGTCGCCGTGCTCGCGGCATGGCGCCACCGCCATGACGGACCTGAGATTCCGATCGCGGCCGGTATCGTCGGGTCGCTGCTGGCGACGCCGTACCTGGGCTTCCAGGACTTCATCATGCTGGTCGTGGCGGGCTGGCTGGTCGCGCGCGCCGGCGTCAATGCGTGGCAGGTCGCCCTGCTTGTGATCGGTTACGTGCTTCTGCAGTTCGTGATCGTGGTGCTCGCCCTTCCCATCCTCGTCGCGGAATCCCTGCTGCTCCTGTCGCTGCTCAGGCCTGCCGATCAACCCGTTGTGCCGATGAGGTCGTCCGGCTCGTCCTAGGCCACAACGGCATTTTGATGGAGCCGACGGTGAGATTCGAACTCACGACCTGCCACTTACGAGGCGGCTGCTCTGCCAGCTGAGCTACGTCGGCGATGACCCTGACCGTGGGGCGTGTCCGGAAAGCTTAATTTACGGTCGACAGCCAGGCGGTCGCGGGCTCGATGGCTCGACTGCTCGGTCGTGATGAGCTTTAGGTGTCGATGCTCTCGGCAATCGTCCGTCTGTTCGCCCATCGAGTGCCCATTCATGCCCCCGTGTGGGCCGGCGGATCACGCCAAGATCGCGCGCATCTCCGGCTCCTCGCGAATGCGGTCCAGATCCGTGTCTGTGCGAACCCATGCCTTCAATGGCGGATGGAGCTCGAAGCTTCTCGCGAGGTGGGGCATCGCGTCAGCCGCGCGACCCTGTTTGGCGTAATAGCACGCCAGGCTGTACTCGCCGAAGGCGCGGCTGCGCGGGTCGGTGAACGCAGCCTCGTGGACCTCGAGCATCCACTTCTGAGCTTGTTCGGCGGCCGCCTTGTCGCCATGCGCCTGATGCCACCAACCCAGGTGTTCCGCAAGGTGGAGGTGGCCGTTGGGAGGCACGACCTCCCAGGCGAAAAAATCACGGCCAGGCCGGGGCTTCAGCAATTCATCCTCCGAGCAGTCGTCGATCGCCCGGGCCAGCTCGGCGTACGACGCGAGCGCGTCTTCCTTTATCTCGTCTGCCGATCGGCCCCGATTGGCTGAGTAGACGGCGGCGTTGATCGTGTCGATGTCCGTGGCGTCCGGCGGCGTGGTGCCGGTTCGGACTGCAATCAGCGCCTGGGCGGCGTGCCGGCGCCAGTGCGTGAGGTGTGCCACGTGGTCCTTCGCGCTCCACTCGTTCGGGTCGGCGGGTGGGACCTCTCCCATGAGCCGGTGCAGCTCACTCTCGCGCTCCGCGGACGTGGCGAGGGTCTGGAGCAAGCGCTTTTTCAGGTCGCCGTCGGCCACCGGGTCAGCTTAAGCGACCGCGATCGTGGGCCCGCCTGGCCCCTTGCCGGCGTGGCAGGTTGGCCGGGGTCCCCCGCTGGGGATTCCCTCTCATAAGCCGGGTGAAGACGCGGCTTTCCCGCTACCATCGAGAGCGATGAAGACGCTGGGGGTGGAGCGGCTTGCCGCGGGGGATTATGCCCACGTGCGGCCCCTCCTGGTCGACCTGCACCTGGGCGAGCAGACCCATTACTCCGACCATCCCCAGCTGACCCGGAACGAGGTGGAAGACCACCTCAGCACAGTGCCGTCCAGCTTCGCGGGCGAAAACGTCATCTACGCGGTCCGCGACGAGACCGGCCAGATCATCGGGTTCTGCTGGATCGTGCTGTTCGACCCCGGGACCGGCCTCGAGGGCGAGGTGGCCGAGGTCTATGTGGCCTCCGAGCACCGCGGTCACGGGATCGGCGAGATGCTCATGGAGCAGGCGGTGCGTCTTTTCAAGGAGAGGCGCGTGACGCTGGGATACGTCTGGACGAGGACCGACAACGAAGCGGCGGTCAGGTTGTACACGTCAGCCGGCTTTGAACCGAACCGGCAGCTCGTCCTCACCTGGTACCCGACCGAGCCAAACGACAAGTAACCATCGCTCCCTAAACTTGGGACGGTGATCCAACCTGTGGGCGAGCCGCGCCCGGACCCGCGCCCCAGGCGCAGCCCATGGCGACCCTTCCTTGTGGTTGTCGCGAGCGTGCTGGTGACCGCGCTCGTGGCGGCTGGCGTCACCCTGGGAATCCTGCGACTCCAGGCGCGGACCAATCCGCAACAGGTGAATCTTCGATCGGGCGTCACGATCTCCGAGGAGTCGGCCGTAATCCAGGTCGCGGCCAAGGCCAAGCCGGCAGTCATCAGCGTGGTGACGCAGGATCAACCCGCCATCAGCCGAGGCTCTGGCTTCCTGATGACTTCCGACGGCTACATAGTCACCGCGGTGAACGTCATTGCGGGCGCGAGCAAGATGACGGTGCTCGTGAGCGGGGACCCCGCCCTCCACGTCGCGCGCCTGGTCGACTACGACTGTCAGACCGGTGTTGCGGTGTTGAAGATCGACCAGGTCAATGGGCTGCCCACCCTGGTGTTCGCGGACCCGACGGCGCTGGCGCAGGGCCAGTTGGTGGTCGCTGTGGGCGGGCCGCTGGACGGCAGCCCCGTGACGCCTGGCTACGTCAGCTCGTTGCATCGCCCGGCGGTGGTCCCCGTGACCGGAACCCAGCGCATGGTGGAGATCAGCGACACGATCCAGACCAGCACGGTGATCGGCGGCGGCACCGCGGGCGGCCCGCTGCTCAACGTTGGCGGCCAGGTCGTCGGCATCGCCATGCAGTCCCAGGGCTCGAATGCGCCAGGTGGTTTCGGCCTCAACGTCGCGGATATCACCGATGACGTGCAGCAGATCCTTTCCGCAGGCCAGGTCATCGTGTCGTCGCTGGGTGCCACGACCACCGACCTGAGCCAGCAAGCCGCGGCTCTCGCCGGCCTGCCCGAGGGCAGCCAGCTGATCTCAGTCGACAAGAGCGGGCCGGCCGCGGTTGCGGGCCTGCAGCCGGGTGACATCATCACCCAGCTCGACGACGTCAAGCTCGACGCCGCGCATCCGCTGCGCCTCTTGCTGCGCTCGCGCTTCCGGCCCGAGCAGCGCGTCGCTGTCACCTATTTCCGAGCGGGCACCTCGACCCAGGTGCAGCTGACCCTCGGGAGCCTGCGCCCGGTGTGCGCATGAGCAGCATCTCCGAGCCAGGCATTCGGGAGATGATCGCCGGCGCTTTGACGTCCGCCGTCCGCGCCCTCGGAGTCGAGGGAGAGCTGCCCGACCTGGAGCTGGGTCGGGCGAAGGGGGCCGACCGCGGCGACTATGCAAGCCCGGCCGGACTCAAGCTCGCAAAGGTGCTCAGGCAGGCGCCGCCGGCCATCGCCGCCAGGCTGGCCGAAACCATCTCGATACCCGAGGGCGCCGCCACGGTGCAGGCCGCCGGCGGCTATGTGAACTTCAAGCTGACTCCTGAGTGGCTGCAGCGCCTGGTCGGCGAGGTGAGCCGGCACGGCCCAGGCTATGGGGCCTCTTCGATGGGTCGCGGTGAGCGGCTGCAGGTCGAGTTTGCGAGCATCAACCCGACAGGCCCTCTGCACATCGGCCATGGCCGGGGCACGATCCTCGGCGACTCGATCTGCAGGTTGCTCGAGTTCACGGGCCACGACGTGCAGCGCGAGTACTACGTCAACTCCGACAACACCCAGACCAGGCGCTTCGGCCTGTCGGTCTATGCGCGGCTTCACGGTCAGGAGCCGCCCGAAGGTGGGTACACAGGCGAGTACGTGACTGAGATCGCCGAAGCCGCGCGCCGCGACCTCCCGGGTATCGAGAACCTGCCCGAGGCAGAAGCGGAACCGAAGCTGCGCGTCTACGCGATCCAGAGGGTCATCGAGATGATCAGCGCGACAGTCGCTCGCCTGAACATCCACTACGACGAGTGGTTCTGGGAATCAAAGGTGTGGGAGGACGGTCTGGCGCCGGCCGCCATCGAGCGGCTGCGCGAATCGGGCTACCTCAAAGAACGAGACGGAGCCATCTGGTTCGGCCCGGCGCTCGAGGAGGAGGATGGACTCGGCGAGCAGGTGCTGTCGGAGGACGAGGACCGAGTGGTCATTCGCTCCAACGGGCAGCCCACGTACTTCGCCTCCGACCTCGGCTACCTGCTGAGCCGTTTTGAGGTGCGAAAGTTCAACCGCGTCATCGAGGTGTGGGGCGCCGACCATCACGGTTACGTGCCCCGCATGAAGTCGGCGGTGACCGCGCTCGGCTACGACCCCGAGAAGTTGGTCGTGATCCTTCATCAGATGGTGAATCTCAAGGAGGGGAAGATGTCGAAGCGGGCCGGCCGTTTCGTCACCCTTGACGAGCTGATCGACCGCGTGGGGTCTGACCCGGTGCGCTACTTCTATCTTCTGCGCTCGCCCGACACGACGATCGAGTTCGATCTCGAGCTGGCGGTCACGCAAGGCAACGAAAACCCGGTGTACTACGCGCAGTACGCTCACGCGCGCTTGGTCAACGTCGAGGCGACGGCCACCGAACGGCATCCGCAGCTCGCAGCGCAATCTGACCTTTCGCTGCTGGTGCAGCCGTGGGAGCTTGACGTGGCGCGGCAGCTCGCGTTCTGGCCGGAGATCGCGCACGACGCGGCTAAGCTGCTCGAGCCACATCGCGTCCCGTACTACGTGCAGGATCTCGCGACCGCGGTGCATCGCTTTTACCATGCGGGCAACGAGAACAGCGAGCATCGCGTGGTGGTCGATGATGTAAATCTGACCAGGGCTCGCTTGGAGCTCTGCCGCGCCGCCCGTCACACTCTGAAAACGGCGCTTGACCTGTTGGGCGTCAGCGCTCCCGAGCGCATGTAATCGCGCATAAGTAATAAGGAGAGGTATTTGGACGTCACCTGGCTAGGACATGGTTGCTTCCGGTTGCGAGGCCGCAACGCGGCTGTCGTCACCGACCCGTATCCCCCCACCATCGGACTGAAGCTGCAAAAGCTCGACGCCGACCTGGTCACGATCAGCCATGAGCACGAGAACCACAACTACACGCAGGCGGTGCGTGACGGCTACGAGATTCGCGGTCCCGGCGAGTACGAGGTGGCGGGTGTCAGCGTGATCGGCTTTCCCACCTATCACGACGCTGAGAAGGGCGCCAAGCACGGGCGGAACACCGTCTATCTGATCGAGATAGACGATGTGCGGGTCTGCCACCTCGGTGACCTGGGGCATCGCCTCGACGACACCGACGCGGAAACCGTCTCGTCGGTGGATGTCCTTCTGGTCCCGGTCGGGGGCCGGACGGCCATAAACGCCGTGCAGGCGGCGGAGGTGGTCAGGCAGCTGGAGCCGCGGTTCGTGGTGCCGATGCACTACGCGATTCCCGGCCTCAAGCTCGAGCTTGACACCGTCGACCGCTTCCTGAAGGAGATGGCGGTGGCCGCAGGCGAACCTCTGCCGAAGCTGTCGGTTCAGGGCTCGTCAGGGGAGTTCGAAACCAAGGTCGTGGTGCTGGAGCCTCGGGTCGAGCCTAAAGCGTAGGTCGGGCCCTCACGTCCGGTACCATTGCGAAAACCGCCCTGGAGGTCTCTATGTCGAAGTACGTTTTCGTGACCGGGGGTGTCGTCTCCTCTCTTGGAAAGGGCATCACTGCGGCGTCCATCGGGAACATCCTGAAGGCTCGCCACCTCAGCGTCTCCCTCCAGAAGCTCGACCCTTACCTCAACGTCGACCCCGGCACGATGAGCCCGTACCAGCACGGCGAGGTGTTCGTCACCGACGACGGCGCGGAGACCGATCTGGACCTCGGCCATTACGAGCGCTTCGTCGATGAGAACCTGACTGTCGCCTCCAACGTGACCACCGGCAAGATCTACCAGGAGGTCATTGCCCGCGAGCGCCGCGGGGATTACCTCGGAGCCACCGTGCAGGTGATCCCTCACGTCACCAACGTGATCAAGGAGAAGATCCTCCGCGCATCGCGCGACCCGCAGGTGGACATCGTGGTGGTCGAGGTGGGTGGGACCGTCGGCGACATTGAGAGCCTCCCGTTCCTCGAGGCGATCCGCCAGATGAAGAACGACCTCGGGCGGCAGAACGTCTTCTATGTCCACTGCTCGCTCGTGCCGGTGGTTCACGGCCAGGAGATGAAGACCAAGCCGACCCAGCACTCGGTGCAGGCGCTGCGCGCGATCGGTATCCAGCCCGACGCGATCATCTGCCGCTCGGAACGGGCGATCGACGCCGACCTCAAGGAGAAGATCGCGCTCTTCACGGACGTGCCCCGCGACGCCGTCGTCTCGGTGCCCGACGTCGATTCGATCTACGAGGTGCCGCTGATGCTCGAGGAGGCTGGGCTGGGCCGCGTTATGGCGAAGCATTTCGAGCTCGATGACTCGACACATTCACCCGAGAACGGACAGTGGATCCAGCTGGTCGAGCGCATCAAGCACCCGCGAGCCAGCGTGCCTGTGGCGGTCGTCGGCAAATACGTTGCGCTTCCCGATGCTTATCTGAGCGTCATCGAGTCCCTTCGCCATGCCGGCATCCATCACGGGCTCGACATCGATATCCGCTGGGTCTCATCCGAGAAGCTCGACGCCGGTGACACGTCTCCGTTGAAAGGAGTCGCGGGCATCGTGGTGCCCGGAGGTTTCGGCTATCGCGGTATCGAAGGCAAGGTGCAGGCATCCCGTTACGCGCGTCACAACCAGATCCCGTACCTGGGTCTCTGCCTGGGACTCCAGTGCGCGGTCATCGATTTCGCGCGCGAGGCCCTCGATGCTCCCGACGCCAACTCGACGGAGTTCGCCGCCTTCACCTCAACCCCGGTGATCGACCTGATGCCCGAGCAGAGGAACATCGACCAGATGGGTGCGTCGATGCGCCTTGGTCTTTACCCCTGCAAGCTGCTCGCGGGCTCGCTGGCGCACAAGGCGTATGGCGAAGAGGTCGTTTACGAGCGACACCGCCACCGCTTCGAGTTCAACAACGAGTATCGCGAGTCGCTTGGCGAGGCGGGCATGATCTTCAGCGGTGTGTCGCCCAACGGCAGGCTCGTCGAGATCGTCGAGCTGGCCGGCCACCCATGGTTCGTCGCCAGCCAGTTTCACCCTGAATTTCGTTCCCGCCCCAACCGGGCCCATCCGCTCTTCCGGGATTTCGTGCGCGCGGCCTTCCTCCAGAGCGGCATCGACCAGATGGAGCTCCGCCCCACGGAGCTGGTCGAGGAAACCGGAAACTAGAGAGAGGTCCCGTGGAGCAACCCAAGAGGGGAATCCCCTCCTTCGAAGCGCGTCACGAGCTTGCGTTTGAGCTGGTGCACGCCACCGAGGCGGCCGCCCTCGCGTGCGCCAGGCTCCTCGGCAAGGGCGACCCCGAACGCGTCATCGAGGTCGCCGCCGACGCCATGCGGCGCGTGCTGGAAGAGAGCGGTCCGTCGGGCACGGTCGTGCTCGGCCCGCGAGGCGATCCTTATCTTTCGCACGGCACATCCCTTTCCGGTGGCGAGTCCCGGGTCGACTTTGGACTGTTCCCGATCGAGGGAGCCAGTCAGGTCGCGAGAGGCTCGACCAACGCTGTGTCGATCGTCGCGGCCGTGGAGCCGGGCGGTTTCGCCGGGCTGCCTGCGATCTGGTACGTCGAAAAGATCGTGGCCGGCCCGGCCGCGCGCGGGGGCATCGACCTGGATGACACCATCGCCGACAACCTCAGGCGCATCGCCTTCGCCAGGGACGCCCGCGTGCAGGACCTCACGGTGGCCATCCTCGACCGGCCCCGCCACCAAGACCTGATGGCGGAAGTGTCGGCTGCGGGCGCACGAATCCTGACCCTCGAGGAGGGCGACGTCGCCGGTGCCGTCATGGCGGCTGTACCCGGAAGCGGGATCGATGCGGCCATCGGAATCGGCGGCGTGGACGCAACCCTCATTGCGGCGTGCGCGATCCGCTGCCTGGGCGGCGAGCTCCAGGCACGGTTGTGGCCGCGCAACGAGGAGGAGAGGCTGTTGATCGGGGACGCCGCCGGGCGGGTCTACGGGGCGGCGGACCTGGTGCCTGGGACCGACCTGTCGGTCGTGATGACCGGGATCACCGGGGGGCCCTTGCTGCCTGGCGTCATGTTTGGCAGTGGGTACGCAGAGACCGCCTCGCTCCTGATGTCCAGCCGGCAGGCCACCATCCGCCGGCTCACCACCCGGCACCATACCCTCGGGGACTCCTGCTAAGGGATTAGCCGCCCCTTTCCAGGGGTATCACAACTACAGGCCATGGACGAACGGAACCCATTTCCCCCTCACGGAGGGGACTCTCTACCACCTCCTCCTCCGATGTATCCGGTCATGTCTGACATCCCGCCGGAGTCGCCGTACCATGCCTCCCCGACCCCCTCGGCCAGGCGCAACCGGGGGCTGATTGGCGGCCTGGGGGCGCTTCTGGTAGCTGCCCTCGCCTACGGCAAGTACGTGCTCTTGGTCCTGGTCAAGGTCCCGTTCCTGCTGACGGCCGGCACCGCCCTGGTCAGCGTGGTTGCGTATTCGTTCCTCGGCGGCCCCTGGTTCGCCGTTGGCCTGGTTTTGATGATCTTCGTGCACGAGATGGGGCATGTTGTAGAAATCCGGCGCCAGGGAATGCATGCGACGGCGCCGATCTTCATCCCGTTCCTTGGGGCCGCCATCTTCCAGCGCTCGCACGCGCAAAGCCCGATGCGGCAGGCCCAGATCGGCATCGCCGGACCAATCGCCGGCACCATCGGCGCGACCGTCGCCTTCGTCCTTTATGGCCAGACCCACTGGGTCGTCCTGCTGATCTGGGCGTACTACGGCTTCCTGATCAACCTTTTCAACATGATCCCGTTCGGGATGCTGGACGGCGGCTGGATCCTGGCCCCCACGTCAAAGTGGGTGCAGGTGGCGGGTCTGGCACTCCTGGCTTACGGATGGGTCATGGGCTTCATCAGCCCTCTGGTGATCATCATCCTCATCATCGGCCTGCCGATGGTGTGGCAGCGGTTCCGCAACCCGGCCCTGGATGCCTACCTGACGTCGGGTCCCGCCGGCCCGCGGATTGCGATCGGACTCGCATGGCTCGGCCTCGTGGCATACCTTTCCTTCTTCTTCTTGCAGACTGAGCAGATGCTCAGCCCTTTCCTTCGGTAAACTCACTGACCTGGAGACAATGACCTTGAAAGCACAGATTCATCCCACTTACTACGAAGACGCCCTCGTCACATGCGTGTGCGGCAACACGTTCACGACAGGCTCGACGCGCAAAGAGCTCAAGACCGAGATTTGCTCCGTCTGCCACCCGTTCTTCACGGGCACGCAGAGGATTGTCGACACCGGCGGTCAGGTCGAGCGGTTCCGCAAGCGGGCGGCAAAGTCCACTAGGAACTAAGTGGTGGCCCCGGGGATCCCGACCGGATCTTTGGCGCCCATTCGGCCCGATCCGTGCGTTACGGGGCGCGTTCCGCCGTCGTCACGCATCTGGCGATGCGCTCCTAGTCGGTCCACCCCATCCTCTGGGGTCCCCATGGCGCAGCCATGGGAGAGGCCCCTGGATCACCAAATCTCTCGGCCGGGCCCCCGGGTCCACCACTAATGCCACTCCCTGGGGAGATCGCAAACGAGGCGAGCTCCCCGGCCAGGCCGGTGAGCGCACCCGCGAAAGATCAGTTCTTCTATGGCGGCCAGGCCGTCATCGAAGGGGTCATGATGCGCGGCAAGCGCCACTACGCGGTGGCCGTCCGCCTACCCAAGACCAAGGAGATCGTCGTCGACCGCGGCGAGCTCAAGGCCGCGATCTACGTCAACCCGATGTGGAAGCTTCCGATACTGCGCGGCCTCGCGCTTATCGGCGAGCAGCTGCACCTGGGCATGAAGACCCTCATGTGGTCGGCGAACATGAACGCCGGCGGCAACGAAATTGTCATCGGCAAACGCGAGATCACATGGTCCATCGCCTTCGCGGCGGTCTTCGGGCTGGGCCTCTTCTTCGGCCTGCCCCTGTTGCTGGCGGGCCTGGCGGTACACCGCAGCGGCAGCTTCCTGTTCGTGCTGGTGGAGGGTGTGATCCGCGTGGGGTTGGTCCTCGCCTACCTGTCGGCGATCGCGCTGCTGCCCGACGTGCGTCGCGTGTTCCAGTACCACGGCGCCGAGCACAAGACGATCAACGCTTTCGAATCGGGCTGGCCGCTGGAGGTGGCGTCGGTTCGTCGCGCGAGCCTGCTGCACCCGCGGTGTGGCACTGGATTCCTGGTCGTGGTCCTGGTTATCAGCGTCCTGCTGTTCAGCGTGGTTGCCGTCTTTCATCCGAACTGGTTCTGGCTCATCGCCAGCCGCGTCATCGGCATCCCGCTGATCGCAGGCCTCGCCTTCGAGCTCATCCGCTTTATGGCGCGGCACCGGACCAATCCGGTGGTGAAGATCTTGCTGCTGCCGGTGCTCGGCACTCAGAAGTTCACGACGCGCGAACCGACCGATGACATGCTCGAGGTCGCCATCACCGCTTTCAACAGCGCCCGACAGGGTGAGGAGGAAACGGCCGGAGCCGCGGCTTGATCGACCGGTTGGACGGCATCGCCCGCCGGTACCACGAGATCGAGTCCGAGATGGCGCGACCCGAGGTCGCCAGCGACCACGCCCAGCTGACCAAGCTGGCGCGCGAACAGCGGACGCTGCGGGAGACCGTCGACAAGTACGAGGCGCACAAGCGTGCCCGCCACGAGCTCGAGTCGGCGCGCGAGATGTTGAAGCACGAGAAGGATTCAGAGATGCAGGAGTACCTCCGCGCGGAGGAGCGGCGCGCGGCCGCCCAGGTCGGCGAGCTCGACGAGCAGCTGAAGGTCCTGCTGCTGCCGAAGGATCCGAATGACGACCGGGACGTAGTCGTCGAGATCCAGGGAGCCGAAGGTGGGGAGGAGGCCGCGCTTTTTGCAGCCGACCTCTTCCGCATGTACTCCAAGTGGGCGGAGCGGAAGGGCTGGAAGGTCGAGGTGGTCGACGTCTCGCACAGCGAGAAGGGCGGCTACGACAAGATCGTGTTCGAGGTCCACGGCCACGGCGCCTATTCCCAGCTGAAGTACGAGGGCGGCGTCCACCGCGTGCAGCGCGTGCCGAAGACGGAGGCGCAGGGGCGCATTCACACGTCGGCGGCGACGGTCTCCGTCATGCCGGAGGCTGACCCCGTGGAGGTGGAGCTCAGGCCGGAGGACCTGGAGATCAAGACCTCGACGTCGCAGGGACCTGGCGGTCAGAGCGTCAACACGACCTACTCGGCCATCAGGCTCACGCATAAGCCGACCGGAATCATGGTGAGCATCCAGGACGAGAAGTCGCAGCTCCAGAACAAGGAGAAGGCGATGCGTGTGCTGCGAGCCCGGCTTTACGAGATGAAGCTTGCCGAGCAGCAGGCAAAACTGGGTGCGCAGCGCCGCAGCATGATCGGCGGCGGCAACCGGTCGGAAAAGATCCGCACCTATAACTTCAAGGCGAACCGCGTGACCGACCACCGGATCAACCTAGACCTGCACAGGCTGGACCAGGTGATGGCGGGCGACCTGGACGAGCTGGTCGAAGCTTTGAGCAACGCCGACCGGGCAGCAGGTCTCAACGGGACCAGTTGACCGTTCTCGAGGTTCTCAAGCTGGCCTCGGAACATCTCGGCAAGCACGGGTCGGAATCGGCGAGGCTGGATGCCGAGGTGATGCTCGCCGGCGCCCTCGGGCTGAGGCGGCTCGACCTTTATCTGCAGTTCGACCGAGCCCTGACTGAGAGCGAGCTCAGCGTCTTTCGGGCGCAGGTCGCGCGGCGCGCCCATGGAGAGCCGGTCGCGTATGTGGTGGGCCACAAGGAGTTTATGGCCCTCGACTTCGAGGTGACGCCGGCGGTGCTGGTGCCCAACCCGGACACCGAGCTGCTGGTGCAGCTGGTGGTGGCGAGGGCGCGCGAGGCGGGCCGGCCTCTGCGTGTTGCCGACGTCGGCACGGGGAGCGGATGCATCGCGATCGCAACCGCGCACTACTCGCCAGACGTCGAGGTGTGGGCGAGCGACATCAGCGGCGAGGCCCTCGAGGTGGCCGCCCGCAACGTCGCCAAGAGCTCCCTCGAACCACGCGTGCACCTCGCCCGCGGCGACCTGATGGAACCGCTGCCCGGGGCCTTCGACCTGGTCTGTGCCAACCTCCCATACCTGGCGGCAGGGATTCCACTGCCGGCCGCCGTGCTGGCCCAACCCAGCGTCGCCCTGTATGCGGAAGGAGGCGGGGCGCACCTGGTGATCCGGCTCCTGGAGGAGGCGCCGGCGCGGCTCAGCCCCGGCGGACGGGTGTTGCTCGAGGTCGACCCGTCGATCCTGCCATCGGTGCTCGAGGTCGCGGACCGCAATTTCGCGGGACGGCGTGTGCACCAGGACCTGCGCGGCCACGAGCGAGTGCTGGAAGCGTGGTCCTGAAGCCGACGCGGCCCGGGCTGACCCGCGCCGCGCAGCTGATCCGCGGGGGCGGGGTGATCGCGTTCCCCACCGACACCGTCTACGGGCTCGGCGCCGCAGCCGATGACGAGGTGGCGACCAAACGCGTGTACCGGATCAAGGGACGGCCGGTTGGGATGCCACTGATCCTCATGGTCGCCGCCGAGTCGCAGCTGGAGGGGTGGGTGCACATCGATTCGCGCACGGAGGCCATCATCAGGCGCTGGTGGCCGGGGCCGCTCACCCTCATCCTTCACGCCAAGGGCGGCGGCACCCTGGGCGTGCGAATCCCCAAGCACAAGGTCGCTCTCGACCTGCTGCGCGCGGCCGGACCGTTGCTGACGACCAGCGCCAACCTGCATGGCAAGGACCCAGCGATGACGGCAGAGGAAGCGGGCGAGCTGCCCGGCCTCGCCGCGGTGCTGGACGGCGGCAAGGCGCCTGGGGGCACGGCGTCGACGGTGCTCGACCTGACGGGCGCCGAGGCCCATGTGCTGCGCGAAGGGGCGATCTCGACCCCCGAGCTTCTGGGCCCGCCGCCGTCTCACGCGGGCTGACGCAGGTAGCATTCAGCTGATGGCCACCCCGATCACAACCATGTCCTTCAGGGCCCTGGACCAGATCGACCCCGACGTCGCCAACCTCATCCGCAAGGAGTACAAGCGCCAGTCCGAGACGCTGGAGCTGATCGCGTCCGAGAACCTCACCAGCCCCGCGATCCTCGAGGCCCTCGGCACCCTGCTGACCAACAAGTACGCCGAGGGCTACCCCGGCCGGCGCTACTACGGCGGCACCGGTGAGGTGATCGACAAGATCGAGACGCTGGCCGTGGAGCGCGCGAAGGAGCTGTTCGGGGCCGAGTACGTGAACGTCCAGCCGCATGCGGGATCCCAGGCGAACGCGGCAGTCTACATGGCCGTTTGCCAGCCGGGCGACAGGGTGATGGGCATGGACCTGTCAGCGGGCGGGCACCTGACCCACGGCAGCCCGGCGAACTTCAGCGGCAAGCTGTACGAGATCCACTCGTACGGGGTCAACCGCGAGACAGAGCTGATCGACTACGACGCCATGGAGAAGCTGGCCGAGCAGGTGAGGCCGAAGATGCTGATCGGCGGCTTTTCGGCTTACTCCCGCGTCGTCGATTGGGCTCGCATGCGCCAGATCGCGGATTCCGTCGGCGCGACTTTCATCGTCGACATGGCACACGTCGCCGGTCTCGTGGCGGGGGGCCAGTACCCATCGCCGATTCCGCACGCGGCCATCGTCACCACCACGACGCAGAAGACGCTGCGCGGGGCATGGGGTGCCATCATCCTGTGCCGCAACGAGCACCAGAAAGCGATCGACTCGGCGGTCTTCCCGGGTATCCAGGGCGGGCCGTTGATGCACGCGATCGCGGCGAAGGCCGTGTGCTTCGGAGAGGCCCTCAAGCCGGAGTTCAAGGATTACGCGCGGCAGGTGGTCGTGAACGCAAAGGCGCTGGCGAAGCGGTTGATGGAGCGCGACCTGCGCCTGGTGAGCGGTGGCACCGACAACCACCTGATGCTGGTCGACCTCCGCGCGCACAAGCGGACCGGCAAGCAGGTGCAGGACGTTGCGGACACCGTCGGCATCACCCTCAACCGCAACTCGATTCCCTTCGACGAGGCTTCGAAGTTCAATCCCAGCGGCGTGCGCGTCGGCACTCCCCTGGTGACGACGCGCGGCATGCGCGAAGCGGAGATGGTGGAGATCGCCGACTGCATCGCGGACCTCGTGGAGAGGATCGACGACCGCGCGGTGCTGGACTCGGTGCACGAACGCGCCCTGGACCTGTGCCGCAGATTCCCCCTCCCGTACGCCTTCGATTGAGCTGAGCCGATGAGCGACTTCTTCGGCGGCAACGCCCTCCACAACCTGCAGGAGCGGCTGGGCCCCGGACTGACGCCCCTGATCGCTGCCTTCGTCGTCTGCGCCCTGGCGGCGCCGCTCATGATCTGGCTGTCGAGGCGGACCGGGATGATCGCCCAGCCCGGTGGCCGCCACGCGCATCCAAAGCCGACCCCGCTGCTGGGTGGTATCGCGATGTATCTCGGCTTCGGCGCGGCCTTGATCCTGGTTCTACCCCACTACAAGGACACGCTTGGCGTCCTCGTGGTGACGGGGCTCGCCGCGGTCTTGCTGCTGGCCGACGATCGGTGGCATGTGCGTGCCGCGATCAAGCTCGGCCTGCAGCTGGTCGTCGCGCTGGTGGCGATCGTCGTCTTCGGCTTCAAGATCGCGTCCTTCGGGCTGCCGGGGGAGACAGTCGTCCAGCTCGGGTGGCTGGCCATTCCGATCACGCTGTTCTGGCTGCTCGGGATGCAGAACACGGTCAACCTGCTGGACGGCGTCGACGGCCTGGCCGCCGGGGTGGTCTTCATCGTGGCGGTGACCCTGTTGCTGGCGGCCGCCGGCCTCAGGCAGGTTGCCTACGTCCAGCTTGCGGCTGCGCTGGCTGGAACCTGTGCGGGCTTTCTGATCTTCAACTTCCATCCCGCTCGAATCTTCATGGGCGACTCAGGAGCTCACTTCCTGGGCGCGGCGCTGGCCCTCGTCTCCATCGTTGGCGTCGCCAGGGTCGCTGTCGCCTTCGCGCTGGTGGTACCGGTGCTGGCGCTGGCGCTGCCGATTGGCGACACGGCGTGGGCGATTCTGCGGCGCCGCCGCCAGGGAACGTCGGTTGCCTTGCCCGACCTGAGCCACCTACACCATCGCCTGCAGAGGTTTGGCCTGGACCCGCGCCAGACGTGCTACGTGTTCTATGCGGCGAGCGCGCTGTTCGGCGCCATCGGCCTGACGCTGTTCGGGCATGGGCGCATCCTCGCCGTCGTCGTCGCGACCTCCCTGGCGCTGGCCTCGACAGTCGCTGCCGACCTGCTTCAGAAGACCGGATGGCGGGTGCGTGTGCCCTACCTCCGTACCCTGCTCGGTTAGAATTCGGCCGGGCATGGCGCCCCCCTCGAATCCACCAACAGGCTCTGACCTGGCCGGAATCGGGTTGTATCTGGCGGGCGCGGTCCTGCTGCCACTGATCGGGGGTGTCCTTCTCGACAACGTTTTCCATTCGGCGCCCGTGTTTGTTCTCATTGGATTGTTCGTGGGCCTGGTCGCAGGCGGAATCGCCATCTGGTTGAAGGTGAGGGAGCTGTCGAAGTGAGGGTTGGTGGGATGCTCCGGGAGTCGGTGGTCGCCTCGGCGATCCTGGCGCTCATTGCGGCCGCCGCCGCCGCCGTTCTCGGTCAGGTCGGGCTCGGGCTCGGCATTGCCGCCGGCCTGTTTCTTGGCTGCGCCAACGGCTTCGCGATCGAGGCGCTGCTCGGCCATGGCACACCGTTTCTGGCCGCGAGCATGCTTCGGCTTGTCACGTTGAGCGCGCTCGGTTTGTTGCTGGCGTTGGTCCTCGGGATCTCCGCATGGCCGGTGATGATCGGCGTGGCGGGCGCGCAGCTCGTCATGGCGGGTGCCGGCGTGAGGCAAGGGTTGCGGGCATGAGGCTCGCAGAGGCCGCTCCGGGGACCCACCCGACCATCGACCTTGGATGCGGCACGCTGTGCACGCTCAACTACGACAGCGTGATCTCGTCCCTGATCGCGGTCATCTTGACCATCGCAATCGGGTTCTGGGTGCGCTCAAAGCTCCAGGAGGGCAAGCCCGGCAAGGTCCAGGCGATCTTCGAATGGGGCTATGACCAGCTGCGCGCGCTGGTCAGCACCAACGTGTCGGACGAAGCGCTGTTCATCATCCCGCTGGCGATGACCCTGTTCCTTTACATATTGATCGGCAACTGGATCGAGATCTTCCCGCTGGCCATATTCCCGATCCTGCATGGCGCCAACGCGGACCTCAATCAAACCCTCGCGATGGGCCTGATCGTGATCATCGTGGTCCAGTGGTACAGCATCCGCGTTCTGGGTCCGTACGGCTACCTGAGACGTTTCACCAAGCCCTTTGAGCTGCCGCTCGTCGCTCGAATCGTGTTCATCCCGCTGAACATCCTCGAGGAGGCGGTGAAGCCGGTCACCCTCGCCCTGCGACTTTTCGGCAACATCTTCGCCGGTGCTGTCATGATCGGTCTGATCGCAGGTTTCGCGAGCCTTCAGCTACCGGTTGTGGGCACGGTCGGCGGAACGGTGCTTGGGGCGTTCCTGCTCATCATCTGGAAGGCGTTCGACGTCATCTTCATCGGTTTCATCCAGGCGTTCATCTTCATGCTGCTGACGGTCATCTACTTCGGCGCGGCCCGCGAGGGTCTCGAACACGAACATCATTAGGAGGAACTCATGACAGACCACGGTATCGAGCTCGCAGGGGCACTCATCGCATTCGGCCTGGCCCTTGGTTTGGGCGCCATCGGCGCAGCCGTCGGTGACGGCCTCGCCGGTAACGCCTTCATCAGTGGCGTCGCCCGCCAGCCAGAAGCCCAGGGAAGGATGATCCCCTGGCTCTTCACGATCGTCGGCCTCGTCGAGGCCATGTACTTCATCAACCTGGCCTTCGGCTTCGTCTTCCTGTCCAACGTCCACTAGCTCCGAAGGAGAGATCGACTGATGCGTTTTCTAGCGGGCGAGGCCGGAGTCATCACGATCAATGGCACCGTGATCGTCGAGCTGATCACGTTCCTGGTGATGATGGCGGTCCTTGCACGGCTTGTGTACCCCGAGATCGTCCGCCTCGCCGAAGCACGGCAACGCCTGATCGCGGAGCAGCTGGCCGAGGCAGAGAAGTCGCGGGCTGAGGCCGAAGCGCAATTGAAGGAAGCCGAAGCCAAGCTCGCTGAGGCGCGCAAGACGGCGCAGGCCGTGATCGACGCCGCCACCAAGTCGGGCGAGCAGCTGCGGCAGGAGCTCAAGCAGAAGGCGGAGGAAGAGGCGAAGCGCCTGGCGGACGCCGCGCGCAAGGAGATTGAGGCCGAGCGTGAGCGGGCGATACAGTCGGTGCGCAGCGAGGTCGCAAGCCTTGTCGTCGCGGCCACCGAGAAGGTCATCGGCGAGACCCTCGACGAGGGAAAGCACAAGCAGCTCATCGAGCGGGCGATAGCCGAGGTGGCCAGTGGCGACGGCAGCCGCTAAGAGATACGCGCGGGCTGTATTCGAGCTTGCCATCGAGGAGGGGCAGGTCGAGGAGTGGAGCCGCCGCCTCGAGACGGTTCGCGACCTGTTGTCCGACCCATCGGTGGCCGCGGTCCTGACCAACCCGACGATTCCGGTCGCGCGCCGCATGGAGCTCATCGCCGGTGAGCCGAAGGCGCTGGACCCGGAGGCGACCAACCTGGCGCGGCTCCTGATCGAGTCGAATCGCGTGAGGCAGATCGCCGGCATCGCTGAGGAGTTCGAGACCATGGCCGATGCCGCCGCTGGTCGGGTGCGCGCCACCGTCACCACGGCCGTCGAGCTTGATCACGCCGAGCGTGACAAGGTGGCGCACCAGCTCTCCGAGCGGTTGGGCAAGGAGGTCCGAATGACCGTGGTGGTCGACAGGAAAATCCTGGGCGGGCTCAAGCTCCAGTACGGCGACCACCTGATCGATGCGAGCGTCGCCACCAAATTGCAGCAGCTGCGCCGCCGCCTGGCGGACCAGTCCTGAAGGGAGTCAAGCAAGTGGGTATCAGCACCAAAGAGATCTCAGAGGTAATCCGGGAACGTCTCAAGGATTTCGACGCCAGCCTGGTGGCGACGGATGTCGGCCGGATCGTGGCGACGAGCGACGGCATCGCGCAGATCTACGGCCTTCAGAACGCCATGGCCGGCGAGCTTCTGGAGTTTCCTCACGAGACCTATGGGCTGGCGCTCAATCTCGAGGAGGACCAGGTTCGCGCTGTCATCCTCGGCGACTACGGCCACCTTCACGAGGGGGACGAGGTTCGCACCACGGGCCGCCTGCTCGAGGTGCCGGTCGGTGAGGAGCTGATCGGACGCGTGGTCAACCCGCTCGGCCAGCCGCTGGACGGCAAGGGGCCGATCAAGACCACGAAGACGATGCCAATCGAGAGGATCGCCCCAGGCGTCATCACCCGCAAGCGGGTTGACAGCCCGGTGCAGACCGGCATCAAGGCAATCGACGCGATGATCCCGATCGGTCGCGGCCAGCGCGAGCTGATCATCGGCGACCGCTTCACTGGCAAGACGACAGTTCTGCTGGACACGATCATCAACCAGAAGGGCAAGGACCTGGTCTGCGTGTACGTCGCCATCGGGCAGAACGCAGCCTCGATCGCGCGAGCCACGGCGACACTCGAGGAAAACGGCGCGATGGATTACACGATCATCGTCGCGGCGACGGCTTCGGACGCCGCCTCATTGAACTTCATCGCTCCGTACGCGGGCTGCGCGATGGGCGAGTACTTCATGGAGCAAGGCAAGGAAGCACTGTGCTGCTACGACGACCTCACCAAGCAGGCGTGGGCATATCGAGAGCTCTCCCTGAACCTGCGCCGCCCGCCGGGCCGCGAGGCCTACCCGGGCGACGTGTTCTACCTGCATTCGCGCCTGCTCGAGCGAGCCGCGAAGATGAGCCCGGCCAACGGCGGCGGTTCGCTGACCGCGCTGCCGGTGATCGAAACGCAGGCGAACGACGTCTCGGCCTTCATCCCGACCAACGTGATCTCGATCACCGACGGTCAGATTTATCTGCAGTCCGACCTCTTCAACGCGGGCCAGCGGCCGGCGCTGAACGTCGGCATCAGCGTCTCGCGTGTGGGTGGTGATGCCCAGACGAAGGCGATGCGGCAGGTGGCGGGCCAGCTGCGGCTCGACCTCGCCCAGTACCGCGAGCTGGCGGCTTTCGCCCAGTTCGCCTCCGATCTCGACACCCAGACCCGCAACCAGCTGGAGCGCGGCGCACGCCTTACCGAGCTCTTGAAGCAGGACAAGTACCAGCCGGTGCCGCTGGCGGAGCAGGTCGCGGTCATCTATGCCGGCACGCAGGGCTTCCTGGACAAGGTGCCCGTGGCGAGAGTGCGCGAGTGGGAGGCTGGCTTCGTCCGCTTCCTCAGGAGCGAGCAGAAGGAAGTGCTGGCAGACATCGAAAGGCAGAAGGCTCTTGACGATCCGCTGTTCGAGCGGCTGAAGGCTGCGATCTCCACTTTCAACCACCAGTTCGGTGTCGAGGAGGCCAAGGCCGCTCCAGACAAGGGCGTCAAGGGAGCCGACACAGCCAAGCCGGCGGACAAGCCGCAACCGAAGGCGCAAGCGCCGGCCGCCAGAACTGAAACGCCGGTGCCCGCTGCCAAAACTGAAGCGCATGCGCCAGCGGTGGTGGCCCGACCGGAACCAGCGCCTGCCGCCAAGGCTGAGGCGCCAGCCCCGGCTCCGGCAAAGGCAGAAGAGGTGCAGGCGGAAACGGACGCCGACGCGGGCGCAAGACCGTCTCAGCTGAACCAGATCCGTGCGGCGCTCGCCGACACGCCGCCGGCCTCCGAACCGAAACCCAAGCGGCCCCGAAAGCCCAAGGCGTAACAGTTGCCAGCCTTCAGGGACATCGTCCGGCGGATCGACTCGATCAAGAACACGCAGAAGATCACCAA
>DASXNH010000045.1:0-2677 GCA_036495195.1 Candidatus Dormiibacterota bacterium
GAGCGGCCTCTTGATCAAGTCGATGGTTGCTGCAGCCAAAGCCGCCGACCTGAGATCGCTAGTCGCGCCCGTGCGCCCGAGCTGGAAGGATCGCTACCCACTCACTTCCATTGAGAGGTATGCCACGTGGACTCGAGGCGACGGTCTTCCGTTCGATCCCTGGCTCCGGGTGCATGTTCGGCTGGGTGGGGTCACGATCCGGCCCGAACCCAAGTCGCTGCGGATCGAGGCACCGGTCATCGAATGGGAACGCTGGACGGAGATGCTGTTCCCAGACGACGGCGACTACGTCTTTCCGGCCGGCCTTGCACCGCTGTCGGTTCGAGAAGGCATTGGCCTCTATTGGGAACCGAACATCTGGGTGCTTCATAAACTCTGAACGTGCTCAGAGCCGGCGAACTGGGACAGTTTCCTAGAGATACTTCTGCCGCTGCTCGATCAGAGAAAGCGAGGGCGCCACTACGTGTTCGCCAGGAATGACAGCACCATCGGGACGACGACGTCGACTGCCCGAAACGCCTCCGAGTGATCAGCGTCTCGCACGCCTTGGAATTCGACGCTGATGGAATGAGCGACGGCCAGCGCAACCTCGTACCAGGGTTCACGGGTTCCCACATAATTGAGGGTTCGCGTCGGTAGGGGCTCCTCCTCAGCTGCATACCGACGCGCCATCGCACGCACCGCAGCAGCTGCGGCGCGTGGATCATTTCTACGGATGAAGAGCTCACGGGTCGTTGCATCGAGGAACTGCATGTTCCGTTCGGTGTACCCCCCGACGCCTTCGGCTTCGAGGAGGGCCGCTGCTTCTTCGGTAAAGATGTTTCCGCGATCGGCAGGCGTCAACCCGACAAGATTGCCGCCGACGATTAGAGCCGATGTGCGCTCTGGATGCTCTTTTGCAAACGCTGTCGCAAGGACACAGCCCATGCTGTAGCCCCAAACGACGGCTGTCTCAACACCAACCGCATCAAGCACCGCGACCACGTCGGTGATCTGCGCATCGAGGTCATAGGCATCGACATTGTCCGGCTTGTCGCTTCGACCGAATCCCAACGGATCGATTGTGACGACCCGATTCGTTGAAATGAGCGGTTCAACGTAGCCGCGGTCGATCCAATCTTGCGCTGCTTGAAGTAACCCCGAGATGAGCACTACCGCGGGAGTGCCCTGTCCAAAGCTTTGGTAATCGATCTCGAAACCGCGAGATGTTGTTCGCATAATCCCCCTGACTCCTACATCGGAGGCTCATATTAAGTGCCGCAAGGTCGGATCTGCGTCGGGGATGGCCGCGCTGAACCTGCGATCTGGGACACCCGGATCGGAGGTCCCTTCCTCCACACCGTTGGCAACCTCACCACTCAGGCGAGTCAACTGAGGCAGCGGGTCCCGCTGAAGGCCAGCCCGGGCACCGACGCAGCCCGTGGTGGAATACTGCGAGCATCGGCGAGTGCTTGGAGGCACCTATGTACGCGATTGTGACAACGGTCGACATCACTGACAGCGAAGCGGCCTTAAAGCAACTGGCTGAACAGGTAATCCCAATGGTGAAGCAGGCGCCAGGTTTCGTTGGCGCGTACTGGGTGCGCCTAGACGAGAATCACGGCACGTCTGTCGTCGTCTTCGAGACGGAGGAGCAAGCGCGCGCGGGAGCGCCTGAGGTTGGCGGCGGATCGCCCGGCGTCACCTTCATCAGCGTGACGTTCGGCGAAGTGGTCGGACACGCCTGACTGGGTGCCTGCAGTCATAGCAACGCAAACAGATAGATCGCTTTAACTAGCCTCGGACGGACAATGCGCTATTTGCTGCGGTTGCGCACGGACCGGCGCTCGGGGCGAGTGCTGCATCGTCGTTCGGGGCTGCTGAAACCGAAGATTCCGGCAGTGCCTTCTATGCTCAGGACGTGGGTCTCGAGTGGGAGCAAATAAACGTTGACGCGGAAGATCCCGTAACGCTTGGCCGCTGGTGGCAAGAAGCGCTCGGCTGGGTCGCGGTCAACGACAATCCCGACGAGTTCGAGATACGACCAAGCGAAGATCGCCTTCCGGGACTTCTGTTCGTTCCGGTGCCAGAGTCCAAGTCGTGCAAAAATCGGCTTCACCTGGACTTCCGGCCAGATGACCAGGATGCCGAGGTCCAACGGCTTGTTGCTCTTGGAGCGACGCACGCCGATGTCGGCCAAGGTGCCCAATCATGGGTCGTCTTGAGTGACCCTGAAGGTAACGAGTTCTGCGTTCTTCGGTCTCGGCTGGGAGGTCACTGAGCCGGCGTTCGGGGTCACTTTCTCAGCGGCTATTTCGTCGGCTTGATTCCAAGCTGCTCAACTTCGTACCGCTGGCGAGCGCTCCTTATCGCCGACTCGCGCGTTTTTCCGTTCCCGTACTTCGGGGCCCTTCCCTGAGGGTTGTCAGGATTGCTTCGATGAACCAGATGGGCCCAATAGGGATTTGTGCCTTGCTGCTCCAGCTCCACCAAGAACCCTTGAGTGAGAAACCACTCCTCGTCTTCGGTCATGGACCGAGTGTGCCACGCACCCCGTGGTCTGGGTCACCTGCCTCTGAGGCAGGCCGCAGCAGCCGCGGTGGCTTCAGCGCCGAAGCGGGTGCGCCACGAAGAAGGCCCACATGATCTGGTCCGCCGAGATCGCCATGGTGGTGTAGCCCACAGCGGGTGCGATTGC
>DASXNH010000046.1:0-37208 GCA_036495195.1 Candidatus Dormiibacterota bacterium
CGCAGTCCAGGCCGGCCGACATCGCGCGCGCGCTTCAGCTGTTGATGACGGAATCGTCCTACCGCGTCGCCGCCGTCGCATTGCAGGCGGCAATCTTTAACGCACGCGCGCGGGGGGGTGCGGTTGCCGAGCTCGAGGCTCTCGCGGCGGGTCGTGCCGGGCCCGGGTGATACTCCGGCGGCCGGGCGGATAGACACCCAAGATTGATCTCCGGTCAGGGAATGCTCAGCCGCAGCCGGGCGTTTTTCCAGATATGAGTGTTTTGTTCGGATTCCACATGCCCAGCTTCACGTTTCCCGGCGTTCCCAACGACCAGCTGTTCGATCGCGTCGCCAAGAACACCAAGGCGGCCGAAAAGGCCGGCTTCGACCTGGTGACGGTGATGGACCACTTCTACCAGATCAGCGGTATCGGCCCGGAGACCGAGCCGATGATGGAGGCGTACACGACGCTGTCCGCCCTCGCGACCCAGACCTCACGAGTGAAGCTGGGCACCCTGGTCACCGGCGTCACCTACCGAAACCCCGCCCTCTTGGCGAAGCAGGTGACGACGCTGGACGTCATCTCGAAGGGCCGGGCAATCTTCGGCATCGGAGCGGCGTGGAACGAGTCCGAGCACATCGGGTACGGCTTCGAGTTTCCCCCCATCGGTCAGCGCATGGACCGCCTGGACGAGGCGCTGACGATCGCCAAGCTGATGTTCACCCAGGATCGACCCTCGTTCGAGGGCAAGTACTACAAGATCGAGCGCGCGCTGAACGTCCCGCGGCCCGTGCAGGCCGGGGGCCCGAAGATCCTGATCGGCGGCACGGGCGAGCGGCGCACCCTCCGGCTGCTGGCCCAACACGGCGACATCGGCCACTGGTTCGCGTCGAGCATCGAAGAGCTGCAGCGCAAGAAGCGGATCTTCGAGGAGCACTGCGCGGCCGTCAAGCGCAATCCTTCGGAGGTGCTGCTGACCCTGGGCGTCGGCGGACTGGTGCTGGCGAGGAGCGAGAAGGACGCCGCGCCGATAATCGCGAGCCTACCGCCGGAGCGGCGCGCCGTGGCCACTGCCGTGAACGTGGATCAGGCCGCGGAGCTGATCGGCAAATACATGGACGCCGGATTCGGCGGCTTCACCTTCAACAACACCGTCCTGCTGAACGAGGAGTCGATGGGGCTCGCCGGTGAGCTGATCAAGGCCGTACGCGGGAGCTCGGTAACGGCCTAATTCGGAGCGCCGACCACCCGGGTCGATCAGCTGAAGGTGACGTGCACCCGCTTCCAGGTGTGGCCACCATCGGATGTCGCAAAGAGCTTGGGGCCAACCCACAAGAAGCCCGTATTGGAGTCGATGAACGTCAGGTTCCACTGACTCTGATCGGAGAACGAGTTGACGCGCGGAAGGTCAGCCCTGGCGTTGATCCACGTCTTGCCGCCATCTTTAGATTGTTCAACGGTGACTGAGAACGGACCGCCTCGCCCGCTTAGATCGTTGGTCACAATCGCCCAACCCCGGTTGGGATTGGTGAAGCTCAACGCCACGATGTACTGGTTCGAGCAGCGCGAGGCTCCGCCTTTGCCGATACACGTGAAATAGGACAGCCGTGGCAGTCCGTGCCTGACCCACGTCAGACCACCGTCCGTGGTCATGACAAGCAGTGGTCCGTCCCAATCAACCGCCGCCCCATCGGCCGAATCGAAGAAGCTCGGAAGCGTGCTATCGGGACAGCACTGCGATTTGACGATTGTCTGGGCGCTCCAGTTGGCGCCGCCGTCGTGGGTGACCGCCAGGCTTGGACTTGCGTTGTTGCACTGCACTTGCATCCAGCCCGTTGTCCTCGATGAGAAGTACAGCGACCCGGAAGCGCTGCAGCCGGTTAGCCTGAGCGCGACGTCCGCCGATACCAAGCTCCACGTGTGCCCTGCATCGGATGTCGTGTATAGCCGTGGTCCGATGAGCAGCCAGCCGTTATTCGAGTCGACAAAGTCGATGGAGACGTTACCCAATCCTCCAGAGATCGCCGGCGTCACCGCGGCGCCGTGCCTCCATGTCGCACCTCCATCGGCGGTGCTGAAGACCACCACGCGATCCGCGCAGGCAGTCGAGCTGCCGGCCACCTCAGCTATCCACGCGTGGTCCGGATCCAGGTAGTAGCCAGCTCCGTAGGCTGAACGGTAAGGAGCCGATGGTGGCCCGACATTGGTCCAATCTGCGCCACCGTCGGTTGTGCGACGCGCGCCGGCTGCCCACCCGGAGGTGGCGTTGAACATTTTCACTGCAATCGGAGCCGCGCCGGCGCCGGGATCGACCGGCACGTTGCAGATCTGATTTCCAATCGATCGGTACGGAGCAGGAAGGGCCCAGTTCTTGCCCCCGTCGTGGGTGACCCACGCTATTGGTGAGTTCGAAACATTGGCAAAGCCCGTTGTTGCATCAATGAACTGGAAGTCGTTGACGTTCCGCCCCGCAAACAGCCCGGCCTTGACCACCGCCCAAACGCGCCCGCCATCTGTGGAGGAGTAGAGCGTGGTCAGCTTGGTGCCCCTGTCGAACGCGAAATAAAAACCCGTGGCGCCATCAACGAAGTCGACCTGGCTGGTCGGGGTGCTCGCACCAGCCAGCCACGTTTGCCCTGCGTCTGCGGTCCGGTACACCAGGGTGCCGGATGGACATGTCACCAAAAGCACGCCGACTTTGGCGCTGAAGATCGGCGGCATCGCGCCACAGGTCAGATCGGTTGAAGGCAGGCTCACGGCCCTCCAGGTAGCGCCGCCATCTCTCGTGACAGCCACCACCTGCGGACCGAAGACCTGGGCCGAGTTCGTTCCGGGGCCTTGCGCGCAGTCCCAGGTCAGCCACCCTGTGGTGAGGCTCGAAAAAGTCAATCCCGTCTGGTTGCACGGGAGGCCGGCATTACCCAGCACGGAGCCGTCCCCGGACGATCCGCTCGCCTTGAGGGCCCAGTTGATTCCGCCGTCTGAGGTGGCGAACAGGTCTCGGACTGAACGATTGGACCCATTGGAAGCAAAGCTGTCAGTGAGAAGCCATCCGTGGAGATCGTCGAAGAAATCGAGCTCGGTGCTCGGTCCGCTGCCTCGAATTGGCTGGCTCGTTCGCCAGGTTGCGCCGCCGTCGGCGGTGGACATGACAAACAGCTCGCCGACCATGGGGCCCGCGCAGGGTCCCTTGCCAGAGCACCCGCTGCCGTTCGTGGCCTCGGTCACCCAGGCGTGGTTGGCGTCGAGGGCGCAAACCGTCCCGCCGCCCTTGCCCGCGACTGGAATCGCCGGCGGCGAAACGTCTCGCCATGTCGTACCGCCATCCGTCGTCCGCGCGGTCCCCTGCCAACCGACCTTGGCCGTGATCATGTCAACGTTGGTGCTCGCGCACGAGCGGGACACAGCGCCGAGATGCGGGTGGATTGGTATCGGTTGCAAGACAAAGCGATGGATGGCCAGGAAGGCTCCACCGACGGCCACCAGCAGCAGCACGACCAGGGCGATGGCCAGCAACCTCGTGGCGCCGGGCGACAGGGTCAGCCCAAACCGCCGCCTCTGCCTGGCGCCGAGCTGCTCGCGGTGGCGGCGCCGCAGCTCCGTCCGAACGTTCGCCGCCAGCCATGGCGCCGGCGGGGTGACTGCGTCCAGGGCATGGCGGAACTCGTTGCGCAGGCTAAGGTCTTCCACGCTGAGCCTCCATCCGCCTCTTCAACTCCTGGGTGGCGCGGAGAAGACGGCTTTCGACGCCATGCTCGCTCGAGCCGGTGATGACCGCTATTTCGCCCAGCGGCAGGTCCAGGTACCAATGAAGAACCAGCACCATCCGTTTCGCAGGCTCCATCGCTCGAAGCGCCCTGCGCAGCTCGACTCCCTCCAGGATCGTGTCTTCCCGCGGCTGCACGATCCCCTCCGTCTGATCAGCGCGAAGCACGCCCCACCATCGCGATCGCATGGTCGAGCGGCACTCATTGGCGACGATGCCGAGAAACCACGGCCGCATCTCGGACCCCTCGCGCAGGCGGTCGAGCTTTTTCCACGCTTTGATCGCGGCCTCCTGGACCGCGTCTTCGGCCGCCTGGTGGTCGTGCAGAAACCCGCAGGCGAGACGGTAGCCCTGATCCAGCAGCGGCTCGAGCAGAAGCTCGAAAGCCGCGTCGTCGCCCTCTTTGGCGGCCTGGACGAGGTGCAGCGAGCCGGGCTGGACGGCCATCTACTTTCCTATACGGTCGGAGCCCTCAAATCTCCGTCAGCAATCTAGACCGTAATTGCTGCGCGTGGCCCACGAATTGCCGGCGGTGCCGCAATCGACCGAAGGTTGCTGACGGAAATCAGGCTCGCCGCCGCGTACATCGAACATAGGTCCAATTCGCGGCAGGAGGTGAGGTCCATGGCGCGTCGGCTTGCCATCGGCAGTTTTCAGGTTCTGCTCCTACTGGTAACCATCGCCTGCGGGCAGCAGTCGGTGGCCTCGCATTCACCGACGATGCTCAGGGCGTCGCCAACGCCAACCGCAAGCACGTCCCCGACCATGAGCCCGGCCGATGCGGCAGAACTCGCCAAGCTCGAAGCGCGGCCGATGAGGGTCCCGCTACTTCGTGCAGGCCAGGCGTGTCATTGATCCATCGACCGGCCTGTGGGGCGCTGCACCCGTGTACGTCGCAGGTGGCGTGCACACCCACACCTCCTGGGGCGACTTCTACGATGTCAGCGGCATGACCAAACCTGGTCTCGCCGGGCCGATCCTGCTCCGAGGCCGCGATCTGAAGGCGGCGAGCCACCCGATTGTCTTCATCGGTCCGTACGCCACCGGCCGCGTGTTCGCCTCCGAACCGACCTTCGGACCCCTGTACGTGGACCTTGCTTTCGACACGGCGCATCCGCCAATTGCCACGTACCCGGTAGATGGCACCAACTATGTGCTGTGGACTTGGCGTCAGGGAATTGCCACCGGCTGGACCGGCTGCATAAGCTTCCAGGTTGACGGGCCCTCGTTCACAGAGATAATCGCAGTCAACGTGCCCACCGTCTGAGATGCCATTCCCTACTGTCGAACCCGTGAAACGCGCCATCGTTCTGGTCCTCCTGGCCATGGCGGCGTCGAGCGCGTGTGTCTTTCAACCTTCGGCCTCGACTCGCAGACCCCTGGTTGAAGCCAGCACGCGAAGTCCAGTCACCTCGTCGCCGGACTCCCGCCCGCAACTGCTCAGCCTTCCACGTGCGGTCGTGTTGCGCGTTCCGTTCACGACGCAAGCCCCTCTGGGTGACTGGTCGGCACGACAGCACACTTGTGAGGAGGCCAGCCTGCTCATGGTCGACGACTACCTGCTCGGCGATCGGTCAGGTCGCCTGATCGACCCTCTGCTCGCGGACCGCGCAATCCGCCAGATCACCGTGTGGAAGCCTGCAGTCGATCTGACTCCGCAGCAGCTGGGCGAGGTCGCGCAGGAGCACATGGGTTGGACGTATACCGTCCAACCCGCGGCGCCGCTGGCAATGGAGCAGCAGCTGGCCCTGGGGCGCCCGCTCATCGTCGGGGTGCGAACGCACGGGCTGGGCAATCCAACCTATCCAGGCTATTTCACTCACCACGAGCAGCCCGGTTGGTCGGTTTCGCACTACCTGGTGGTGGTTGGCTATGACTCATCAGGGAGGTTCATCCTCAACGACCCTGGAATTACGCTCGGCCACGGCTACCGCATCACGTTCGATCAGCTGATGCGCGCGATCGACGACCTCGACCACGCGTATCCAAATCTTGATGCGGGCCGGGTGTTTCTGACCTTGTCCGCCGCCTCTTGAAATTCCTGACGGAAATCTCCTGCCCGTAGACGTATAGCTGGTAAGAGCTCGCACTTCTAGGAGGGCAGGACGATGTCAGCGAAACAGGTACTCGAGCAGGCGATCGCGGCCTTCAACGCCAAGGATGAGTCGAGATTCGTCGCCCTGGCCAGCCCAAGCATTGAGCTGCCTTCACCTGGCGGACTCAACTTTCATGGGCAGGATGGATTTCGCCAGTGGTTCCGACTCTGGACCGACGCGTTTCCCGATCGCCAGGTCCGGTATCACAACATCGTCGGCGACGCCGACCAGGTGCTCGGAGAAGGCACCTTCATTGGCACGCATACAGGGCCGCTGCGTCTGCCGACCGGCGATGTGCCGCCGACCGGCAAGCACGTGACCCTCGACTACGTGGCGGTCCAGCGGGTTTCGAATGGAAAGATCACCTACCTGCGCCATTACCTGGACGTCATGGAGCTGATGATGCAGCTGGGCCTCGTTGGAGCCGAAGCGAAAGCTTGACCCAGTACCTGAAATGGGAGCCTCGGTGAGTCTGCTGCGACGCCGCGAATTGGCGGTTGCGTCAATTCTCGGCGTCATGCTGGGCGGGTTTTCGACTGCATGCGGTAGCTCGCCGACACAGGCGAGCTTAACTTCGCCGACCCCGACCCCGACCCCGGCCGTCGTCGCCTCGCCTACGCCGGATGCCGCCACGCTGAACTACGTCGCGCTGATCAAGACCTACTGGATCCAGATCCAGGCCGCCGACGAGGCGACGAGCACAACGAATGTTGCGGCGCTGGTGTGCCTAGGCAAGGTCACGCGGACGGCGCCCAACCAGGTGCAGTTCGTGGATCCGCAGAAGTGTCACGCGAGGATGGTTGTGAGCCTTATCGTTCATGAAAGCTTCTTGGCTGCTTTAAGGACCACCCCAGCGCCGCCCCAGTTTGCCGCCGACGATCACGCCTTTCGGACTCAGCTCCCAAAGGGAATCTCGCATTTGAAGGCGCTGATTGCCCTGACGGCGAAAGGAACCAAGACTGCAGTGCTGCAGGCTGCTGAAACCTACGTAAACGACTTCTTGCCGATGGTCACTGACGCCCTGGACGACGTTGACCCGTCAGTGGTGCACAACTGAGCGGAAAACGATCGATGCGCGGGTTGGTCAGCCGTTGTCCAGCTTCAGCGCCTGCCTGATGTAATCCTCCAAGGCCGGCCTGTTGACATCGGCAAGGGTTCGCATCTTCACGTGCCTGGTGCCTGCCCTTGCGGTGCCCCGCAGCAGGTTGTAGTTGTCCTGCAGCCTCACTCCCCGCGTAAAGCTCAAGGTGACGTCCTTTTTAGGGGGATTGATCCAGGCAAACAGCGACTTGCCCTTGTACACCGGCATGCCGTAGCTCATCACCTCTTCGGCAGCCGGAGCGCACTCCTTTATCAGCGCTCTGATCGCGGCGACCACAGGCTTGAACTCGGGCGCTACATTCGCCTTGACGAACTCATCAACTGTCATTGCCCCTCCGTCAGTGCCACCGCGGGGACTCGCCCAACTTCATCGCTCCTCCTCTTTATAGCTGGTTAGCCGACGACCAGGTCGCGCAACCCGGCCTCCAGAGATACCTCCTGCAGTAGTGTCTCGGCCACAATCCATCCATGTCGCAGCCAAAGTTGTATGGCGAGCTGGCCGAGTGGTGGCCGACCTTCTCGACGCCGCAGGGCTATCGGGACGAAGCGGCCTTCGTCAGGCGCGTGCTGCTCAAGTCCTCCGCACCCTCGCCGCGAACCGTCCTCGAACTTGGTTCCGGCGGCGGCAACAGCGCCTTCCACCTCAAGGCAACCTTTGACATGACGCTGGTGGACCTCTCGCCCAACATGCTCGCGGTCAGCCGAGCTCTGAACCCCGAGTGCGAGCACATCGAGGCCGACCTACGCACCTTGCGGTTGGGCCGCACCTTTGACGCCGTTTTCGTCCACGACGCCATCTGCCACATGACCACGGAGTCCGATCTACGGGCCGCGCTAAAAACCGCGTTCGTCCACTGCCGGCCCAGCGGTGCCGCACTCTTCGCCCCCGACTTCGTGCGCGAGACCTTTGTCGAGAACGTCGACCAGGGAGGCAACGACACCGACCGTGGCAGCGTCCGGTTCCTGCAGTGGACCACGGACCCCGATCCGGGCGACACGAGCTATTTCGTCGACTTTGCGATTCTCATCCGCGACCGCAAGGGTGGGATGCGTGTCGAACACGATCGCCACACCTATGGTCTCTTTTCGCGCTCTGATTGGCGGCGACTCCTGCGCGAGGTCGGGTTCGTGCTCCAGACGCCTCGCGGCACGCTCGACGGACTCGGTCGGGATTGCTTCGTGGGCAGCCGCAGGAAGTAGCTCGCCCTACGCCGCCTCGATGCTGACGATCTCGGCCGTCCATGGGCAGTAACGCCCACCACCGAAGTTGACACCAGCCTGCTCCACGTCGGATGGCCGCCCGTCGCACACCTCCGTGGTTGCCTCGGCAAATGCGACGTTGACCAGATGCCAGCTCCAGCCGGAATTCACTTCCGCGCCGGTGACGATGCTGCCGTTCGGAATTCGAGCGCTACCACCTGCCTTCGCGGCCCTTGCCGCATCAACCTGGGCCTTGGTGGTCAATTTGACGCGGAACGACTCATCGCCCACCTTGAACTTGACCACCGCCATATCGACCGGCGTTGGCGTCGCCATTACGGTGGATGCGCCCCCACAAGCTGAAAGCACTACCGTCATCAGGGCCGCCACAAGGAGCCTCACGCTCATGATTTGACACCTATCTTCCATTCCTCGCTCGCCTCGCCTACGATCTGTCTGCTTACACGCGACCGACTGCCAGAGGAGGACGGGGACTCATGGCTACCACGGCTCAACCGGCCGGCGCGGGCCTTCAGCGAGACGCGATCGGACTCCCACAGGTTCTCTTTCAATCGATCACCCACATGGCGCCCGCGGCGGCGGTCGCCTTCTCGATCATCTTCGCCGTCACGTATGCGGGCGGAGCCACGCCACTCGCCGTGATCCTGGCGCTGGTGGCGTGCCTCACGGTGGCCATCAGCATCGGCCAGCTCGCGCGTCACCTCCCCTCCGCCGGCGGCCTCTACACGTTCAGCGCGCGAGGCCTGCACCCCGCGGTTGGCTTCTTCGTGGCGTGGGGATTCATGTTGGCCGAGCCGCTGGTCGCACCGCTCCTCTATCTGATCTTCGGAAACGTGATCGCGGTTTTCCTGAACAACCATTTCGGGACGCCTTTATGGCTGTGGGCACCGTTCGCCGCGGTTGCCGGCATCGGTGTTTGGCTGCTGGTCTACCGAGGTGTAAAGATCTCGACCCAGACCGGGGTCTTTCTAGGGGCCTTCGAGATCCTCGTATTCCTGGCTCTCGCGATCACGCTCATCATCGCGGCGGGCTCCAGCAACACTCTGAGCGTCTTCAGCCCAAACACGGGAAACGCGCACGGTTGGGGATCCGTGTTCGCTGGGATGGTGTACACGGTTCTCGCGTTCATCGGATTCGAGGCCGCGCTCCCGCTGGCTGAGGAGACCAGGGATCCCCGGCGTACGATTCCGCGCGCGGTCATCCTCTCGTGCGTGCTGATCGGAGTCTTCTATCTGATCTGCTACTACGCCGCGATGGTGTATTTCGGGCCAAATGTGGCCGCCGACCCCACCAAGGGCTTCTTTGCTCTCAACAACGGTGATCCCTGGGACGGACTCGCGTCCAAGGTGTGGGGTCCGGTCTCGATCCTCGTTCTCCTCGCGATCATCAACAGCGCTTTTGCCAACTCGAGCGCGGGCGCGAACGCGGCCTCCAGGGTCGGCTTTGCCCTTGGCCGGGTCGGCATCCTGCCCAGGGCCCTCGCTCAGATCCACCCCCGATACAAGACCCCTTACATCGCGGTTCACGTTCAGGGCGCGCTCGGCATCGTGGTCGCGATCGTCCTTGGCTTCGCCCTGGGCGGGCCGCTTCTGGCATTTGCCCTGCTCGGCACGATTGCGACCCTGATCATCGTGCTCATCTACATGCTGACCAACCTGAGCAACCTGTTCTTCTACCTGCGCGAGCAGCGCGGCGAGTTGAACGTCATCTGGAATGTCATCGTGCCGATCGCCGGAACTCTCATCTTCATCCCGGTCCTGCTGGCCGCGTTCGGGATCGATTTCGGCGGCCTGGGCATCACCCCGCTGACGGCGCCGGCCAACGCCGCCCCGTGGATAGTCCTGGCATGGCTGGTGCTCGGGGCCATCGTCTTCGCCTACCTGAGGGCAAGCTCGCCTGGCCGAATCCAGGAAACCGCGACGACCTTCGTCGAGGGCTGAGGGCGCCTCAGCCCCGGGTCCGCCGGGACCAGAGCCCGGTTCGGTCCAGCGCATAATCGAATCGTGGCCACGGCGCTGTCATTGACCCACCTCGGCTCGTTGATGCGAGGCGTGCGCAGCGTCGACGAGGTGGGCGCCGACGAGCGCGCCGCCTCCCTGGCGAAACGCTCGATCAAGAAGGCGTCGAAGCTCTGGGCGCTCGACCTCTCCATCCGGTGCATGGACCTCACCACGCTCGAGGGCTCGGACACCCCGGGGAAGGTCGCGGCCCTGTCCGCCAAGGCGATCCGCCCGAAACCGGGAGATGCTTCGGTTCCCTCGGTGGCCGCCATCTGCGTCTACCCGGCGCGGGTTGCCGAGGCCCGTGACCGGCTGCGGGGAAGCCGTGTCAAGGTCGCCTCGGTGGCCACCGCCTTTCCATCGGGGCAGAGCTTCACGTCGATCAAGCTGGCCGAGACCACCGACGCGGTGGCCGCCGGCGCCGACGAGATCGACATGGTCATCGACCGCGGGGCGTTCCTGTCGGGCGACTATCAGAAGGTGTACGACGAGATCGTGGCCGTCAAGGAGGCATGCGGCCCGGCCCATCTCAAGGTGATCCTGGAAACCGGTGAGCTCGGCACCTATGACGCCGTGCGCCGGGCGAGCATCCTGTCAATGGCGGCCGGCGCCGATTTCATCAAGACCTCGACCGGCAAGGTCCAGCCGGCCGCGACCCTGCCCGTGAGCTTGGTGATGATGGAGGCGATTCGCGATTTCATGCGCGAGACCGGCCGGCCCGTGGGCTTCAAGGCGGCCGGCGGCATCCGCACCTCGAAGCAGGCGATCGCCTACCTCGTCGTGCTCTACGAAACCCTGGGCGCCGAATGGATGACCCCGGAGCGATTCCGCCTCGGCGCGTCGACGCTGCTCAACGACGTGCTGATGCAGATCGACAAGGAGCGCAGCGGCGTGTACCAATCGGCCGACTACTTCACCATCGACTGATGGCCATCACCAAGCGTCAGGCAGCCGAGCTTGCCAAGCAGACTTTCGACTACGCCCCTGCTCCAGAAGCCATCGACCATGTCCGCATCCAGCAGCGGTACGGCCTGTTCATCGGCGGCAAGATGGTCGAGCCCCACAGCAAGAGACGATTCCCGACCATCAATCCCGCCACCGAGCAGAAGCTCGCCGAGGTGGCGGAGGCGGATGCGGTCGACGTCGGCAAAGCAGTTTCCGCCGCAGCCACAGCCTTCACCTCGTGGTCTCGGATGGCGCCGTCGCGCCGGGCGCGCTACCTGTTTCGCATCTCGCGCCTCATCCAGGAGCGAGCGCGCGAGCTGGCGGTGGTCGAGACGATGGATGGAGGCAAGCCGATCAAGGAATCGCGCGACGTCGACGTCCCGCTGAGCGCGGCTCATTTCTTTTATTACGCGGGCTGGGCCGACAAGCTGGAATGGGCGTTCCCCAATCGCCGGCCGCGCCCGCTGGGAGTGGCCGGCCAGGTGATCCCCTGGAACTTTCCGCTCTTGATGCTGGCGTGGAAGATTGCGCCGGCACTTGCCGCAGGCAACACAGTTGTGCTCAAGCCCGCCGAGACCACGCCGCTGTCCGCTCTGCTTTTCGCCGAGATCTGCCAGCAGGCCGAGCTGCCCGCCGGGGTCGTCAACATCATCACCGGAGCGGGGAAGACCGGATCGCTGCTCGTGTCGCATCCTGGCGTCAAGAAGGTTGCGTTCACCGGCTCGACCGAGGTCGGCAAGATGATCCAACGCTCGCTCGCGGGCAGCGGCAAGCACCTGACCCTGGAGCTCGGCGGCAAGGCGGCGAACATCGTCTTCGAGGACGCACCTCTCGACCAGGCCGTCGAGGGGATCGTGAACGGCATCTACTTCAACCAGGGCCACGTCTGCTGCGCGGGCAGCCGGCTCTTGGTGCAGGAGTCGATCGCCCGGCCTCTGCTGGAGAAGCTGAAGCAGCGACTTTCGACGCTCCGGCTTGGCGATCCGCTGGACAAGAACACCGACATCGGCGCCATCAACTCGAAGGCGCAGCTCGAGAAGATCCAGGGGCTGGTCGAGTCCGGCATCGAGGAGGGGGCCGAGATCTATCAGCCCGAATGCAAGCTTCCCGAGCGTGGCTACTGGTTCCCGCCAACCGTCTTCACCAACGTGTCGCAGTCGTATCGGATCGCGCGCGAGGAGATCTTCGGGCCGGTGCTTTCGGTGCTCACCTTCCGCACTCCCGCCGAGGCCGTGGAGAAGGCCAACAACACACCGTACGGCCTCTCCGCCGGTGTCTGGACCGACAAGGGTTCGCGGATCCTGTGGATGGCGGAGCGCATGCGAGCCGGCGTGGTCTGGGCCAACACCTTCAACCGCTTCGACCCCACCTCGCCCTTCGGCGGCTACAAGGAGTCGGGATACGGACGCGAGGGCGGCGTCCACGGACTCCTGCCCTACCTCGAGCTCGCCTAGTGGCCGCAAAGAACGGCGGCGACCGAGTCGAGGTTCGCAAGACCTACAAGCAGTATGTGGGCGGCGAGTTCGTCCGCTCGGAGTCCGGGCGCGCGTACAGGCCGGAGGGTTCGGTGAACGTGCCGCGAGGCTCTCGCAAGGACCTGCGCGATGCGGTGCGCGCGGCCCGCACGGCGTTCGCGGGGTGGTCCGCGCGCACGGCGATGAATCGCGGCCAGGTCCTGTATCGGGCCGCCGAGATGCTCGATGCGCGCCGCGCGGAGTTCGAGGAGCTGCTGCGCGGCGGCAGAAGAGCACGGGCCGAGGTGGATGAGACAGTCGAGGTTCTCATCTGGTACGCGGGCTGGACCGACAAGCTCGCGCAGGTCACCGGAACTGTCAATCCGGTAAGCGGTCCGTACTTCAACTTCACGATCCCGGAGCCCACAGGCGTGGTGGGCATCGTCGCGCCGGAGGAGCCGTCTCTAGTGGGACTTGTGCGCCGCCTGGCGCCGGCGTTGTGTGGAGGCAACGTGGTCGTCGCCCTGGCGCCCGAGGATCGACCGCTGCCGGCTTTGACTCTCGCTGAGGTCCTCGCCACGAGCGATTTTCCTTCAGGTGTGGTCAACGTGCTCAGCGGCCAGCGAAAGGAGCTGCTGCCATGGCTCGCATCGCACATGGACGTGAACGCGATCGACGTCAGTGGCTGCACTCCCGATGAGGTGGGCGCTGTCGAGGCCGCCGCGGCGGACAACGTGAAGCGCGTCGTCAAGTTGCCGCCGGGTGAACGCAGTCCGCATCTCGTCACAGCCTTCATGGAAATGAAGACCATCTGGCACCCGATTGGCGTTTGACGGTAGCTACTAAGCTGTACGCGCATGCTTGAGGTCGTGACCAAGAAGCCTCCGATCTCAGTGCGGGGCAATGCCAAGGCGATGATCTCGGCGGAGCGTATCCAGAAGCGGGTGCGTGAGCTCGGTAAGCAGATCTCCGAGACCTATGCGGACATCGATACGCCTCTGGTGATGGTCGTCATCCTCAAGGGCGCAACGGTCTTTGCCGCCGACCTACTTCGCAGCCTCACGATTCCCGCGGAGCTGGAGTTCATGCGGGCGGCGAGCTACGGCTCTGGCACCAGCGCCGGCCGGCTTCGGCTGGCGCATATGGTCGAGGGCCCGCTGGTCGGACGCCATGTCCTTTTGGTCGAAGACATCGTCGACTCAGGGCGCACGATCGGCGCCATCGCGAAGCGCCTCAAGCGGCTGGGGCCCGCGTCCCTGCGTCTGGCCGCCCTCCTCGACCGGCCGGCACGACGCGAGGTCGAAACCACTATCGACTTCACGGGTTTCGTGATACCCGACAAGTTCGTCATCGGGTACGGCCTCGACTACGCCGGGTTGTACCGCGAGCTGCCCGGCATCTACTCACTCACATAGGGATCTACCTTGCGGGCGAGCCGCGAGAGCACTCCGGGCCGACTGACGTCAGGGGTTCGAAATACCGCGCCTGGCGCAAAGCCGAGCTGCATTGCCACCTCGATGGCGCGGTACGCCAGTCAACAGCGGGAATCTTGTGGGCCAAACTAGGCTTCGACCCCAGCCGATTGCGCCTGGTCGCGCCGCCGGATTGTCCAACGCAGGCTGCGTACATCTCGTACTTCGAAGATGCGATAACGATTCTCCAGACCGCCGAAGCCCTGTTCAGGGTGGCCTTAGAGCTCGGTGTCGATTCCGCGGCTGAAAACATCGACTATCTCGAGGTGCGATGGGCGCCGCGGCTCCATTTGCGCAATGGACTGTCGATCACAGAGGTGATCAGTGCCGTTCTGGGAGGTCTCGCAGCTGCGCCCCTGAAAGCCGTCGCCATCGTCTGCGCTATGCGCCACGACACTGTGGAGGACAACGTTGCTCTGGCCAAAGAGGCTGGAGGCTTTGCCGGGAAAGGCGTGGTCGGCTTTGATCTCGCCGGCGATGAGATCCGTTACCCCGCAGCGCACCAGCGACCGGCGTTCGAGGCCGCGCGGGCGGCCGGCCTCAGGCTCACCTGCCACGCAGGCGAGGCGGGCAAGCCGTCAAATGTCGAGGAGGCGCTTGACCTCGGCGTGGAGCGCATCGCCCACGGCGTGATCGGGGCGCGCGACTCGCGCATCGTGGAGAGGATTCGTTCGGAGGGTGTGGCCCTGGACCTGTGCCCCACCGCGAACTGGAAGTGCAAAGCGGTTCAGAGCCTTTCCGAGCACCCGTTGCCGGCGCTGGTCCGAGCCGGCGTTCGCTGCACCATCAGCACCGACTCGCGCACCGTGGCCGACACGACCCTTAGCCGCGAGTTCGAGCTCGCGTCCGAGATGGGCCTGAGCGACGAGGAGCTGAAGCGCTGCAACGACGTTGCGTACGAAGTGAAATTCGGTTAGCCGGTCCCAAACAGACGGTCGCCGAAGTCGCCTAAGCCCGGGACGATAAAGGACTTTTCGTTCAGCCCCTCGTCGAGCGCGGCCGTATAGATCTCCACTTCGGGGTGCCGCTCCGCGAGCACCTTCACCCCCTCAGGCGCGGCGACGACGCAGATCATGCGTGGGTTTCGGCCACCCGCTTCCTTGATCAGATCGAGGGCCTGTGCGGCCGAACCGCCGGTGGCCAGCATCGGATCCAGCAGCAGCGGCACCTTGCCGGCGAGGCTCGGCAGCTTTTGGTAGTAGATCCGCGCCACTGCCGTCTCCTCGTCACGTTCCAGTCCTATGTAACCAACGCTGACTCGAGGCAGGAGCTCCAGGGCCGGGCCCAGAATCCCGAGACCGGCCCGAAGGACGGGGATGGCGACCACCTCACTCTCGACGAACGTCGCAGCGGATTCCTTGAGAGGGGTCTGGACAATTCCCTTGCGCACGGGAAGATCTGCGGTGGCTTCGTAGATCAAAAGAGTGATCACCTTTCGAGCCAGCTCACGGAATTCTTCTGGTTCTGTGGCGTGGTCGCGGAGGCCCGCGAGGCTGTCCGCAACCAGCGGATGCTTACTTACCTTTAGCGGCACGATCTTTCTCGATCAGGATCCGGATCGCGTCCACCGCGACCTTGAACATGCGGTCCATGTAGGAAGGGTCAACGTGATGTATCTCGCCCGCACCCATCTCGTCGACGCATAGGTTCAGCGTCCCCGCCCGCACGCGCCGGATCCGGGAGACGACGAAGAGAGTCGAGGATTCCATCTCGTTGCACAGAATGCCGGCGCGCGACCACATCGCCAGCTCCTCCTTCAGCTCGTTCGAGCGCGGCATCTGGTCTGGCACCAGGTCAGAGTAGAGGGCGTCGACAGAGCGGATGACGCCAAGGTGGTACGGAGCGCCGGCAGCCGTCGCCGCGTCCACCAACGCGTTGACGACATCACGCGAGGCGATCGCGGGATATTCCGTGGGAACGTAACCGTTGGAGGTGCCTTCGGTGCGTACCGACCCCTCAGCGATGACGAGGTCGCCCATCTTGATCTGAGGCTGGGCGGCGCCACAGGTGCCGACGCGTATGAAGGTATGCACTCCCAGCTCGCTGAGCTCTTCGACCCCAATCGCGACCGACGGTCCGCCCATGCCCGACGACATGGTCGAGACCGGCACGCCGCCCACCATGCCCGTGAAAGTGCGGTACTCGCGATTGAAAGCGACCTCCCGCGCGCCATCCAGAAACTTGGCAATCAATGGAGTGCGGCCAGGGTCGCCGGGCACCAGGACGTAGTCGCCGACCTCGCCCTTGGCCAGACCGACGTGGTACTTCTTTCCGTCCTTCATTTGTCGGACCGAAGTCTATCGGCCTTTGTGATGCCGTCCTTGTCGACCCGGGCGAGCACGTGCGGTCCGCGCTCGACCTTGGCCGGGCTCAGCTTCCAGGCTGCTCGGAGTCTGGCCGCCAACTTCCCGGCGAGCTCCGGCGAGCGAGCGTGCACGTGGACGAGGGGATCGCCTGGTGCGACATGGCTGCCAACGAGCGCATCGATGGCCAGCCCGGCAGTCGGATCGATCGTGTCGTCCTTGTGCAGCCGGCCGGCGCCAAGCTCGAGGGCGGCGAGACCGAGGGCGAGAGCGTCGATCGACCGGACGTAGCCCTCTGCCGTCGACTCGACCACGCTCACGCTCGGCGCGTGGGGGAGGCCCTCGTCGAGCCGCCCCCCTTGGGCGGCGACCATCTCCCTGAACTTGGCGATCGCGGCGCCTGAGCGCATCGCCTCAGCTGGATCGGCTGTGATGCCGGCCAGCCGGCACATCTCCGTCGCCACCTGCCGGGAGACTTCGACCAGCTCGGAATCGCCCCCGCCCTCGAGGGCGGCGATCGCCTCCTCGACCTCCAGCGAGTTCCCGATGAAGATGCCGAGCGGGTCGTCCATGGCGGTGACCAGCGCCACGGTCCGCCGGCCGGCTCCCTCACCCAGCGATACCATCTCCTCAGCCAGGACGGTCGCGGACTGGACGTCGGGCATGAAGGCCCCGCGGCCGAACTTCACGTCGAGCACGATCGCGTCCGCCCCCGCTGCGATCTTTTTGGACATCACACTCGACGCGATGAGCGGGATCGACGGGACCGTGCCGGTCACGTCACGCAGAGCGTAGAGGGCCTTGTCCGCAGGCACCAGGCGCGGCGACTGCGCCGCCACCGCGATCCCAATCTCCTTCACCTGGCGGATGAAACGCTCCGGCTCGAGGTCGACAGTGAGGCCCGGTATCGCCTCCAGCTTGTCAAGCGTCCCGCCCGTGTGCGCAAGCGCGCGCCCGCTCAGCTTGGGCACCTTCACGCCGCATGCGGCCGCCAGCGGCGCTGCGATGAGGGTGACCTTGTCGCCGACTCCGCCCGTGGAGTGCTTGTCGACTTTCACCCCTTCGATAACACTGAGGTCGAGCACCTCCCCGCTGCGGACCATCGCCATGGTCAGGGCCAACGTCTCCGCTCGCGTCATGCCGCGGATGCAGACGGCCATGAGCCACGCGGCCATCTGGTAGTCAGGAACTTGCCTCTGAAGGTAGGCCGACAGCAGGAACTCGATCTCGTCCGGTGAGTGCTCGCCGCCGTCTCGCTTGCGGCCGATCACTTCGAGGGCGTTCATCGCGTCAGCTCTTCTTGTACGGTCTCCCGACCGCGGCCGGCGCCACCGCGCGGCCCATCGCGCCGGCCACCACCACGATCGTGAGGATGTACGGCAGCATGCCCAGGAACTGCAGCGGTATAGCTACATGGAACACGCTCTGGAGGCGGCTGCCCACCTGGTCGGATCCCGAGAACAGGAGGGACGCGAGAAACGCACCGAGCGGCGTCCACTGGCCGAAGATCATCGCGGCCAACCCGATGAATCCTCGGCCTCCGGTCATGCCCGGCAGGAAGTTGCCGATCTGCTGAAGGCTGAAGTAGGCGCCGCCGAGACCAGCCAGGGCGCCCGAGGCGATGACGTTCACATACCTCACGAAGTAGACGTTGATCCCGGCCGTCTCGGCCGCTCGCGGGTGCTCGCCACATGCGCGTGTGCGCAGGCCCCAGACGGTGTGGAAGAGCGTGAAGTGGACGATCACTATGAGCGCCAGCATCGCGTAGGTGACGAACTGGTTTTGAAAGAAGATCGGTCCGAGCACAGGGATGTCCGCCAGGACCGGGATGTTCCACTGAGGGAAGGTTCCAGGCCCTGCGGTGTTTTGCGATTCGATGAACTGTCGATAGAACACCCCGGTGATTCCAACGGCGAGAATGTTGATGACGGTTCCGCTGACGATCTGATCGACCAGAAAATTGATCGACAACACCGCGTGCAGCCCTGCAATCAACATGCCGGCCGCAATTGCCGCCAACACTCCCAGCCATAGGTTGTGCGTCGCAAAGGCTGCCGCGTAGCCGACGAAAGCGCCTGTGAGCATGATGCCCTCGAGCGCGATGTTCACCACGCCCGACCGCTCGCAAATCATGCCCCCGAGGGCGGCGAGGGTGAGCGGTGTCGCAGTGACCAGCGTGATCGACAGCAGGCTCACCGGGTCGAGCTGGCTGAGAAAAGTGTTCACACCGGCGTCTCTGCCTCGCGACTCGTGATCTGGACTGAGCGCGCCGCCTCAGGCCGGAGGCGGAAGATCCACCGCACTATCGCGGGCGCCGCGATGAAGATGATCACCGACGCCTGCACGATCGAGATCAGATCCGACGATACGTCCGTCTGGAGCTGCATGAAGCTCGCACCGCTGTGCATGGCGCCGAACAGCAGCGCAGCCGGCAGGATGCCCCACGGGTTGGACCGCGCAAGCAGTGCAATGGCGATCGCGTCGAATCCGTAGCCGGCAGCCACCGAGTCGGTCATGTGATGGCTCACGCCCAGCACCTGGACGATGCCTGCTGCCCCGGCGAGGGCGCCGGACAGGCCCATGGCCATAACCATGGTGCGGCCGACGGACATTCCGGCAGCGCGCGCGGCGCCCTGGTTGAAGCCGACTGCGCGAAGCTGGAAACCGATCGTGGTCCGCTCGATGAGGAACCAGACGAGAGGCACGGCGATCAGCGCGAGGATGAACCCGAAATGCAGGCGGCTGCCGGCGAAGATGATCGGCAGCAAAGCGTTCGGGTCGACATCGGGAGTCCGCGGCGTCGATACGTTTGGTGCCAGCATCAAGCCAGGCGTGTCGACAAGATAGTTGGCCAGGAGAAAAGCGACGTAGTTGAGCATGATCGTGGTGATCACCTCGTGAGCGCCGAAGCGCGCCTTTAGAAAACCCGCGATTGCAGACCAGACAAAACCACCGGCCATGCCGGCCACCAGAGCGGTAGGAATTTCGACAATGGCGGGCAGGCCGTGGATGGAGTACGCGACGAAGACGCCCGCCAGCGCCCCTATGTAGAACTGACCCTCCGCACCGATGTTGAACAGCCCGGCGCGAAATCCCAATGCCACCCCGAGGCCCAGAAAGACGTAGGGCACAGTCGAGACCAGGGTCTCCGGGAAAGCATTCCGGTTCGTGAACGCCCCCTGGAACAGCGCTGTGAAAGCTGCCAGCGGATCGGCGCCGGTGGCGGCCACCGCAATGCCGGCAACGACGAAGCCGGCGGCCACCGACACGAGCGGGACGAATATCGCGTTGAGGATCCAATCAATCCGCAGCCGCTCGCGCACTACGTAGCCCCAGCCATCAACAGACCGACACGGTCCCGGTCGGCGCCTTCTCCGTCCAGCACCGCGACGATGCGGCCGCGATACATCACTGCCACGCGGTCCGCGAGAGCCAGCACCTCGTCCAGCTCAGAAGAGACGAGAAGCACGCCGAGGCCCGCGTCACGCTGGCTGATGATCTGGCGATGGATGAACTCAATCGAGCCGACGTCGACTCCACGCGTGGGCTGGCTGGCGATCAGCACCTTCGGACCAGCTCCCAGCTCGCGCGCCACGACCAGCTTCTGTTGGTTCCCGCCGGACAGCGAGGCGGCCGGCTGGTCCGGAGATTGGGCGCGGATGTCGAATGTCTTGATCAAACGCTCGGCGGTGGCGCGGATGGCTCTGAACTGGCGCACGATCCAGCGCTCATACGGCGGAAGGTCGTAGCGGTTCAGTATCAGGTTGTCCGAGATCGGCAGCTCGAGGATGATCCCCTGCCGGTGTCGGTCGGCCGGAATCAGCCCAAGACCCGAGTGCAGCCGGCGGCGCGTCGAGCGCCGTGATACATCACGGCCGCCCAGCACGATGTGCCCCGCGCGCGTCGCGCGCAGGCCGACTATCGCCTCGACCACCTCGTTCTGGCCGTTGCCTTCCACTCCGGCCACACCAAGAATCTCACCCGCCCGCACATCGAGGCTGACGTTGTCGACAACGGTCTGGCGCCGGTCCATCACGACCAGGTTCTCAACCCGAAGCATCACATCGCCGGGCTTCGCCGGCCCTTTGTCAACCCGCAGCAAGACCGGCCGCCCCACCATCATCCGCGCCAGGTCAGGTGGCTTTGACTCCTTCGGGGTCGTCGTCGCGACGATCTTGCCACGGCGCATGACTGTGATCTTGTCCGCCACCGCCATCACCTCGGCCAGCTTGTGGGTGATGAAGATCACCGCGTTCCCTTCCGCGGTCAGGTTCCTGACGATCTGGAAGAGGCCCGCGATCTCCTGCGGTGTGAGCACCGCCGTCGGCTCGTCGAGGATCAGGAGGCGAGCGCCTCGATACAACGCCTTGAGGATCTCGACTCGCTGCTGAATCCCCACCGGGAGATCCTCGACCCGCGTCTTGGGGTCGACCTGCAGCCCATAACGTTCGGACAGCTTCCGCACAGCGAGGTAAGCACCGTTGAGATCCATGACCCCCGCGCTCTGAATCTCGTGCCCGAGAACGATGTTTTCGGCGACCGTCAGCACCGGGATCAGCATGAAGTGCTGATGAACCATTCCGATACCAAGGCGAATCGCGTCTTGCGGGCTGTGGACCTGCACCGGCTTGCCGTCGAACTCGACCGTTCCTGCGTCCGCGCGCGCCAGGCCGTAGACGATGTTCATCAGCGTCGACTTGCCGGCGCCGTTCTCCCCGAGCAAGGCGTGGACCTCGCCCCACTGGACCTCGAGGTCCACGCCGTCGTTGGCCCTCAGCTCACCGTAGGTCTTGACGATCCCGGTGAGTCTGAGAGCCGCCGGCGTGGACAGTTACTTAGACCCCGGTCTTGAGTGAACCGTCCTTGAGCTTGCCCATGATGTCGGTGATCTTGGCCTTGATGTCAGCCGAGATCTTGGAGTCCCAATCGTGGTACGGAGCAAGGCCGACCCCGTCGTTGGTGAGGTCGAAAGTCTTGACTCCAGCTGTCCAGGTGTTGTTGACCATGGTCGCGATCGCCGCCTTCACAGCCTGGCGGAGGTGCTTCGTTGCGCTCGTCAGCAGGCAGGAGTCCACGTCTGGGTAGGAGATGTACTGGTCGACGTCGACCCCGATGCACATCTTGCCCTTCTCCTTGGCTCCGATCAGTGCGCCGTTTCCGGTGTTGCCGCCGGCGCCAAAAATGACGTCTGCGCCCTGTCCGAAGAAGGTCAGCGCCTGCTGCTTGCCCCAGTCGGGGTCGTTGAAGTCCTTGGCGCCGCTCTCAGGCTGGTAGATGCTCAGCACCTTGACCTTGGGGTTGGTGTATTTGGCTCCGTTCGTATAGCCGACGACGTAGTTGACGACGGCCGGAACGGCCTTGAGGCCGGCCACGACGCCGACCACGTTGGTCTGCGTCATCAAGCCGGCGAGGGCACCGGCCAAGAATCCAGGCTGGTCCTCTTTGAACGTCAGCCCGACCAGGTTTGCCGGATGAGTGGGCTTGCCGAGCTCCGCGAAGTCGGCGAAGTCGACCATCGCGAACTTGACGTTGGGGTTGGCCTTGGCGGCCTTGATCGTGGCATCGCCGAGCTTGAAGCCAACGGTCACGATCATGTCGTAGCCGGCGTCGAGGAAGGTCTGGATGTTCTTCGGGTAGTCGGTCTCAACGCTGGACTCGATCGCCTTGCCTGTGACGCAAAGCGAAGGGTCGGCCTGCGCGTCAAGGACTCCGTTGAAGGAGTCGAAGTTGAAGGACTTGTCCGAGAGCTTGCCAACGTCGGTCACCAAACCGACCTTGTAGGTCTTAGCGCAGCTGGAGCTTGGCCCCGGCGAAGCCGTTCCGCAAGAGACTCCCGCTAACGCGGTTGCCGCCAAGGCCGCGATGGCCACCACACCCGCCCATGGTTTCATGCGAGTTCCTCCCGATTGTTCCGCGATCGTTGACAGTGCAAGCGGAGTCTAAGCCAACTCGGACTGCCGATACCGGGTATCTCCCTCCCCGGTCTGGAGCCGGTTACGAGGACGGCCGATCGATCGACTCCAGGAGCGCTCCGAGCTCGCCGATGCGGCCAAGTCTGTGCCAGCCAGAAGCCGGCAGCGCGTCATCGGGCAGGTGCTCGTGATTCCAGGTGATGTGATAGGGGATATGAACCGCGCGAGCCCCCAGCGCGACCACCGGGGCGACGTCAGATCGGAGAGAGTTGCCGACCATCACGAACTCCTCCGGCTCGATGTCGCGCCGCTTCAACAGCGAGCGGTAGGTGCCCGCCGTCTTGTCGCTCACGATCTCGACTCCCGTGAACAGCTCGCTGAGGCCTGAGCGCGCCAGCTTGCTCTCTTGATCGAACAGATCACCTTTTGTGATCAGCAGCAGCGAGTACCGCGCGCCAGCATCGCGCAGTGCCGCCTCGACCCCGTCGAGCAGCTCGGTTGGTGCGGCGAGCATCCGCTTTCCCCAGCCGAGGATCACCTGGAGATCGTCCGCCGGAATCCGGCCGCCGGTGAGCTCGATTGCGGTCTCCACCATTGAAAGCGTGAAGGCTTTCACTCCATAGCCGTACAGGCTGAGGTTGCGCATCTCGACGTCGTAGAGGTGGTTGTCGACATCAGCCTCTGGTACATGCCGGCGCAGCAGCTCGCGCAGCTCGCCTTGAGTGACGTTGAAGCGGGACTCGTTGTGCCATAGGGTGTCGTCGCCGTCAAACGCCAGCACCTTGATGGACATCGAATCGATCATAAGGGCGGCCTTGGCGCGACCCCGGGCGGCACTTCCCGTCACGATGTTGCGATGTCTCAAGGCGTGGATCGGTCATCGCTGACACGTGCAGGTGACCCAGTGATCCTGCCGAAGCCCGCCATTGGAGCCACCGCCGCCGCTTTTCTGTTGATGGGCGTGCTGGCAGCTTCCTATGGACCGTTGCTCGAGCACCTGGTGCGGCGCTTCGACATCAGCCTGCCCCAGGCCGGCAGCGTGTTCAGCGCCCACTTCGCCGGCGCGCTGATCGGTGTCTTCGCCTGGATGTGGGGAATGGAACGCGTCTCTGGCCGCGTCGGCATCTGGGCGGGGCTGGGCTGCCTCGCCGCCGGATGTGCCGGTGTCGCGCTCGCGCCAACCTGGCCCACGTTCCTCGCGGGCGTCTGGGTGGTCGGACTCGGATTCGGGGGGCTGGACCTCGGCCTCAACCAGCTCGTGGCTCACAGCGTGGGACCGCGTCGATCTGCGCTGCTCAACGCGCTGAACAGCGCTTACGGTTTCGGCTCGGTCGCGGGCCCGATCCTGATCTCGAGACTGGGCCAGGATCACCTGACAGCGCTATACGGCGCGGCGGCCGCTCTCGCCGTGTTGCTCATCCCGGCCGTATCCCGCATCCAGGGACGGCTGCCATTGGTGACGCGAACCGCCAATGGCGACGGCGAGCCCGCGGCGGGTTCACAAAGGGGCAGAGCTCTGGTCGTCATCTTTGTCGTCGGTTTCATCTTCTATGTCGGGATCGAAACCGGCGTCGGCGGATGGATGCCTTCGCACCTGGAATCTGTGGGCCTTCAATCGCTCGAGGCCGCCTCGATCACGTCCGGCTTCTGGCTGGCCTTTGCCATTGGACGGTTGCTCGGCGCGGTGATTCCCGAACGCGTGCCTGCCCCCGCGGTCGTGATCACAGGCGCGGCCGTCGCGGCCGCAGCTCTGCTCGTGGCACTCAATGGAATGGCCGCCCCGATCGCGTACGTGGTCACCGGCCTTGCGATCGCGCCCATTTTTCCGACCGCCCTGGCTTGGCTCGCCAATTTGAGACCGGGCGATTCGCGAGCGACCTCGTGGCTGTTTCCCGCGACCATGGTGGGCGGCGGCATCATCCCACCGGCCATTGGTCTTGGGATCGCTTGGTTCGGCATCGCCTGGGCCCCCGCCATCCTGTCCGCTGTTGCCGCCGTCTGCATGGCGGCGTTCCTGGTCGCGGCCAGAACCAGCGGGAATAGCGCTGTCCGGGCTTGAATTCAAGTTGACATGAGTCGAACCCAGGCGCCCTCAATCCACGAGATCGAGCTGCCGCTGCTGAACGGCAAGCTGGCCAGCCTCGCGGCTTACGCAGGTAAGGTGATTCTTGCCGTCAACACCGCATCCAAGTGCGGATTCACGCCCCAATACGCAGGCCTTCAGAAGCTGCAGGATCGCTACGCGGAGAGGGGCTTCACGGTGCTCGGCTTTCCGTGCAACCAGTTCTTTCGACAGGAGCCTGGTAATGCCGAGGACATCCAGAATTTCTGCAGTGTCAACTACGGTGTGACGTTTCCAATGTTCGGGAAGCTTGATGTGAAAGGAGCGAACCAGCATCCGCTCTACGCGATTCTGAGCCAATTTCCGGACGACACCGGCAAGGCCGGAAACGTCGGCTGGAACTTTGAGAAATTCCTGGTCGGCAAGGACGGGCACGTCGTTCGCCGGTTCCGGTCGAAGGTCGAGCCCGAATCCCCCGAGGTAGTCCAGGCGATCGAATCCCTGCTCTAGTCATCGGTCCGCCGCGCTGAGTTAGCGCTATCGTCGGTGCGGTGAGCATGTCTGGGGTCCGGCTCGAGTCGGTCCGTCGGAAGAGCGGCGGGCGCATCCACCTCACGCCTCGCGTGCCAAAAAGCGGTCCGGTCACAACGTTGTGCGGGCAAACGCTTGACACCGACACGTATTCAGCTGTGGAAACCGACGCGGATTGCGCCAACTGCATTCGGCGTTCTCGAGATGCCAGCCGAATCTCGTCCGCATTCTTCGAGCAGGAAGAAGGCTCAGAGCTGCTGCGGCTGTCGCTGGAGCAAGCTCGCTTCCGCAAGCCTGGACCGCGGCCGGACGCCAACTCTGCCAAGCCGGCGAAACCTGTCAACCGGCCGAAGGTGGAACCGGCACCACCGCCACCAGATCGAATCGGGGAGCTGCTGACCGCCGGCTTCAAGGCCGTTGGGAATGGCGTGTGGCGCAGCCCTGGAGGGGTGGTCGTGCGAATGGGCGGCAAGGGGCGAGAACGCTTCGATGAGCTGGTGTTCGATGGGGCGATCGTCGCCACGCGGCTGGAAGACGGAATGCGGTTGCGCGCCGGCGACGTCGAGTTCACCGCCTCAGCTGACGAGGTGCAGGTACGAATCAGGCGCTGAGCGTTTTGGGCGGTGTACGGTTTTGGTGATGCCCCACCGCAAGAGGAAAGCAAAGGAGACGACGCCGACAGCCAAGCCGCAGACCAGCGACCAGGCGCCCGGCGAGGAGGTCGTGCAGGTCAACGACCAGTACGCCGGAGGCGGGCCGCCGCGAGACGTGGAACCATCGGAGCACGCTCAACACCCGACCGGCGGGTAGCTCAGGGACCAGCTCGGCTTTTATTTGACGAACCTGATGTCCCTGATGGTCGATTCGGCGGCAATGAAGCTGAGAAGCTGAATCCCTTCGGTCTCGACCGCCTTTCTGTCTGCCTTTGAAAGTGGCTTGAGCGTCTCGATTACGAGCACGACCGCGCCCTTTTCCCGCGCCAACTTCCAGAAACCGATCGCATACCCGTCGACGAGGAGCGTCGGGCGGCCAACCAGCTGGCGATGTTCTTTCGCCAGGATCCGGCTTCGATCGTCGTGGGCAAGCAGCACATTGTCGTAATCCGGCAGAAATCTGGGCGGCACCTCGGCGTCGGGGTCGATAAACAAGCCTCCGGGCACGTCAAGCAGCTCCCGACCCTTGTCGTCGCGGAACGTGTGCAGGCGCGGTCGAAGGCGCTCGGTCACGAGGCGAACGTTGGTCAGGCCCGACCACGATTGGATGTCGGCAATGGTGGAAGGCCCGTATGCCTTCAAGTAACGCATGACCATCGCATCGGGCGAGACATCCGAGTTGAGCTGATCGCCGAGCCATGTTTCGGCGGTCACGTAAGTTGGGACTCCGCGGCCGCCCCACAAGCCGCGCGGCGGTATCTGCACCATCGGCAGCAGGTAGCGAACCGCATAGGCCAGGGAATTGGAGTCATATCTCGGCCATCTCTTGGCCAGCAATTTGCGCATGTCCGCGGTGGTGCGCGGCTTTTCGTCCAACGCGGCCCTACCCGCCGACAGCAGGGCGTCAATTTCGACTCCCTCGATCTGTCGGCCGAATGGGCTGCCGACGAAGAGACCTCGTTCCAGTACGGGCTGCATTGCAGGCCGCAGCGCAAGGCAGTCACGGGCCGTGACCAGGTGGATGGTGCAGCGCATCAGCGACATGCGCACCGCACGACGATTCGCGACCAGGCGGCTGAGCTCGGCGTGATGAAAATCTTCGAGTCGCGACCATAACCCGACGTAAGGCGAGGTGGGTGCCTGCGCCTGCATGCCGACGAGGTGCTCGAGCGCTTTGGCGGCCGAGATGGTGGAGCGATGGATCAGCATCTGCCGACCGAGCAGCGCTCGGTTGAGCGCGCGCGGCCCGATCAGCGAAGATGGCCTGGCTGCCGCACGAGTCAAGGGCACCCCGCTCCTGGAACCCGCCCGACAGGACAACCTCCGCATCGCCGTGCGCGACCAGAAGAGAGCGTGCAGGCGATCGGAGGGGAATCACTCATCGGTGACCAGAAGGCCGGCGCCGGACGGCGATATTCCAGGTTGTGCAAATCGGCCAGCGACCTCGAGCCGTCTGGGCATCGCGACCCACACCGTGCAGAGGCATGTGAGGCACGTCGTCGAGTAGCCTGGAGTCCACTCGCGCCTCCAGGCGGTCGTTTCGGCAGCGCGCCGCGACCTGATCGATCTGAGTTGCCCTCGACCCTCGGTTCGACCGCGGGCGTGCAGGGAGCGCGCCAACCGTAAGGTTGCGTCGTGAACCTCGTCGCGGCGTCGTTTGCCTGGCCATTTCGAGGCGAGTTGCGGTCCAGGTGGTTGATCGGCCTCGCGATGGTCGTACTGCTGCCGATCGCGTTCATACCTCTGCTGGGCTATGGAGTGGCGGCGACCCGGTGGGCTGCGATCGACCCGGGACGCGGCCTCCCACCCTGGACACCGTGGGGCAGGCTCCTCTCTGACGGATTCTGGATTGCTCTTGTCGTTGTGATCATCGCGGCCCCGTTCGCGCTTGCGCTCGGCCCGCTGTCGGCGCTTGTCGATCACAGTCATCTGTGGCGCGTGAGCGACCCCCGCCAGTCCCAGCTGTACGCCGAGCTTGCGGCGGGAGCCATCCTCGCGCTTCCATGGGGGCTCGTGATGCTCCTGCTGATGCCCCACGCAACCAACCGCTTTGCTTCGAGTGGCCGTCCGGTCGACCTGTTCGATGTGCGGACGACGCTCCGAAGCGTTGGTCAAGACTTCGCGACCTGGAATCTCGCGGCTGCAGCAATCGTCACCGCATGGGCTCTGGGTGTCGCTTGCATTGGGCTCCTGTGCGTGGGCCTCGTGCCGGGCATCTTCTACGCGATCCTGGTCAGCGCGCACGCGAGCGCTGCACTTCACATCGCGCCCGGCGCACGGATTCGGTAGATGCGAATCCAGCCCCTTGGCGACACGGCCCTGCTGGCTGAGCTGAGCGCACGGCTCGACACGGCAATCAACACGCGGGCGATCGCGCTGGCCACCGCCCTGAAGAAACGCCGCGACGTACGCCAGGCGATCGCGGGCTATGCCAGCGTGACGGTTCATTTCGACCCGGAGCATGCGACTCATGAGTCGCTCGCCGCCGCGATCAAGAGACTTGCCGCCAGGCGCCCCCCGATGGCCGAGCCTGGGCGCCTGCATCGGATCCCGGTCGTTTACGACGGCCCTGATATCGAGGAGGTCGGCGAGCGCCTTCGACTGTCTCGCGCCAAGATCATCGAAATCCACACGCGACCGATCTATCGGGTATTTCTCGTCGGTTTCGTGCCCGGGTGGGCTTACCTGGGTCCTCTTGCAGAGGAGCTGGCGCTGCCACGCCGCGACGTCCCGCGGACCCAGGTACCCGCCGGCTCGGTCGCGATAGCAGGGCGGCAGTCCGGCATCTATCCGCTGCCCACTCCAGGCGGCTGGCATCTCATCGGGCGCACCAGCGTCAGGCTCTTCCTACCTGACTCCGACCCACCCTGCCTGTTCCGCGCCGGTGACAGGATCAAGTTCTTCTCAACTCAACAATGACGCCGACCCTCCACGTTGAGAACCCTGGAGTCCTCACGACGGTGCAGGACCTGGGGCGTCCCAACGCGGTAAGCGCCGGCGTGCAGGCCGGCGGTGCCATGGACCGATTCGCGCACTCGGCCGCGAACCTGCTGGTGGGCAACGACCCTGGCGTCGCCACGCTCGAGTGCACCGTCAGCGGGCCCACCCTGCTCGCAGACGAGAGGTGCCTGATCGCGATCGCGGGCGCCGACTTTGATCCCCGGGTGAACGGCGCCGCAATGCCCAGCTGGACCAGCCTCGTCCTCGAGCCGGGCGACAGGTTGACATTCGCAGGCAGGCGGAGTGGAGCGCGCGTGTACATCGCAATCGCGGGCGGCTTCGAAGGCGACCGCTGGCTGGGCTCCCAGTCCACCAACCTCATGGCCGGGAGAGGCGGCATGCATGGCCGGCCGTTGAAGGCCGGCGACACGTTGAACGCCATGGGGGAAGCGAGAAAGTCCGCACTCGCCGGGCGCCACATGCCCGAGCCGCTGCGCCCGGCGTACAGCGACCACACGCTGCATGCGATTGCCGGGCCGCACCTCAAGAGGCTCGATCCAGAGAGTCGCCGTCTGCTTTTCCAGGTTTCCTACAAAGTGGGCCTTCATTCGGACCGCATGGGGTATCGCCTCGATGGTCCACAGCTCGTCGCCGCCGGCGGAGAACTTCTGTCGTTCGGGCTCACGGTAGGGGTCGTGCAGCTGCCGCCGAGCGGGCAACCGATACTGCTGATGGCCGACCACCCGACCGCCGGTGGCTACCCGATCGTGGCCTGCGTCGTGAGCGCATCGCTCCCGATCGCCGCTCAGCTCCTGCCTGGTGACGAGCTGCGGCTGGCTGACATCACGCTGGAGCGCGCGCAGAAGATGCGTCAGACGCTGGCGGCTGCTCTGGATGTCCTCTGAGGCGATGGGACTTAGCCCTCGGCGACTTTCTTGGCCTCGGCGAGCACCAGGTCGTAGTCGGGCAGCGGCTGATCCTTCGTCCGCTCCCATGCCCAGCGAATGACGCCCGCATGATCGATCACAAACACGGTGCGTCTCGCCATGCCTCGGTACCCGGCGACGTCATCGCGCCGCACGCCATAGTCGGAGACCATGGTGCGCTCGAAATCGCCGATCAGCTCAAAAGGAATGCCGCCTAGCTCTTTGGCGAAAGCTTCGTGAGAAAAAACGGAGTCGACACTGATCGCGTAGATCCCGATCCCGTCCGCAACCGCCTGTTCGTGCCTGGACCGAAACTCGGTCAGCTCGGTCCTTCAACCACCTGTGAAGTCGAGCACATAGAAAAGGAAGACCAGCGCCTTGTGCCTTTCGAGTGCCTCGGCGAGCGTGAGGTCATGGCCACCGGTGGTCGGAAGCTTGAAGTCCGGAGCCTTGTCCCCAACCGCGAGCACAGGTTGAGTCTATTCGGGCCGGAGACTTTCCAGCACGTACCAGCCGGAGCGTGTCGCTCCGGTCACGCTGTATCCAGCTCCTAGAGCATCCTGCAGCACGCTCCGTAGAGCAAGCCTCCAGGCCCGAGCGACCGCATTGGCCGCTCGCCGCATCGCGACGATGTCCTGGGGCACCTGACAAATGAGAACGCGTGCGTCGGAAGCACCACCGGCCACTGGCTCACCTGCGGGGCCAATGGAAAGCACGACTGCAGCCCCGTCGCGAACGAGACCTTCCAGGTCAGGCTCGGCAGCTCTGCCCTCGGCCGCCGACCTGGCCCGTGGGGAATCGAGCTCCCACCTGATGAGAAGCCGGTCGGACTCTTCACCGGCGTTGAGGCCATCGGTCATGAGTCCGTAAAAATCGACCAGGTACTCGTTCGCGCGAGCTCCGAGCTTGGTCAGATTGAAATAGGCGTTGCGGCCGACCAGGGGGTCAGTCGTCCATTCGACGATCTTGATCCCGTGCTCGAGACACCAGCGACGCTGATGCTGCTTCAGGGCGAACCCGAGGCCTGTCGCCTGGCTGTTTGGAACGACACCGAGTATGTGGGAGTGCATGTGGATCTCGTTGGCAGCGGTCGTGCCCAGCCAACCGACCAGGCCGCCGACCAAGCGCTCACCGACACGCGCGCCTGCCACGTAATTCCCCGAATGGGCGAGAGCTTTGAGCAGGTCGGTGTTGATCGGCGGGTCGTCTGGCCGCTCCCAAACCTCAGCCAGGAGAGCCGCGAGCTGGCGAACGTCCTCGAGTTCGTGCAGCTCGCCGATGACCACTCCGCCGGCGCTCACCTCTGGGCCAGCGGTCGCGTTTGCACCCCGGCGTCGCGCAGGGCCTGCCTCACGGCTGTTGCCGTATCCGCGGCGCCCTTTGAGTCTCCGTGAACGCAGATGGTGTCGTAACTTCCCGACCGCGCCAGATCCACGGCCTGGTACGCCGCCGCCACCGGGTTCAGCAAAGCGCCAGGATGCGTGCGCGGCGCGAGATTGCCGTCGGGCATCATCAGCCGGTCGGCGAAGCCCTCGCGGTAACCGGGGATTCCGGCGCGGCCCGCCGCCTCGAGAATCTCGAATCCCGGCTGACCGAGCAAACCCACCCCGTGTGCTCTCGCGACGCGCGCCACCGCATCAGCGGCAGCGGAATCGTTCTGGCACCGGTGATAGAGAGCCCCATGCGGCTTGACGTAGGCGATCGGTACCACCGCCGCGAGCCCCGCGACCTGAAAGGCGACCAGGGCCTCGATCTCTGTCGGAGAGAGCGCAGCCTCGACCCGGCCAAAGCTCCCATGGTCGTCATAGCCCGGATGCGCGCCGACCTCAACCCCCAGCTGCAGGCAGCGCAACGCCATGGCTATCGATATGGTTATCGAGCCGGCATGCGCTCCGCAGGCCACGTTAGCGCTGTCCACGACACCGAGAATTGCCTCGTCAGCGCCGGCGCCTTCACCAAGGTCCGCATTCAGATTCATGGACCTGTGTCAGTGCGCAGTGTCGCCGTGCAGCAGATTTACCGCGTGGCCGAGCATCGGCATAACCGCTTCCAGCGACTCGGTGGCTCCGTGGGGGCTGCCGGGCACGTTGATGACCAGCGCCTGGCCGCGTTTACCGGCGAGTCCTCGGGATAGCGCCGCCATCGGGGTGCTCGCGAGACCGACACGCCTCATCTCTTCGGCGATCCCCGGCACCTCGTATTCGATGAGTGCTGCCGTCGCTTGAGGCGTTACGTCGCGAGGACCGAGGCCTGTGCCACCAGTGGTCACGACGATGACCGCTCCGCGGGTGACCGCCGTCTCGATCGCTTCGGCGATTCGCTCCACCTCGTCCGGAACGACCTCGGGGTCGCCAGTTTCGAACCCGCCCCTCCTCAACAGGGTGACGAGCGTGGGACCGCTCTTGTCCTCGCGGCGGCCGTTAAAGACCCCGTCGCTGACCGTGATCACGTGTGCCTTGCTCAACGCTTGGCTTTCGCGGTGGCGCGCTTCCATGTGCCGGAGCGGCCGCCCGACTTCTCGAGCAACCTGACTGACTCGATCGACACGCCGCGCTCGATACCCTTCGTCATGTCGATCAGTGTGAGACCGGCGACCGCCGCCGCAGTCAGGGCCTCCATCTCGACCCCTGTCTGGCCGACAACCCTGGCCCTCGCCAGCACGCGGACCGCCCCCGGCACGAAGTCGAAATCGAGCGTGACGCTGGTCAGCGGCAGGGGGTGACAGAGCGGGATCAGCTCGGAAGTGCGTTTGGCCGCCATGATTCCTGCGACCCGCGCGACCTGGATCGCATCACCCTTGGCGGCGGTGCCGCTTTTGACTGCTCGCAGGGTGTCAGGCGCCATTTTTATGATGCACTCGGCCAGCGCCTCGCGAACAGTGGCTGGCTTGTCGGCCACGTCGACCATTCGTGCCGCGCCGCGCTCGTCGAGGTGCGTCAATCTTTTCGGCTGCGCCACGCCCTCAGGATATGCGGATGCACTCAACAAGGGCCAACCGCCACCGAGTGCCAGCGCGCGCCGGCATCGACGCGGTCTTGTTCGACTACGGTCGGACGCTGGTCACCTTCACCTATCCGACGGCCGACCTGCTCGCGGTGTTGGAAAGTTTCCGCCCGCGCATCGAGGACGCCACCGGAGCCGGCGCGCCGGCCGCTGCGGCGCTTCTGCGCGACGTGCTGATGCCGCTCGAAGAGCAGATCGAGAGCCCTGGCGAGGATGAAGTGGCCTATGCGGACGTCTACAGGGCCACCTGGCGACGCGCCGGCCTGGATCTGCCGGACGGCCTGCTGCACGAGATCCTGGATCAGGAGCAGCAGTGCTGGGACAGGGCGGTGCGCGTGGACCCCGACGCCCTACAGCTTCTGTCGTGGCTCGGCGAGCAGGGTATCAAGCGCGCCCTGTGCTCGAATGCCCCGTTCCCGTCCGAGATGATGCTGCGACAGGTGAGCTCGAATGGAATTGGAGCGTTGATGGACGCTGTGTTGTTCTCCAGCCAGTTCGGCCGTCGCAAACCGGCACCGGAGATCTACCTCGCAGCGCTAGCCTCGGTCGGCGCGAGCGCCGGCCGGGCGCTGTTCGTGGGCGATCGCGTGCGAGAGGACTATGAGGGTCCGCGCGCGGTGGGCATGCGCGCCGTGATCGTCACAGCCCATGCGGCGGAAGCGCCGCCACAAGGCATACCGACCATCGCCAGCTTGGCCGAGGTGCCCGCCCTGTTGTGAATGAGCCGAAGAAGAGACCGAGCGCGCTGTGGCTGTTGTTCTACGGCCGCCGGCGCCGCGGCTTTCCGTGGCTGCTTGCGTGGGTCGGTTTGGGAGTCCTGGTGGCGGCCCTGTCGTTTGGCCTTGTCACGGGCGCTGACTTGTCGCGAGCAGCATTTCCGATCTTTTTCGGCTTGCTGATACTTGGCGCGATCGGGTTCGCGATCGTGGCGTGGCTCCGACCGCGCAATCGACGCTGAGCGATCAACACAGCGGCTGCGCCAGCCCCCACTCCGTTGTCGATGTTGACGACGACCAGCCCGGTCGAACACGACTGAAGCATGGTGTTCAGCGCTGCCTCGCCGGCGCCCCCGCGGCCGTAGCCGGTCGAAACCGGTAGTCCGATGACCGGCGCGTCAATGAGCCCGGCGACGAGGCCGGGCAGCACGCCATCCATGCCGGCGGCAACGATGACGGCGTCGGCCCCCCACTCGAGCGTCGATGCCAGGGGACCGACGAACCGGTGAAGGCCCGCGACGCCCAGGTCGGCTTCCAGCCGCGCCTCGAGCCCGCACGCCTCCACGACCATCCTGGCTTCGTCCGCCACGCGCACGTCGGACGTCCCCGCCGTGAGGAGGCCGACCTTCCCCGACACCGGCTCGGGGCTGAATCCGCGACGAATCACTCGCGCCGAATCCGAGTAGTCGATCATCTGCATCCCTGCCGCCGTGACGGCACGCGCAAGCGCAGTGCGATGTGCGTCGGACATCCGGCTGATCAGCCCTTGGCCCTGGCGCTCAGCCATGACCACTGCGAGTCGAGCCGCGTCGGCGGGTGACTTGCCGCTCGCGAGGACGACCTCCGGAAGACCGCGGCGCAGGAAACGGCCGAGGTCGAGCCTCGCCCGGCCACCGAGTTCCTCGAGCTGCAATGTGCGGAGCTGCGCCACCGCCTCGTCCTCAGTGAGCTCGCCCGCCAACAGCCGGCGAAGGATGTCTCTCATAGCCCCGCGAGAACCTCGCGCATGCGCTGCCAGTGAGTCCCTGCCCAGTAGATTCGCCCACAGTCCGGGCATTCGGAGTAGCGAGACTGCGTGAGGCGCACGTAGGGCGGTACGCGTTCCGCCACCGTCGACGGCACGCGAGGTACCAGCTCCGAGTTGCATTCGATACAGCGGGTGAGCGCCTCCTTGAGCTCGAGACCCAGCTCAGCGAAGACCTGGCGGAGTTGTTTGGTGACCTCGTCATCGCGAATGAGAATGGCGCGGACAGCCCCGCTCTGGATCACGCGTCGCTTGGTCAGATCCCGATCGCGCGTCAGCACAACCCGGCTTTCGGCGGCCGCCTCGCGAACCAGTTCGGCGTCGCCGATTCGCGAGTGATACGAGGCGTCGTACCCCAGGGCGCGCAACCAGCGCGCGAGGCGCCCGACGTTGCAGTCGGCGAGGAATCGAGGCTTCATCAACGCCATCTTAGAATCGTGCCCATGGCCTCCGAGGACCTGATGGCCAGGCTGCGCAGCGAGGCAAGCGATTGCTACTCGTGGTCAAACGGTCCGGGTGACCGATACCCGCCCCACACTCACGGCTACGAGAAGGTGCTCTATTGCATGGACGGCTCCATCACGTTCGTGCTCACGGCTCCCGATCAGCGCCTGGAACTGAAGGCAGGGGACCGTATGGTGCTGCCGGCCGGCACCGTCCATGCAGCTGAGGTCGGCCCTCACGGGTGCACCTGCATCGAGGGCAGGCGCTAGCGGCGTAAGATGCGTCTGCGATGAGCATCATCGAGTTCATCCGCGACCGGGCGAGGTTTTACAACTGCCCAGTGTGCGGGCGCAGCCTGAAAGGGTGCGATGTCCAGGTCCTCAGCCACGAGGAGGAGCGTTTCCACCTTCAGGTCACGTGCGCCCAGTGCCAGGTGACGTTCATCGTTGTGCTCGCGGTGGCCGGCGGGGCCGTCGACGATATCGACAACATCGACGCAGATATCGCGGCCGAGCCGGTGGTGGCGCGTGAGCCGATCAGCGTCGACGAGATCATCGACCTTCATCTGATGCTCAAGGGTTTCCAGGGAACCCTGACGGAGCTCATCCAACAGCCCGACCACAGCCGCGGCTAACTCGTAAGCGCCGCATTACGTGCCCAGCACGTGAGCCGCATCTACCTCGACGACGCTGGATCCGCGCCGGTTCTCAATGAGGTCGCGACCGCGTTGCGCGATCTCCCGGACGCCAACCCGTCGAGCCTGCACGTGGAGGGCCGCTCGGCACGCGCCATGCTCGATCGTGCCCGCGACAGCGCAGCGGCAGCGCTCGAAGCCGACCGCACAGAGATCACGTTCACGTCTTCGGGGACCGAGTCAATCAACCTCGCGCTCTTCGGAGTCGCTCGCCGCCTTCCCAAGGACGGCACGATCGTGACTTGGGCGGCCGAGCACCAGTCAGTTCTCGGTGCGGTCAGGCGCCTCGAGTCCGAGGGCCACTCGGTCACCATCGCGCGGGTCGACGGCTCCGCGCGGGCCGACCCGGATTCCATTCCTCGCGGCACGGGCCTTGTGTCGATCGGCCTCGCGAACAACGAGGTCGGGACGGTCCAGCCGGTTTCAGAGGTGATCGCTCGAGCGCACGAGCTTGGAGCGCTCGTGCATGTCGACGCATGCGCGGGAGCAAGGTGGATCCGGGTCCCGCCTGGAGCTGACCTTGTCTCGTTCAGCGGGCACAAGCTGGGAGCGGGTCGCGGCGGACTTCTGCACGTGAGAGATGGCGTGCGCCTGGAGCCACAGCTTTACGGCGGTCCGCAGGAATGGGGCCGTCGGGCAGGCCACGAGGACGTGTCAGCTGCTGTTGCCATCGCGACGGCGCTGGCTGTCTGCGTCCGCGGTCGCGACGCCCGTGCACGAACCACCGGCGTGCGGGCCGCCAAGCTGCGCGAGGTCCTGCAGGAGATGGGTGGTCGTATGACGGGGGGTGAACCGCGGCTGCCCAACTTCGCCACCTGCTCATTCGCGGACCGGCGGGGCGAGGACATGCTGCTCGCACTGGACATGGCGGGAGTGGCGGCGTCGAGTGGCTCGGCGTGCGCGTCTGGCTCGCTCGATCCATCGCATGTCCTGCTGGCGATGGGCCTCAGCCTGGAAGAGGCCCTGGGCAGCTTGCGCCTGACCACCGGTTTTGGGACCACGGACGACGAGGTCTCGCGCGCGCGCGCGATCATCTCGTCAGCTCTCATGCATACCGGCGTCAGTGCCTAGCGTCGAGGAGGAGCTTGCCCGGCGCATCTCCCTTGGCGAGGAGGTGTTGCTCGCCACCGTCATCAAAGTCGAACGAGAGCCGCCATCCCAGACCGGTGCCAAGCTTCTACTGTCACGTACCGCGACCCTGGCTGGAACCCTGGGTTGCAGCGAGTTCGACGCAGCCGCGCTGGCCGACGCGATCGGCATCGCCGAGGCCGGAGCACCAGTCCTTCGAACCTACGGCCACGATCTTGGCTCGATCGAGGTATACGTCGAGCCACACGCCCCGGCTCCCACGCTGGTCGTATTCGCCGCGACGCCGGTGGCCAAATCGCTTCTGGGGCTGGCCCCGGAGGTTGGCTTCCGCACCGTGCTGGTGGAAACCCGGCGAGAGCGGCTCAAGGATGCCGACTGGCCCGTGGCGATCGCCTCGCTCGACGATCTCGGGGCAGCCCTCGGCGGAGAGCTATATGCGGTACATACGGACCACGACGCGGAGGATCTTGTCCAGGCCCTCGAGGCTCTCCTGCGATTCGCGCCTCGATTCATCGGACTCGTCGGCAGCCGCCGGCACACCGGCCACCACCTTGAAGCCCTGCGCGCCAAGGGCGTTCCTGAGGAAGTCATCGACCGAATCCAGAGCCCCGTCGGCCTGGACCTGGGTTCGAAAACGCCGGGCGAGATCGCCCTCTCCATCGTCGCCGGGATCGTGGCGGTGCGCCGGGGCGGTCGCGGCGGCTGGAAGGCAGACCGTTAAACCGCTTCCACGCTAGCTACCGCACCGCATAATCAGGCCCCGTGCCGATCGAGTCGGGTACCAAGTTAGGCCAGTACGAGGTCCTGGAGCTCATCGGCGAGGGAGCGATGGGCACCGTCTACCGCGCCTACCACGCCCAGCTCGCGCGCACGG
>DASXNH010000047.1:0-2823 GCA_036495195.1 Candidatus Dormiibacterota bacterium
CTCGAGACCGTCCAGGGCCAGATCGACGCCGCTCAGGCACAGCTGCGCACCGCGCAGGAACAGCTGAGCTACACGGTCTTACACGCCGATGGCCCGGGCGTGGTTACTGCAAAGGGCGCCGAGCCGGGCGAAGTGGTCCAGGCCGGAAAGATGATCGTGCAGGAGGCGCTTGAGGGCGGGCGCGACGCCGTCTTCGATGTGCCCGAGCAGCTCATGCGGACAGGCCCGCGCGATCCGCTGGTCAAGATCGCCCTGACCAACGACCCGACCGTGCGGGCTACCGGCCGCGTGCGGGAGGTGTCGCCCCAGGCGGATGCCACCACCCGGACTTGGCAGGTCAAGGTCGCCATCATTGATCCGCCCCAGGGCATGGAGTTGGGGTCCACCGTCAGCGGCAGCATCAAACTGTCCGCGCCCCCCGGCATGGAGGTCCCGGCGAGCGCGCTGACCGAGGCAAATGGACGCCCGGCCGTGTGGGTGGTCGATCGGCAGAGCAAGACTGTGTCCCTGCGAGAGGTGGACGTCCTGCGGCACGATCCGGCCGCCGTCGTGATCTCGCAAGGGCTGGAAACAGGCGATCTCGTCGTCACCGCCGGCGTACAGACCCTGCGCCCTGGTCAGAAAGTCCAGATTCTGGGAGCCGTCTGATGAAGAGCTTCAACCTTTCCGAATGGGCGCTTCGGCACCGTTCCCTGGTGACCTATTTCATGCTGATCATCGCCGTCGCGGGCATCTTGTCCTACCTCCGGCTCGGGCGGAGCGAGGACCCGGACTTCACCATCAAGACGATGGTGGTGCAAGCTCAATGGCCGGGTGCCACCGTCGGCGACACGCTCGAGCAGATTACCGACCGCATCGAAAGCAAGCTGCAGGAAACGCCGAGCCTCGACTACCTGAAGAGCTACACGAGCGCGGGGCAGGCCACGATCTTTATCTACCTGAAGGACGCGACCCCGCCTGCGGAGGTACCGGACATCTGGTACCAGGTGCGCAAAAAGGTCTACGACATCCGCAACTCGATGCCGCGAGACATTGTCGGCCCCTTCTTCAACGACGAGTTCGGCGACACTTACGGCATCGTCTACGGCTTCACCGCGGACGGCTTCACCCACCGCGAGCTGAGGGATTACGTCGTTGACGTCCGCAAGCAGCTCCTGCAGCTGCCGGATGTATCCAAGATCGACATCGTTGGCGCCCAGGACGAGCGCGTTTACGTCGAGTTCTCGACCGCGCAGTTGGCGGGCCTGGGAATGGACCGCTCCGAACTGATCGCCGCGCTGCAGGCCCAGAACGCCGTCACGCCAGCGGGCGTTGTGCAGACCGGCGACGAGAAAATCCTCGTCCGCGTCTCGGGTGCATTCCGATCCGCGCAGGACCTCCTTGCCGTCAACTTCGTCGCAAAGAACGGTCGGATCATTCGTCTGGGCGACATCGCGCGCGTCACGCGCGGGCCCGCCGATCCCGCCCAGCCGATGTTCCGCGTCAACGGGAAGGAGGGCATCGCGCTTGCCATCGCGATGCGCAAGGGCGGCGACGTTCTCACTCTTGGGCGCAACGTCGAACAGAAGATGGCGGAGATCACGGCGAACCTGCCGGTCGGCATCGAGCCGACGCTCGTCGCCGACCAGCCGGTGACCGTCGAGCATGCAGTAGATGAATTCATGAAGGCCCTGTGGGAGGCCGTCGCCATCGTTCTTATAGTCAGCTTGGTCAGCCTCGGCTTGCGCGCGGGCGCCGTGGTTGCGCTCGCTATCCCGCTGGTCCTCGCCGCTGTGTTCGTGGCAATGGAGTTCTTCGGAACCGACCTGCAGCGAATCTCCCTGGGCGCGCTGATCATCGCGCTCGGGTTACTGGTCGATGACGCGATGATCACGGTCGAGATGATGGTGACGCGGCTGGAGCACGGCGATGACAAGGAACACGCAGCCAGCTTCGCCTACACCTCGACCGCCTTTCCGATGCTTACCGGCACACTCGTCACCGTCGCCGGGTTCGTGCCCATCGGCTTTGCGCGCAGCGCCGCGGGCGAATACACCTTTTCGATTTTTGCCGTCGTCGCGATCGCACTGATCATCTCCTGGATCGTCGCGGTCCTCTTTGCCCCCTTGCTCGGCGTTTGGGTTCTGAAGAAGCCCAGGGCGGCGCACTCGGGCGAGCCCGGCCCGATCATGCGCACGTTCGGCCGCTTCCTCGTGCTGGCGATGCGGGCGCGCTGGGTCACCATCCTCCTCACGCTGGGCCTTTTCGGGGCAGCGCTCTATGGGATGCGCTTGGTTCCGCAGCAATTCTTCCCGTCATCCGACCGGCCCGAGCTGATGGTCGACCTGCAGCTGCCCGAGAACGCTTCAATCTATGCAACCCAGGAAGCCGCAGCCCGGCTGGACAAGCTTCTGAAGAGCGATCAGGACGTCGACCACTGGAGCACCTATGTCGGGCAGGGCGCCGTACGGTTCTATCTGCCTCTCAATGTTCAGCTGCCCAATGACTTTTTCGCGCAGGCCGTGGTCGTCACCAAAGGCGTGGAGCAGCGTGAGCGGGTGAAGGCGCGGCTGGAGCACGCACTGGCGACCGAGTTCCCGAATGTTGTCGGGCGGGTTTATCCGCTGGAGCTTGGCCCGCCGGTAGGGTGGCCGCTGCAATACCGGGTGAGCGGACCGGAGCCCGGCCAGGTGCGCGCGATCGCGTTCAAGGTCGCGGAGGAGATCGGGTCGACCCCCGGTGCAGAGAACGTCAACTACAACTGGATGGAGCCGGCGCGCACGATCAGGATCCGGGTCGACGCGTCCACAGATGGGATCGAGCAAGGTCGGTCACGTGACCTCC
>DASXNH010000048.1:0-65417 GCA_036495195.1 Candidatus Dormiibacterota bacterium
GCTCTTGGACATCTTTTCCCCGCTCGCCTCGGCGAGGTGCTCCGAGTGCAGCCAGACACGTGCAAAGGGCTTGTGATTCGCGGCCTCGGATTGCGCGATCTCGTTCTCATGGTGCGGAAACATGAGGTCGATGCCGCCGCAGTGGATGTCGAAGGTGTCACCCAGGTAGCGCTTGCTCATGGCTGAGCATTCGATGTGCCAGCCCGGCCGGCCGCGCCCGAAGGGCGCGTCCCACGCCGCCCCAAGCTGCTCGTCGCCTGGTTGGGCCTTCTTCCAAAGCGCGAAGTCGCTGACGGATTCCTTGTCATATTTGTCCTGTCGAATGCGGGGGGAATGGTCCCCGAGCGGGGGCCGGGCGGAGCCCGACTGCCCGCCCTCATGCGCCACCCGCGGACTGGGCCTGAGCCCGCCTCGATCCAGGCGCGAGAGCGCTCCATAAGAAGGAAAGCTGGCGATCCTGAAGTAGACGTCGCCGTCCGCGATGTATGCATGCCCGTCCGCAAGCAGAGTGTTGATCATCGAGATCATGTCGCCGATGTGCTCGGTGGCCCTCGGATAGTGCTCGGCAGGCTGCGCGCGGAGGGCCGCCATGTCTTCGAGGAATGCGGCGACGTACGGCTTCACGTACTCGCCAATCGTCTTGCCGGCGTGCATGGCCTGGTCGAGAATCCTGTCGTCGATGTCGGTGACGTTCATGACGTGGTTCAGTCGATATTTGTCGACCTGCAGGTGCCGGCGGAGGAGGTCGTAGAAAAGGAAGGCCCTCAGGTTCCCGACGTGGGCGAAGTTCCACACGGTCGGTCCGCATGTGTACATGCCAACGTGTCCAGGCTCGAGCGGCTCAAAAACGTTCTTCGTGCCGGTGAGCGTGTTGTGAAGCTTGAGAGTCACCGAAGAAGGGTAGCTTTAGCCGGTTGCCTCGATGAGGGCGACGGCCTGGGCGGCTATTCCCTCTTCGCGTCCCAGGGAACCAAGGCCTTCGGGTGACGTCGCCTTCACGCTGACGGCCCCAAGTTCGATCTCCAGGGTTTTCGCCAACTGCCTGCGAATCGCGTCGATGTGAGGTTGCAACCTCGGCTCCTCGGCGATCACCGTGCTGTCGACGTTGATGAGTCGATAGCCCGCCTGGCGCACGGTGCGGACCACCATCGCCAGCAGGTCCTGGCTCGAGGCGCCCTGGTATTCGGGGGCGCTGGCCGGAAAGTGCTGGCCGATGTCGCCCAGCGCAGCCGCCCCGAGGAGCGAGTCGATCACCGCATGAGTCAACACGTCGGCGTCCGAGTGTCCGTCGAGACCGAGTGGGTTGTCGATGCGGACTCCGCCGATGACGAGATCGCGGCCCGGCCGCAGCGGGTGAACGTCGTAGCCGATCCCGACCCTCACGTCGTCGCGGCTTCGTGTTCTTTGATCAGAGCCTCTACCACCTCGAGATCTTCGGGGGTTGTGAGCTTGATGTTGGCGGGCTCGCCTTCGACGGCCGTGACCGCGTGTCCGGTCGCCGCGACGAGCTGGGCATCGTCATCGCCGACCAAACCGGCGTCCGCGGCCTCGCGGTGAGCCCGAGCCAGCAGCTCGTACGCAAAGGCCTGAGGGGTCTGGGCGAGGACTATGCGCGAGCGATCGAGACTCTCCACCAGCCGGTTGCCCTCCACCCGCTTGACCGCGTCTCGCGGCGAGATGGCCGGAAACGCGGCGCCTGACTCCACGGCGGCCGCGAGCACCCGACGTACCAACGTCGCCGTCGCCAGCGGGCGGGCAGCGTCATGCACCAGCACGAAGTCGCATTCGCCGAGGGCCGCCAGCCCAGCGCGCACCGACTCCTGTCGGCTCTCACCGCCGGCCTTCACGGCGACCGGCTTACGGGGGTGGAGCGCCGCCACCTCTCGCTCGGCATTCTCGAGCCGGCTCGGCGGACCGACCACGACGATCCGATCGATCTCGTCCAGTGCGAGAAAGAGCTCCAGCACGCGCGCCAAGGTGGTCCTGCCGTTCAAGCGCACCAGCGCCTTGCTGCCGCGACCGAGACGCGAGCCCGAGCCGGCAGCCGCAACGATGGCTCCGACAGTGATCGAGTTACCCACTTTCCGCCTTCGGCCGGGGATTGGGGCGGCGCCCGTCCATGGCCGCCGGCTCGGCAAAGATCATCCGACCCGCAGACGTCTGGATCACGGACGTGACGACTGCGGTGATCGTCTGGTTGAGCAAACGGCGCCCGTTCTGGATGACGACCATCGTGCCGTCGTCGAGGCTACCGACACCCTGCCCGGGCTCCTTGCCTTCTCGCGCCACCATGACGACGATCTCCTCGCCAGGGATTGCGACAGGGCGCATGGCGTGAGCCAGCTCGTTGAGATTCAAAACGGCGACTCCCTCCAGGCGCGCGATGCGGTTGAGGTTGAAGTCGTTGGTCATGATCCCCCAGCTCTTTCGCTTGGCGGTGCGCACGAGGTGCGCGTCGATCTCGACACTGGGAGTCGAGTCGTCGTCGACGACCTCGAGCGGAATGGTGGAATCCTTCTGCATCTCGGTCAGTACCTCGAGCCCGCGTCGCCCCCGGCGCCTCCGTGTCGCATCCGCGGAATCCGCCACCTGCTGCAGCTCGCGCAGCACGGAGCTGAGGATGATCAATGGCATGTCGACAAAACCGGTTTTCGCAATGTCGAGAATCCGGCCGTCGATGATCACCGAGGTATCGAGCAGCACACCACTCAAGCGGTGGCTCTTGTGCTCGGCGCCAGAGCCGCCGAAGAACAGCGCCGCAAGCTCAGACCGGCGCGTGAGCCCGACGGAGGCTCCCTGTGCCGCGAGCAGCAACGCGAGGATGGCGGAGACCAGGACCCCGTTAGGCAGGTCCCGCACGAACACGCCGATGAGTGCTGCGATCACCAATCCGACCACCATGCCAAGAAGGCCGCTCAAGAGGTCCGGCAGCGGGGTGCTGGTCAACCGGAAGTTGAAGGTCCGCCACCCCCCCAACACATACGGCGTGCCGAGGTACGCGAAAATCAAACCTTCCGCCGTCGTCAGCCCGATGATCACGTAGCCGGGGTAGGTGTGAGTCCCTCCTCGGACCAAGAAATAGCCGAGCAGAAAACCACCGACCAGGCCAAGCGCCGCCCCAAGCCAGCGGACCAGCTTCTCAGAACGCTTCACGGGGACACCTCCTAGGAGACCGAGACGCCGGCCTCCTTTATGAATCTGCCGGACGTAATGGGTGAATAAAATGCGGCGGATTGAGCTTCCGCCAAGGTCCGGACCTCGGTGACGTCGAGGCCGGGCGGCCGGACGGCTTTGGCGCCGGCCGGAATCAAAGCGCGCGTGAAACCATGCCGGGCCGCCTCCGATAGGCGGCGCTCCAGCTGGCCGACGCGACGCACCTCGCCTGCCAATCCCAGCTCGCCGATGGCAACCAGGCCGTCCGGCAGGGGCCTGTTGAGATCGTTGCTGATGATTGACAGAGCAAGACCGAGATCGGCGGCAGGCTCAGTGATGCGCATGCCGCCCGCGACGTTGACGAAAACATCTGACGAACCGAGCTTGAGGCTTGCCCGCTTCTCGATGACCGCGATGAGCATGTGCAGGCGGTTGATGTCGACACCGTTGGCGATCCGGCGAACGATCGTGCTGTCGCTTTTCGGGTTGACCAGGCTCTGGATCTCGATGAGCAAAGGCCGTGTGCCCTCGAGCGCCACGACGATCGCCGACCCTGGCGATGCGGTGGTGGCCTGGCTGAGAAGCGCGGCCGAGGGGTCGGGAACCTCCTGGAGGCCTGCTTCGCCCATGGCGAAGACGCCGATCTCCTCGGCTGAGCCGAAGCGGTTTTTCATGGCGCGCAGCACGCGAAGCTCCTGCCGCCGGTCGCCTTCCAGGTACAGCACCGTGTCAACGATATGCTCAAGTACCCGAGGCCCGGCGATCGCGCCCTCCTTCGTTACATGGCCGACCAGGAAGATCGGGACGCCAACCTCCTTGGCAAGGCGCATCAGGCGAGCCGCGGACTCCCGCACCTGCGTGACGCTTCCGGCGCTGCCTTCGAAGCCGGCGTCGGTGACCGTCTGGATCGAATCGACGATGGCCAGCTGCGGCGTCGCCGACCGGATGGCTTCACAGATGGCGTCGAGATCGTTCTCGGCGAACAGCAGGATTCCGGCCTCCATCGCACCGAGTCGGTGCGCTCGCATCCGGATCTGCTGGGGCGATTCCTCGCCGGACGCGTAAAGCACAGTGCCGCCGCGCAGCGCCACCTGCTGCGCGGCGTGCATCAGCAGGGTCGACTTGCCGACCCCGGGCTCGCCTCCCACCAGCACCAGGCTGCCGGCGACGATGCCGCCGCCAAGGACGCGGTTGAGCTCACCCCAAGCCAGGGTCAGCCGCGGAGCCGCCTCGGTTGCCAGCTCCGTAATCGGGATGGGGCGGGCGTCAGTTGAATGGGACGCCGGCTTCGTCCGGCCGCCGGGAGCCTTCCTGACCTGGAACTCCTGGAGCGTGTTCCACGCTTGGCAGTGCGGGCATTGGCCCGCCCAGCGGGGCGTTTCCCCACCGCAGTCGGTGCAGACGAATGTGATCGTGGCCTTGGGCATGGCCGGACCATCATCCGGTTTTTCCGAGGTGGGCCGTAGCCTTTTTACAGGGTCGATCGTTTATCCAGACAGAGGAATCGCCGGAGTGCCTCCCGGCTCCTTGACACGTAAGGCGCCGCCCTGACTACCCCCGGGGCGGCCCTACTGTCTGTTCGCGAAACGAGCTCCGCGGGGAGGGGGCGCCGGGGCCGGCAGAACTCCAGGGAGAGATGTCGCGCGGCCGGCTCACCTGATCGGGGCCGGAGGCGCTATTGACCTTCGAGATCCGCCAGGTAATCGAGGGTGGCGAGGGGCCCCTGCTGAATGAAGACCTCCGGCGCGGCGGAACGCAGGCTGCTCTCGACGGTCCCTGCCAGCTGCACCCTGAGCTCGATGGTGAGCTGGGGACGCCTGCGCGCATATGACGTGACGAACCGGCGCAACTGCGGATCCAGGCGGCGGAGCATCAGCTCCGCAGCCGATGCCGGCGCGTAAGGGCTCGCCGGCAAGATGACCCGGGCACCTGGCGGAGGCGGCGGAGCCGGAAGGTTCTGGATGGCGCCGTCGGGCGGTCCGTTCGGAGGGAGTGGTGGAGGTGGCATCCCAGGCGGGGGCGCCTGCCGCCTGCCGCCCGCCAGCTGCCAGAGCCTGACCTGGTCTGAGTCCTTGACGACGATCGTGCCGGCCGCCAGGTCGCCCAGGCGCTTGCCTCTCCCATTGGCAAAAAGGACGATCATCCCGACCCCGTATCCATAAGGAAGGAAGTCGACGATGCGCACGATGTTTCGGATCCCCGCCTGCATGAAGGTGAGCGGCTCGCCCCGATCCCCGACTGCCCTCAGCCGGAACACCTTCTTGCCGACGGTCTGGCCCGACCACAGGGCTTCGCTGACCCAGAAATATCCGAAGACGTTGATGAAGCTGAACACGATGATCACCAGGCCGGTCACCGTGACGGAGTTCGTGGCCGTGCCCGCGCCAAAGCCGAAGAAGACCACTGCAACCTCGACGAGGCTGACGATGAGCAGGTCGATGATCTGAGCGATCGCGCGCGTGCCAAGACCGGCGATCTGATAGTCGAACGAAACGCGTTCGGGCGTGGCGACGACGAGATCGGTATCAGAGAGCGGGCGCTGCATGTCGCGTATTTTGCTTGCCGTGCGCTCTGAGGAGTTCGTCGCGCTGCGGCGTGAGGACTGGAACCGCCTGGAGGACCTGTTGGCGCGAGCCGGCGCAAGCCACCTGAATGCCCTTGCGCCGGCGCAGGTGCTGACCCTTGCGGCCCTGTACAGGCGAGCCACCGCCGACCTGGCGCGGGCCCAGCGAGATTGGCCCGGCGAGCCGGTCCACAGCTACCTCAACGGCCTGGTGGCCCGAGGACATGGCGTCGTCTACAGGCGCGGCGGCAGAGTCTGGAGAAGGATCCGGGACTTTTACTCTGTCGTGCTACCGCGCACGTACAGGGAAGCCTGGCCGTACCTGCTGGCTTCGGCGGCCTTGCTCTTCGTGCCGGCCATCGTCAGCTATTTCGTCATTCTCGCCAATCCAGATTCGGCCGCCGGGATCGCTTCTCCACAGCTCATCGACCGCGTGCGCCACCATCAGCTGTGGACTGACATCCCACCTGCGCTCCGGGCCGTGTATGGCGGCGTGATCATGGCGAACAACATCTGGGTCGTCATGTTGGCGTTTGGCTTTGGCGTGGCCTTTGGGCTTCCGGTGATTTACGTGCTCGTCACCAACGGCATCAGCCTCGGCGGCCTCTTCGGCCTCACCTCGGCCTACGGGCTGGCCGGCGGCCTCTTCGACTTCGTGATCGCGCATGGCGTGCTCGAGCTGTCGGTGATCGTGGCCGAAGGCGCCGCGGGATTGATGATGGGCTGGGCGCTCATCTCGCCGGGCAACCGAACGCGAGTCGATGCACTCGTGGACGCGACGCGGCGTGCATTCATCCTGGTGATCGGTTTGGCCCCACTACTCGTGATCGCGGGCACGATCGAGGGCAACATCTCTCCGTCGAGCGCACCGTTCGCCGCCAAGCTCGCGATCGGCCTGACGACGGGACTGCTCTACTACTCGTACCTGCTGCTTGTCGGCCGCTGGCCAAAGGTCACAACAGCGCCCGCTCCTTGAGCTCGAGGTAGCGCTCGACCAACGCTGGGCTCAGTCTGCCCGCCACGACGTCGAGGCCGAGGACCCCGCCGCGCCGCAGCAGCTCAAAGCTCTCGCGGCGGCTCGCGACGAATTCCTCGGCCGCGGCCCACTCATAAGCCCGCGACGACGTGGTGATCGGTTGGTCACGGGCCCGCAGGACAGCCGGATCAGACATGGCCACCACCAGCACGAGATGGCGGGCGGCAAGTCGCAGGCAGTGCGCCACGAGCTCCTTCGAGGCCTCGGGATCCTGGACGTCTGTGAGCACGACGACCATCGAGCGGCGACCCAGCCGCAGCGCCAGGCGAGTGAACGCATGGCCGAAATCGGGCTCGACATAATCCGACTTGATCGCGTAGAGGGCCTCGGTGAGCCGTCGGATCTGAGAGCTACCACGCTCAGGCTTGATGAACCCGGTGACGCGATCGTCGAACGTCATGAGGCCGACGCGGTCGCCGTAGGCGTGCGCGACCCAAGCGAGCATGAGCGCCGCGTTGACTGCATGGTCCAGCTTGTCGAGCTCGCCGGCGGGCGCCGTCATGAGGCGTCCGCAATCGAGAGCGATCATCACCTGCTGGCCGCGCTCCGCCTCGACCTCAACCACCACCGGCCGGTCGCGCCTCGCCGTCGCCGTCCAGCTGACGCGTCGCACGTCGTCGCCGTGCACGTAGTCGCGCAGTCCCGCAAATGCCGTCGAGGCACCGGGCGGGCGCGCGCGCCGCAAGCCGGCCATCGCTCGCAGGCCGCGACGCAGGGTCAGCTGCACTCTCTTGATGGCGACCACGTTGGGAAACACCGCGACTTCATCAGGTCGGGGCAGTCGAACCTGCCGGCGCCACCACCCATCGTCCCTTGACACCTGGAGGTCGATCGGCCCGAACCTGAATGCGCCGCGTCGCGGTGAGGATGTGAGATAGCTGACCGCCAGGCGGCCGCTGTCATCGAATCGACCCTCGAGCTCGCGCGGGTGCGGCTTCAGCTCTGCCGGCGCGTGGTCCGCGACCCGGGCTCTGAGCCCGGCTGCGGCTGGATTCTCGACCACGACCCTCACCTCCTCAACCTCCCCCAGCGAGAACGGCTCAGGCACGTGGCGCTGCGCGCGATAACCCGACCGCGCCGGCAGCAGCGCAAGGTCTCGAGCGAGGACGAGAACGAGGCCGACGTGGTAGGCGACGGCGAGCACGACGAGCACGGGCGACGCGACCGAAAGCGCGATCAGGCCGGCACCGATCGCGATCGCCCAGAGCAGTCGTGGTTGTGGCGCGAGTCCCCGAATCACGTGATCAGCGCGGCGGTACGACCCTGGCCGCCACCGCCTCGAGGACGCTGTCGGGTGTCTGGCCGCCGACCTCGGCCTCGGGCCGCAGGATGAGGCGGTGACGAAACGCCGGGGCAAGCAGAGTCTTGACGTGGTCAGGCGTGACGAAGTCCGATCCGTCGAAAGCGGCCAGGGCTCGTGCGGCCAGCATCAGCAGCACCTCCGCGCGAGTGCTCGCTCCCAGGGCAATCTCCGGTGCGGTGCGAGTCGCCGCGGCGAGGTCGACCACGTACTTGCGGATCTTCTCGTCGACGACGACTTTCGCCACCTGCTCACGGCAGGCGTCGACGTCCTCGCCGCTGAGCACCGCCTCCACGCCGGCCTTCGAGGGATCGCGCAGCTCGATGCCTGACTCCCAACGGCGCAGGATCTCCATCTCGTCGGCGGAGCTCGGGTAGTCGAGTCGAACCTTGAAAAGGAAGCGGTCCTGTTGAGCCTCGGGTAGCGGGTACGTGCCCTCGTACTCGACCGGGTTCTGCGTGGCCAGGACGAGGAAGGGGGCTGGCAGTGCGAGCTGTTCGCCTTCGAGGGTGACTCCCCTCTCCTCCATCGCCTCGAGGAGTGCCGACTGGACTTTGGCCGGTGCTCGGTTGATCTCATCAGCCAGCAGGACGTTGGTGAAGATGGGGCCGCGTCGCAGGGCGAATGTCCGGTTCGCGAGATCGTAGACAGACGTGCCGACGATGTCAGCGGGCATCAGGTCAGGCGTGAACTGCACGCGGCTGTACTGCAGCGACAACGCCCGCGCCATCGACTTGGCCAGCAGAGTCTTGCCCGTCCCCGGGACGCCCTCGAGCAACACGTGGCCTTCGGCCACCAGAGCGATCGCGCACAGGCGGATGGCATCCTCCTGGCCGACCACGGCCTTGATCAGCTGATCGCGAAGTCGGGCGTAGAAATCGGGAGCGGTGACGGCGCCGGGATGTGCGGTCATTTGGCCTCCTTGGACGCGGTGGAGCGGAGCGGGCTGCGCTCCGGGGAGCTCGGATAGGCGACGTCATGCAACCTCTGGGCCGCCTTCAGCAGCTCGGCCTCCCCGCCGGCTGAGCTGTGGAGAGCGCTCTCTGCCTCGGCGAGGTCCGCGGCGAGCTCCGGCGCGCGAATCCACAGAGCGTTCCAAAAGCGCTCACGTGGTTTCAAAGGTAGGCCCGTTCGGGCTGCCACCGCTCGCTCGCTGGCGGTGGCGAGCACCCCGAGGGTGACCGCGCGAGCGCCGGCGCGGCGCAGGAGCTCGCCCACCGCCACCGCCCATTCGGCGTCGGCCCTGGCGGTTTCCACCCGCCTCGGAACCAGAGGACCGAAGCCGCGGCCGCGAAGGAGCAGGCCGGCGAACACCACGACGAGCAGCCACATGATCCCGGCTCCCCACGGCGTCAGCAACCAGGCTTGCGGGGACAGGTCGCTGAAGGTGAGCCCGTGGTGGTACTCGTCGAAAGCGACTGTGCCCCGATCGGTGCCCAGGAGATCGGCAAGCAACCGACCGTTGTCCCGCTTTTCCAAATATCCGTTGCAGATCACCAGGGGGTCGGCCAGGACGACAACTCGCCCGCTTCCGAGGGAGCTCATGAAGCCCAACGCGTCGCCGCCAGGTGAACGCAGGATCGCCACCTGGTTGCTGGCGGGGTCGAGCGGAATGACGGCGTCGCCTCCTGCCACGGTGGTCACTCCGCCGAGGACAGGTTCCCCGGTGTCGGTCCTGCCGTCGACCAGGCCGTTGATGCGAGTGACCCCAAATGCGCGATCCAGCTCGGGGTCGCCTTTCTCCGACGCATAGACCAGGACTCCGCCCGAACGCACCCATGCGGCGGTCTGGCCGGCCTCGTCGGCGGTGAACGGGCTGGTGGGGGTGAACACGAACATGAGGCTGTTCCCCGACGGTGGTGTGAATGACCCGGCGACCTCGACGGTGGGGTGCCCCATCGCCTGAGCGAACAGGACGGCCGCCGAGGTGCCGTCGGACGCGTCGCTGGTGGACCTGTGTTCGGGCGAGCCCTGTGACGGCTGGAGCCAGTAAGCCAGTCCCGCCATCGCCACTGACAGGACCACGGCCAGGAACCACCCGCGTGCTCCCCTCATGCGGCCAGGTCCTTGGGCTGCCGGAAGGGAGCCGCGACCTGCACAGCACGCCGGTAGGTCTCGCGGTCAACGTCCCGGCCGCCGTACACCGCCGCTTCGAAGGGAGCCAGCAGCGGGCGCAGGCTCGCTGGATCGGGGGCGTGCTTGAAGATCTCGCGCACGGTCAGCGGGCTGCCCTCCCAGGTTCGTTCGCCGGTGAGAGTCGCGGCGACGCCCGCGCACAGCGCACGGATTGCCGCAACTCGATCGCCGGCGGCCGCGAGCCGGTCCGCTTCCGCGAAGTAGTCGGCCGGCGCCCGAGGCCCGGTCGGGCCCGTGGCGGCGGAGCCCTCCTTCATACGGCCGCGGGTCGAGCTGAATATCAGCGCCGCCACGACCGCCACCAGCACCGCGCCCAGAAGGTAGTAAACAAAGTCGGGAAGCGGCAGAGAGCCCAATTCACGTCGAAAGATGTTCAGAAGATCGTTGATCCGTGCGCTGACCCAGTGACGGAGCCGGTCGAGCAAGGTCTCCGGTTGGTGCAGCGCGTCGTACCTGTGCATCGCCATCACGCCATGCAGTCGCTGCTGAACCTGGGATGGCTCCGATGTGTCCGCCGGGTGATCAAGAGCGTCGAGCAGAGCCTGCAGCCTGTCGGTGGCATCCGCGAAGTCCGGCGGGCTGCCTTCCAGGTCGGAGATGATCTCGGGCTGCGTCTGCCCGGTACCGTTCTTGAGCGTCGTCACGGCTTGCTGAGCGATGGTCGTGTCACCTGGCTGAGCGCCATGCACCAGCGACAGGGTGTCCTGCACCGCCTGCCGGTAGGCAGCCGCGCTCGCAGCGTCGGCAGCGGCCGGTGCCCCAAGGACATAGGTGAGCGCGAGGGCCAGCGATCCGACCGCGAGAATGCGCGCGATCGAGCGCGCGATTGGCGTCCTCACGCGGCCGGGGGCGGAGCGCCGATGCGCTGAGCGAGCTGGAACAGATCGAGGCCTTCTCGCCGCACACGCAGATCGAAGTACATGAGCACCGTGGCGATCTGGAGGATCGGGGCGACCAGGGAGCTCACGACGATACCTGTCGCCTCCGATATCGCAAGGCTGAGGTAGGAGGAGAGCACTGCTTGCAATAGAAGCTGTCCCAGAAATAGAAAGGCTTGCAGGGCTGAGGCCACCACCTCGATGAGGATGTACATCAGGAAAAGAATCAAAAAGGTGCGCCACCACCGGCCCTCGATCAGGCGCCAGCTCCGACCCAACGCCGCACCCAGCCCGATGTTTTCGACGAACATCGCGGGCATCCACAGGATCCATCGGACGCCGATCCAGATCCACAACGGAAACACGCAGAAAAGTAAGGCCATGCCGCTCAGCAGCAGGAAATAGCCGAGGATGTGAAAGTATCGGCGCAAGGCAGCTCGGAGCGCGCCCCAGAACGTGACTGGCCGCCCGAGCGCGGATTCGCAAGCCGCATACGTGACTGAGCCGTAGAGCAAGGGGTAAAGCGCGATTGCGATCACGAAGAAGACTGCCAACGAAGCGAGGGTCGGACCCAGATCCGGGGGCTGAGTTGAGGCGGTCTGCAGGGCCAGGTTGTTGAACAGCGTGTAGAAGCTGAAGCCGGCGCTGGCCGCGAGCGGGAGCGACAGGATGACCGAGATGCCGGCGAACAAAAAGAAATGACGCCGGTACATCCGGAATGTCTCATCCAGGAGGTCACCTATCTCGAGGGGACGCAGGCGAAGCGGAGCTGGAGCGCTCAATGTGCGAGCCATTGTCGCCCCCCGGACGAGTTTCTTCGCCCGATTGAGCGTTCTCCAATCAGGGCTCACCCCGTCATGAATGCCGGCGGCTGAGCCTGTCGTAGGCTCTGCAACGGGGGTGATGTGACTAAAAGCTCGCCGGGTCGGCGCGAGCACGTACATGTCCTGTTCGTCGAGGACGATAGGTCTGTCGCGCAGATGTACAGGCTGAAACTCGAGCTCGATGGTTACCAGGTCGACGTTGCGACGGACGGAGAGATGGCGGTCGAGATGGCCAGGCGCGACCTACCCGACATCATCTTCCTGGACATCCGCCTGCCCAAGCTCGACGGTTTCGGCGTCCTCGAAGCCCTGCGCGCAAACGCGAAGACCAAGAAAACCCGCGTCGTGATCCTCTCCAACTACAGCCGCAGGGAGATGAGCGACCGAGTCGCCAGGCTCGGAATCCTGGACTACCTGGTCAAGACGGAAACCACCCCGGCCAGGCTGACTGCGGGCCTCGACCGCTGGCTGAGCTCATAGCGAAAGCCCCAACGCCGGCAGCCCCGCGGCGATGGCCGGTAAGGCAAGGCCCAACCTCATCGCCGCGTGGGCGCGCAAGGCACGGCCGACGAAGATTCCGAGCTAGGGCTTGGCGGCCGCCGCGGCCGGCTCCTTGTGCCTGTGCTTCACCGGCGTGAACTTCAGCCCGTCTTCGCCCTCGACGTCGATCTGCACGGTGTCGCCACGCGAGATCTTGCCACGCAGCAGGTGCTCGGACAGCTGGTCCTCGATCCTGCTCGTGATCACGCGCCGCAGCGGCCGCGCGCCGTAAACGCGGTCGTAGCCCTCCTTGGCGAGCAGATCCTTGGCCGCGTCAGTGACCTCGATGACGATCTGCTGCTCGACCAGGTGCTTGCTCAGCTTGTTCAACTGGAGGTCGACGATCTCCCGGATCTGAGCAGTGGTCAGGCTCTTGAAAACAACCACGGCATCGACACGGTTGAGGAACTCTGGGCGGAACATCCGCTTCAGCTCCTCGTCGATCTTCTCCTTCGTGTTCTTGTGGCGCCGCTCGGCCTCGCCGGCCTCATCGACCACCGCGGGCTGGAAACCGAGCGAAGTCCCCGCCTGGTTCACGTCGCGAATGCCCAGGTTGGAGGTCATGATGATCACGGTGTTGGCGAAGTTGACCACCTTGCCTTTCGCGTCGCTGAGTCGCCCATCCTCGAGGATCTGCAGCAGCATGTTGAACACCTCGGGGTGCGCCTTCTCGATCTCGTCGAACAGAATCACCGAGTAAGGCCTGCGCCTCACCGCCTCGGTGAGCTGGCCACCCTCGTCGTAGCCGACATAGCCCGGAGGCGAGCCGACCAGACGCGCGGTCGTGTGGCGCTCCATGAACTCGGACATGTCGAGCTTGATAAGGGAGTCCTCCGAGTCGAATAGGTACTCGGCAAGCGCTCGCGCCAGCTCCGTCTTTCCGATTCCAGTCGGGCCCAAGAAGATGAACGACCCGATCGGACGGCGTGGGTCCTTCAGTCCGGCGCGCGCCCGTCTGACGGCCTGCGAGACGGTCTTTATGGCCTCGTCCTGGCCGACCATCCTCTTGTGAATCTCCTCTTCCATTCGCAGTAGACGCGAGGTCTCTTCCTCGACGAGGCGAGAAACCGGAACGCCAGTCCACGCGGCCACGATCTGAGCGATGTGCTCCTCGTTGACGTCAGGGACTGTCTCGCCCAGCTTGTCGCGCCACGCCGCCTCTTTGACCGCAAGCTTGTCCTGGAGCTTCTTGACCTTGTCGCGGACGCTGGCCGCGGCCTCGAAGTCCTGCTTGTTGACCGACTCATCCTGGTCGGTGCGGTGCTTCTTGATTTCCTTCTGCAGCTCTTTCAGGTCGTCGGGCGTCGTCGTGAGCTTCATGCGCACGCGCGCCGATGCCTCGTCGATGAGGTCGATCGCTTTGTCGGGAAGCGCGCGATCGCTGACGTAGCGGTCGCTCAGGACGGCTGCGGCATGAACTGCCGAGTCAGTGATGGTGACCCTGTGGTGCTTCTCGTAGAGCGACTTGACTCCGTTGAGGATGTCGATGGTCTCGGCCAGGCTCGGCTGGTCGACGAACACCGGCTGGAAGCGGCGCTCGAGCGCGGCGTCCTTCTCGATGTACTTGCGGTACTCATTGAGCGTGGTCGCGCCGATGCACTGGATCTCGCCCCGGGCCAATGCTGGCTTGAGGATGTTGGCTGCATCGATCGCGCCTTCCGCCGCGCCCGCCCCGACCAGCGTGTGCAGCTCGTCGATGAACAGCACGACCTCGCGGCTGGACCGGATCTCATCGAGGATCTTCTTCAAGCGCTCCTCGAACTCGCCTCGGTACTTCGTACCGGCGACGAGCGCGCCCATGTCGAGCGTGAGCACGCGCTTGTGCTGCAGCGACTCGGGCACGTTGCCGAGGTTGATCTGCTGCGCCAGTCCCTCCGCGATCGCGGTCTTGCCGACGCCCGGCTCGCCGATGAGGGCGGGATTGTTCTTGGTCCTCCGGCTCAGGATCTGGATCACGCGCTCGATCTCCATCTCGCGGCCGATGACCGGATCGAGTTGATTGCGACGCGCGAGCTCAGTCAGATCGCGACCGAACTGGTCGAGCAGCGGAGTCTTCGACGGCTTCTTGGGGGCCGGCTCAGCCTCAGTCTCAGCGCTCGAGTCGTGAAGCAAGCGCTCGATCTCCGAGCGAACCTTCTCCAGGGTCGCGCCAAGGTCCTCGAGCACGTGAGCCGCGATGCCCTCGCCTTCGATCAGCAGTCCGAGCAAAAGGTGCTCGGTGCCGACGTAGTTGTGGCCCATGCGACGCGCTTCCTCGAAGGAGATCTCGATCACCTTCTTGACGCGCGAGGTCGGAATGATCTGCTGGATGATGATCCGCTCGTTCCGACCGAGGACCGACTCGATCGTCTGGCGGACCTTGCCGATTTCCACGCCAAGGTTGTTCAGAACCTTGGCGGCGAGGCCTTCGCCTTCGCGCAGCAAGCCCAGGAGCAGGTGCTCCGTTCCGATATAGCTGTGATGCGATCGTTCTGCTTCTTCTTGGGCGAGCGTCAGGACTTTCTTAGCCCGCTCAGTGAATCGTTCAAAGGGATACAAGGTCTTCCTCCTGGACTACGACCTGCTTAGGGTGGGGCCAGCACCTCCTCGATCTGTTGCTAGGGTACCGGTTGGTACCGCTTCCCTAATATAACGAACAACCCAGCCGGCGGAATCCCCTGGTGGAGGCACTATTGAGGCGGCTGATTGTGCGCCTCGGCGGTTTCCTCCCCGCGACGATCGCACTGGCCCTCCCCACCGTCTTCATTCCTGTCGCCGTCGACTCCTACATCCTGCCTCGGGCAGCCGTCGTCATCGCCGGTGCGGGCCTTGGCTGCGGCCTGGGTTGGCTTCTCCCTGGGGGGCCAACCCTGGGCCGGTTACGTCTGCCTCTGATCGCCGCCGCCGTCGCCGCCCTCCTGGCCTTTGCCTTCTCGATTTCGTGGCCGCTGAGCTTGGAAGGCTCATATACCCGCTACGAGTCGCTTCCAATCAGGCTCGCCTACCTGGGCTTGCTGGCGGCGCCGGTCTCGCTGCTGCGGGATCAAGCGTCGCGAGAGCGGGTGATTACGGCATTTGTCACCGGCACCTCGATCGCATCGGTTCAAGCGCTCGCTCAGGCAGTTCTACTGCTCAACCACAGCATCGACTACCGCCCCGACGGCAATCTCGGAAACGCCAACCTGCTCGGCGCGTTGCTGGCGATGGCGATACCCCTCGCTTTCGCTCGGGGGCTGCGCGCCAGCAGGTTCGGCCTGCTCTGGTGGGCGGCCCTGGTGCTGATGGTAGGCGCGCTCGTGGCGACGACCTCGCGCAGCGGCGGACTGGGCGCGGTGGCCGGTTGTCTGGCTGTGATCGTGTTCATGCTCAGGGGCAGAAGGGCCGTCATGGGCGCCGCCGTGACTGTCGCGATCGTCGCGGCGGGCCTGGTGCTGATCGTCGCCTCGCCTCTGCGACTGCTCAACGACGACCCTGGGCCCGCGCGTCTTCACCTGTGGTCGGATGCGATTCGCATGATCGCCGCGCGGCCGCTCACCGGCTGGGGTGAGGACGCGACAGGCATCGTCTACGGCCGGTTTCTGAGTGGAGACTGGGCGCCCGAGGTCGACCGTGCCCACTCTGGTCCACTCGACATCGCGGCCACGCAGGGCGTCATCGGTCTCGCCGCCTTGGCCTGGGTGCTGCTCACGCTGTTCCGCGGCTTCTGGCGCTGGCGTTTCGTGGGCTCGGTCGGGCCCCTCGCCGCGGCCTGCATCGGCTACAGCCTCTGGGTGCTGTTCAACTTCGACTGGCTCCCGGCCACGGGTGCCTTCTGGCTGCTGGCCGGAACCGCCTGGTCGGGCGTGAGGGCAGCCGAGGGTGAGGCCGGCCTCGATGTGCGCGCCGCCCACGCGCCCTCCTCGACGCGCAGCGCGGCAGGCGCCCTCGTGGCGGCGGCGCTCGCGGCTGCCGTGGTCTGGCTCGGCGCGATGCCTGTGCTCGCCGATGTCTGGTACTACAGAAGCCGGCTGGACCTGTCGGTCATCGTCGATCCTCTGCAAAGCCGCTACCACTGGGCGCTGGGCCAAGGACTGGTCGCGGCCGGGTCGACGACCCGCGGGCTGACCCAGCTGCAGCTGGCCGCAGAGCTGGGTGAGACCGATCCTCAGCTGTACGTGGACCTTGGCGACACCCAGCAGCGGCTGGGCCATTCCGCCCAGGCGCAGGCCGCCTACCGGATGGCCACCGTCATCGATCCGTATTTCCGCCCGGCGAGGGACCGGTTGGCGGGCAGAGGCGTGCCACCCCTGGGCTGACCGTGACGCCGGCTACGCCGCCGCGAATCCGGCTAGGACTCGTCCTCCACGTCTTCGTACTCGTCGGCCCGCTGCTCGGTCCGCGCCGCCACGAGGTTGGCCGGCGGAGCCGACAGCTGCTTCAGGCTGAGCGAGATCCTCCGCCTCGCGGTGTCGATCCCGATCACCTTCACCTGCAGCGTCTCCCCCACCTTGAGCACGTCTTCGGTGCGCTCCACGTGATCCCACGAGAGCTCGGAGATATGCAGAAGCCCTTCGATGCCGGCCATGATCTGCAGGAAGGCGCCGTACTTCTTGGTCTTGGTGACCTGGCCCTCGACGATCGACCCGATGGGCATCGACTGGACCAGCTTCTCCCAGGGGTCCTGCTGGAGCTGCCGAAGCGAAAGCGAGATGCGGGTCTGCTCGGGGTCGAGCTTGATCACCTTGACGGTGACCTCGTCTCCAAGCTGGAGGACGTCGGTCACCTTGGACACGCGGTCCCACGAGAGTTCTGAGATGTGGATGAGCCCATCGGCGCCGCCGATGTCGACGAAAGCCCCATAGCTGGTGATGCCCGAAACGGTGCCCTTGACCGTCGTGCCCGTCAGCAGCCGGCTGAACAGGTCCTCGCGCTTGCGCGCGCGATCCTCGTCCTCGGCCGCCTTCTGGCTGACGATCAGACGGTTGCGCTTGCGGTTGACCTCCAGGATCTTGACCGGTATTCGCTGGCCCACCAGAGACTCCAGGCTGCCGGCGTAAGCCCGCGCCACCTGGCTGGAAGGCAGGAATCCGCGCAGGCCCAGGACGTTGACGATCAGGCCGCCCTTGTTCTGCTCCCGGACGTCGGCTTCGATGACCGAGCCGTCGGTCTGCTTCTCGGCGGCGACGATCCACGTGGTTTCCGCGCGCGCCCGTCGAAGGCTGAGGACGACGTTGCCCTCCTCGTTCTCGGGCTGCAGGACATAGACCTTGATCTGGTCTCCAGGCTCGAGGCCGACGGAATCGGCCTCGCCGCGAAGCCCCAGCTCCTTGCTCGAGATGACACCCTCAGCTTTCGCACCGATGTCGACGAGAACCTCATCGGCATCGACCCGGACCACGATTCCATCCACGATGTCGCCGTGGTTTGGAGTCTTGAAGGCCTCCGATTCGTAATGGAGGTAGTCCTCCATCGTCATCGGTTTGGATGAGTCTCTTTCGGTGGCCTCCTCTTGCTCAGTCAGGACAGCACCGGACTCATTGGACAACGCGCATTCCCCCTAAGGTTTATTGGTGTGGTGTTGGTCGTCAAATCGGCCTCCGCCAGTAACGACCTGCAATTGTACCGCAGAAATCCGACTTATCCGGGGAAAGGCTGGGCCAGGTCGTGGTTGTCGATGAGGCGCGTTTTTCCGACCCACACGGCCAGGACGGCAAGGGTGCCTGGGGGCCTGAAGGTGTCGGGGTCGACCAGCTCGGCGTAGGCCAGCCTGGCCAGCGGCTCGGCCCCGACGATCTCCAGGATCCGCTCCCGCAGCCGGCCTGGATCCCGCATGCCCGACTGGTATGCCTCGGCGGCCCGTCTCAGGGCGAGGCTCAGGCAGCCGGCCGCCTTCCGCTCGTCGGACCCCAGGTAGGAATTCCTTGAGCTGAGGGCCAGGCCGTCGGCCTCGCGCACCGTCGGGCACACGCGGATCTCGACGCCGCTGTCGAGATCGAGCGCCAGGCGTTTGACCACGGCGACCTGCTGGGCGTCCTTCTGGCCGAAGTACGCCCGATCGGGCTGGACGGCGCTCAGCAGCTTCGCGACAATCGTCGCCACCCCTTCGAAGTGCCCAGGACGCAGGCTCCCCTCCAGGGGCTCGGCCACGCCTCCGACCCTGACGCGGGTGCTGGCTGCTGGTGGGTACATCACGGCCGCCGTCGGCAGGTAGGCGGCCGCCACTCCTGCCTTCGAAAGCAGCTCGAGATCCCGGCCCATGTTCGTCGGGTATCGCTCGAGGTCCTCGCCGGCGCCGAACTGGATCGGGTTGACGAAGATGCTGACGACGACCCTGTCGTTGTCACTGCACGCCCTCGCCACCAGGCTCATATGACCGGCGTGCAGGGCGCCCATCGTCGGCACCAGGCCGATCGAAAGCCCCCCGTGCCGCCACCGGCGCGACGTCTCGAGCATCTCGCCGGGGTGGTCGAGGACGATCGGCGCGCTAGCCGGCGCCGTACCTGACCTCTTCCTGGGGTTCCTTTGCTCGCGTTGCCTTCGATCCGGGAGCGGCGCCATTTGCCGAGTACGTGTGCTCAGGACCCGGGAAGGAGCCCGCGCCCACCTCCCGAGCGAACTGCTGGGCGGCTTTGCCGATCTCCTCGGCCAGGTTGGCGTATCGCTTGACGAACTTGGGCGCCTTGCCGCTCGTGATGCCGAGCATGTCGTGCAGCACGAGCACCTGGCCGTCTGTCCCAGGGCCGGCCCCGATGCCGATAGTTGGAATGTGGACGGCGCGCGTGACCTGAGTGGCGACCGCGTTGGGTACACCTTCGAGCACCAGGCTGAACGCGCCGGCCTGCTCCAGCTCCCTGGCATCCGCGAGGATGCGCGCCACCTGAGATTCGCTCTTGCCCTGGACCTTGAACCCGCCCATCTGGTGCACGAACTGTGGCGTCAGCCCCAGGTGACCCATGACGGGAATCCCCATCGCCGTCAGACGCCGTGTGATCTCGACGATGCGTCCGCCGCCTTCCAGCTTCACGGCGTGCATGCCGCCCTCCTGCAGGAAGCGCCCGGCGCTCGTGATCGCCTGCTCCTCGGAGGCGTGGTACGACATGAAAGGCATGTCGCCGACCAGCAGGGCCTGTCTCGAGCCCCTGGACACGGCTTTCGCGTGGTGGATCATCTCCTCCAGCGTCACCGGCAGCGTGGTCGGGTAACCGAGCACCACCATGCCCAGGCTGTCGCCGACCAGGAGGATGGGAATTCCCGCGTCGTCGAGAATCTGCGCGCTGAGGTAGTCGTAGGCCGTGAGCACCGCGAACCGACGGCCCTCATCCTTGAATCTCTGGACGTCCAGCACGGTCGTCATTGACGAGATCTCCTTCGGGTCGCTGCCACTTTTCGGGTCAGCGCCCTTCTCGTTTGCTCGGCCGCCGCCGGTTTCAAACCGGCCAGTTCGGCGATCTCGAGCGCGACGCCGCCGAGCATACGATAAAGGTCGCTTTGGCGCCCTCTTTGGGACCGGGCAATGCCGGCGTCGAGTTCGGCGAGCGCTCTCAGGTGGCGGCCGATGGTTGCCGCGTCGCCGCGTCGGATCGGACCGGTCAGCGCCGCGATCGGCCCGCGCCTGCGGACGTTGGCGACCGCGCCTTCAGCCAGGGACACCAGGCCCTGGACGGCTTCCCTCTCGGTCCAGCCCGCCTGCTCCAGCAGGCGCACCGCCTCGGCCAGCAGCGTGACGACGTAGTTGGAGGCGAAAACCGCTGCCGCGTGGTAGACCGCCCGTTGTGCGTCATCGACCCTCTTTGGCGTGGCGCCAAGGTCGCGGGCCAGCCGGTTGAGAAGCCGGCGGAGCGATTCGCTGCTGGCGTCCACCCCGATCACGATGCCGCGGAACGCATCGGCGGGACCGGGCTCGGGAAACGACCGCAGGGGATGAAACGAGCCCACCGCGTGGCGCCGGCGGAGGGGCGCAAGGGCACCCAGCTCGAGCGCGCCGCTGGTGTGGACGAAGGCCACACGCGCCGGGATCCTCTCACCGGATGCCGCCAGCCTGGTGGCCACGGCCGCGACGGCGTCGTCGGGCACCGTGAAGAAAACCACGGCCGGGCCCGCCGGCGCAAGACTGCCGACCAGCGCAGGCAGCCCGGTTCGAGCATGCACCAGGCGCACCTTGTGCCCGGCAGCACGTAGGCCTCCGGCCAGGCTGCGCCCCAGGTTGCCCTGGCCCGCGACGATCAGCCGCGGGGGCGGGGGCGTCTTAGGACGCGGTCGAAGACGCTGCTGCGGGGGCTTCGGGGGCTTGGCGGTTGAGTATCTCGTCGAGGTCTTTGCCATCAAGCGTCTCGACGACCTTGAGGCGCTCGACCACCGCATCCATCTTTTCCCGCTGGCCAGAGAGAATGGTCTTGGCCGTCTGGTACCCGTGGTTCACGATGCTGCGGATCTCCTCGTCGATCACGGCTGCGACCTCTTCGGAGTAGTTGCGCTGCTCGCCCAGGTCGCGACCGAGGAATACGAGCTCCTCGCGGTGACCCATGGCAACGGTTCCGAGCTTTTCGGACATGCCCCACTGCGTCACCATCCGGCGCGCCATCTGCGTCGCCTTCTGAATGTCGTTCTCGGCCCCCGAGGTGATGTCGCCGAAGACGAGCTCCTCGGCCACGCGACCGCCCATGATGCCGGCAATCTCATCCATCAGCTCGTCGCGGGAGATGAGGTACTTGTCCTCTTCCGGCAGGCTCAGGGTCCAGCCGAGCGCCATGCCTCTCGAGATGATCGAGATCTTGTGAACGGGATTGGTGTGCGGCAGCGCCTTCATGACAAGAGCGTGGCCCGTCTCGTGGTAGGCGATCACCTCCTTCTCGTGGTCGGAGATGCGGCGGCTCTTGCGCTCCGGACCGGCGATCACCCTGGCGATCGCTTCCTCGAGCTCGTCCATCCCGATCGTCTTCTTGTTGGCGCGCGCGGCAAGAATGGCCGCCTCGTTGATGAGGTTGGCCAGGTCGGCGCCGCTGAATCCCGGAGTCTGGCGGGCCAGGACATCGAGGTCGACCGTCGAGTCGAGTGGCTTGTTTCGGGCGTGAACATCGAGGATCGCGCGGCGGCCCTTGATGTCAGGCCGGTCGAGTGTCACGTGCCGGTCGAAACGTCCAGGTCTCAGCAGGGCCGGGTCGAGCACGTCCGGCCGGTTGGTCGCGGCGATCACGATGACGTGCGTGTTGGTGTCGAAACCGTCCATCTCCACCAGGAGCTGGTTCAGCGTCTGCTCGCGCTCGTCGTGGCCGCCGCCCAGACCGGCGCCACGCTGGCGGCCGACGGCGTCGATCTCGTCGACGAACACGATGCAGGGAGAGTTCTTCTTGGCCTGGTCGAAGAGGTCGCGGACGCGGCTGGCGCCGACACCCACGAACATCTCGACGAACTCGGAGCCCGAGATCGAGTAGAAGGGAACGCCGGCCTCACCCGCCACCGCTTTGCTGAGCAGCGTCTTGCCGGTTCCCGGCGGGCCGACGAGGAGCACGCCCTTTGGAATGCGGGCGCCGAGTGCCACGAATTTCTCCGGGTATTTAAGGAACTCGACGATCTCCGTCAGCTCCTGTTTGGCCTCTTCGACGCCGGCCACATCGGCAAATGTGATGGCCGGCTTGTCACCTGCAATCAGGCGCGCTCGCGAACGTCCAAACGACATGGCCTGGTTGTTGCCGCTCTGTGTCTGACGGAGCACCCACCACATGAATGCGCCGATCAGGATGACCAGGATGATGTTCGGGAGCAGGACGCTGAGCAGGTAGTTCCCGCCATTGTTCTTGTCGAACTTGACCTGGACGCCGGCCGCCGTTAGGTCGTCCACGAACTTGCACTCCCCAGTGCAGTCGGGAAGCACGACGTTGTGCTTCTTGCCGGCCGAATCGATCGCGATTCCATCGGCGCCGTTGATCTCGAGTGACTTGACGGTATGGCTCTGCGCGTTGGTCATGAGGTCGGAGAAGTTCCAGTCGCTGGCGCTCTGGTTTCCCTGGAGCGATTGCCACGTGAACCAGAACACAAGGCCGAGCAGTACGACCAGTGCGAAGTAGAACAGGCTGGAGCGGGGGAAGCGGCTCAAGTGGGCTCTCCTGAGTGGCTGTGCGGCGATTCTAACACAGCGATTTTTGACTTCTTACCAAGGGGATACGGCACCACGGATACATGCTGACCGGTGGAGCCAGGAGATGACGTGAGCTCCGAGTCGATCGCAACCCCCGGAACCCAGACGAGCTTGTCGGCCGCGAACACCAGCGGCCAGCTGTCGCGGTCTTCGCGGGGCACACGCGCGTCCACAAAGATGTCCTGCAGCTTGCGGGTCCCGCGCCCGCCGCGCGGCCTCATCGTCAAGCCTGGGCGGCGGAATCCCAGTCGCAGGTCGACGCCGTCCGCGAAGTGAGCGGCGCGGTCGTCCGAGCAGCCGGAACAGGTGGTCACCTCGAGGCGGGCGCTGGGACGGTCTTGCCGCGCTGAGGCAGTTTGGGGCGCGACGATCTCCATGGTCTCCCCCACGATACGCAACCGCAGGCCGCCAGGTAGGTCCACGCCCCGCCCCCCACGTCCAGGCCGCGCGAGTCGGAGCATCGATTTCAAATGAACGCGCGAGAGCGCAGGCTGACCTCCGCCCGCTTGCGCGTAGAGAATTTTCATGAGCTCGACCGCCACCGGCTCAGAGGCGGCGGCGACCGCCGAGCGATCCAGGCCGCCGTCAATCAGCGTCGCGGCAGCCTCACTGGCGATCGATTCCTGGAGCGCCGCGGCGCGCTGCGCGACGGCATACAAGCGGCGGCTCAGCCCCGGCCGGTCACGCTCGAGGGCGGGCAGGACCCCGTGCCTGATCTGCACGCGTGCGTAGGCGGTGTTGCTGTTGGCGGGATCTTCGAGCGCCACGATCCCGCGGCGGCCGAGAAAGTCGAGCACTTCGTCCCGCCAGACGGACAGCAGGGGACGAATGAAGATGCCGCGAGTCGCGGGCATGCCGCGCAGCCCCGCCAGGCCGCACCCCCGCAGGAGGTGGAGCACGACCCCTTCGACCAGGTCATCGGCGGTATGCGCAAGGGCCACCACGTCAGCCGCCGCGCCGGCGCGCGCACGTTCGAGGAAGTCGTAGCGCAGGGTGCGGGCCGCGGCCTGCACCGAGCCGCGGTGGAGTGGTGCGGTGCGGCGCTCGGTCACCAGCTCGATGTCGAGCTTTCTGCAGAGGCCGGCAACATGCTCGGCGGCGGCCGGCGACCCTTTCTGAAGCGCGTGGTCGTAATGCGCCGCGACCACCTCGAGTCCCTGCTCTTGGGCGGCGACGAGCAGCGCGGTCGAATCGGGACCTCCTGACACCGCAGCCAGCACTCGACTGCCAGGTCGGATCAAGCCCGATCGGCGAAGACCGAGGACAAGTGGTTCGGCAGTGTCGGTGAGCAGCATGGTGGTGCCGGCTGGACTCGAACCAGCGACAACGCGATTATGAGTCGCGCGCTCTACCACCTGAGCTACGGCACCGCGGGACGCCGGGCGCGCCGCAGGGCGCACTCAGCAGGAAATCCTATCGCGCGGCCTGTGCCCGAGCCTTCAGCTTCCGCTTCTTGGTCCGGCGCTTCGCCAGCGCCACCCGCTTCCTTTTGTTCACGGCTCTCCATATAACGAAAAGAGCCGGGGGACCCGGCTCCGGGGATTGGTTCGACCAAGTTGCGGAGGTCGGATTCGAACCGACGACCTTCGGGTTATGAGCCCGACGAGCTGCCGCTGCTCCACTCCGCGTGGTGAATTATACCGCCGCCCTGTGGACTCCCCGGATCGCCTCAGGGCGCGGGGGTGGCGGCCGGCGCGACGGGCGAGGGTGACGGAGCCTCGGTTATGAGGTACACGCGCTCGCCCGGGCGGGCATAACCGCTCTGGCGAGCGGCCTCCTCATTGGCGGCGCCGGTGGTGGTCGACAGAACGTCTTTGTGGTAGCCCTTGTTCTCGGCCGCGAGGCGCGCGTTCTGGCGATGCAGATCGGCCACCTGTTGGCTCAGCTTGTGGCCGATGTATGCCTCCTGAGCGAATGCGTAGGCGGTCCACAGGGCGATCACGGCGACCACCGCAACGATGATGGTGCGACGCACTCCATGCCCGCTCGTGCGGACGCTGCCCGCGGCAACTATTGCTTTGCTGTGTCTCATGCTGCGTCGTTGGTGGAAATCCGCGTAGACGAGTGCCGACTATAACAAACGCCCCCCGGTTTGGCGTCAGGAGCTGCGCCTAGCTGGTTTCGTTCCAGCGGCGAGACTGCTCGTCGTGGTCGAGCTCGTTGAAGGTAAGCCCATCCTTGCGAAGGGTGGTTTCCGCCTGAGCGAAACGCGTTCGAAATCTCTGGCCCGCAACTCGCAGGGCGTCCTCAGGGTTGACCTTGAGCTTCCGCGACAGCGAGACGACGGCAAAGAGCAGGTCGCCCATCTCTTCGAACCTCTGGCGCGCATCAGCGGCGCTCGAAAGCTCGCGTGCTTCTTGTGCCACCGCTTCCACAGTGTCGACAGCAGACGCGAGATCGAAACCGACGCGCGCTGCGCGTTTCTGCAAGCCGAGGGTCCACGCCAGCGCCGGCAGCGTCGCCGGCACCCGGTCGACCACTGACTCGTCGTCACGCCCCGCCTTCCGAGCTTCGCTCGCCTTCTGGTGCTCCCAGTTGCGCAGGACGTCGTCGGCGTTGGCCACCTTCGTGGACCCAAAGACGTGCGGATGTCGCGTCACCATCTTGGCAGCGACCTCCTCTGACACCTGGGCGGCGTCAAAACGGGATTCGCCGGCCGCGATCTCGGCATGCATGGCCACCTGAAGGAGAAGGTCGCCGAGCTCCTCCTTTATCTTGGCGTCATCGCCAGAGTCGATGGCCTCGAGGAGCTCATACGTTTCCTCGAGCAGGTATGGCCGCAAGGATTCATGGGTTTGCTCCCGGTCCCACGGGCAGCCGTCCGGCGCGCGGAGCCGTGCGACAACCTCGAAGATCGCGTTGACGCCGGGTGAAAACGGTCGGTCGTCTGGCCCTGGCATATGTCGTGATTCTGGCATGTGACCTCAGGGTCCCGACAGGGCGGCAGCGGCCCTTCCGGACTCATAGAGCTGGGCCATCTCGTTCAGAAGCGTGACCAGGTCGCGCTGCCAGCCGTCTCCCTGGCGGCGAAGCTTGAGACGGTTGGGCGCGACGGCGATGCGGCCGGCCATTCGTCGGGTCAGCTCGTCGATATCGAGGTAGCGCTCCGGGTCGACGCGAATGACGATGTCGTGGCCTTCCGCGACGACTCCCCTGAGTCCCAGCCGCTGCCCCTTCAATTTGATGCGCAGCGAGTACGCCAGGTTGTTCAGCTGTGCCGGCCGCGGCCCGTAACGGTCTTCGAGCGAGCGCAGCACCGCCTCCAGCTCTTCGTCGTCTTCGGTTCCCGCGAGCTGGCGGTACGCGCCGAGGCGGAGCTTCTCGTCTCGAATGTATGAGCGCGGGATGAAGTGGTCGAGCGGGAGATCGAGATTCATCTCAGTCGTCGACAGCACGTCGCCGACCGCGGTTTCCTCCGATCCGGACCGCATCTTCGTCACCGCACTCTGCAGCATCTGGAGGTACATCTCAAATCCCACCGCGGCGATCGCGCCGTGCTGTTCGGTGCCGAGCAGATTGCCGGCGCCGCGGATCTCCAGGTCGCGGAGGGCAATCTTGAAACCCTGCCCCAGCTCATGAAGGCCGGACATGACATCCAGCCGCTTGTCCGCGCGCTCCGTTAAAGAACGTCGCGGGTTGTACAGGAAATATGCATAAGCCCGCCTCCCCGAGCGTCCGACGCGTCCGCGCAGCTGATAGAGCTGAGCCAGCCCGAACCTGTCCGAGCGCTCGATGATGATCGTGTTGACGTTGGGAATGTCGAGACCCGATTCGATGATGGTGGTGCAGACCAGAACGTCAAACTTGCCCGACTCGAACGCGACCATGACCTCGGCAAGCTGGTCCTCGTTCATCTGCCCGTGCCCGACCGTTACCCGCGCGTTCGGCACCAGCTCGCGCACGCGGTCGGCGGCCTTCTCGATGGTGCGAACCCGGTTGTGGACGAAGAACACCTGACCGCCACGCTGAAGCTCGCGAGTGATCGCCTCCTTGATGAGGGCGTCGTCGTCCGCTGTGACGTAGGTCTTGATCGGTTGACGCTCCTCCGGAGGAGTCTGGATCACGCTCATGTCGCGAATGCCGCCCACCGCCATGTGGAGCGTTCGCGGGATCGGGGTCGCGGACAGCGACAGCACGTCAAGCTGCGTGCGCAGCTTTTTCAACCTTTCTTTTTGCATCACGCCAAATCGGTGCTCCTCGTCGACGATCAGCAAACCCAGCCGCCTGAAGCGGACGTCGCGCTGAAGCAGGCGATGGGTTCCGACAACGATGTCGACCTGCCCGGCCTTCAGGCCTTCAATGGTTTGGGCTTGAGTCTCGTCATCGACAAAGCGCGACAGCATCTCGACTGAAACCGGGAATTTGCTGAGCCGCTCCCGAAACACGTGGAAGTGCTGCTGCGCCAAAACTGTGGTTGGAGCCAGCACCGCCACTTGCTTCCCGCTCATCGCCGCTTTGAATGCCGCGCGCAGTGCGAGCTCGGTCTTCCCGAAGCCGACGTCGCCGCACAGCAACCGGTCCATCGGCTTGTCGGACTCCATGTCGGCTTTGATCTCCGCGAGCGCCGCCACCTGGTCCGGGGTCTCCTCATAGGGAAACGACCCCTCGAGCTCCTCCTGCCAGGCGGTATCGGGCGCGAACGCGATTCCCGGCCTGGCCTCTCGCAGTGAATAGATCCGAAGGAGGTCGTCGGCAACGTCCTGGACGACCTTCTTGGCGCGCCCTCGGGCTCTCGTCCAATCGCCGCTCCCGAGCCGATGGAGCGTCGGCTGGCCCTCGCCGCCCAGGTACTTCTGGACTCGATCCAGGTTCTCGACCGGCACGAAGAGACGGTCGCCCTCGGCATACTCGAGCTCGAGATACTCGCGATGGGCGCCGTCGGTCTCGATCAGGCGCATCCCTTTGAAGCGAGCGATTCCATGGTCCACGTGCACCACGAGCTCGTCCGGCGAGAAGTCCAGCGTGAACTCGCGGGTCAGATCCTGGGCTCGGGTTGCCACGCGACCGGTGCCGCGGCCGCCCGGCCGCCTAAGCCGGCCGAAGAGCTCAGCGTCGGTGGCCAGGTAGAAGTTGATCGCAGCCTGCGAGCACCCGGCCGTGATATCGGCGTCCGCCCGCAGAAAGGCCGGCTTGAGCTCGAGGTCGAGGTCAAGGTCCACGTCTTGGGGCTGGGTTTCCACCCTGCTTTCGCTGAGGAGCGCCGCCAGGCGTTCGGCCTGTTCGGTGGCCATCACGACCGTCGCGGAGCCGGCCAGGGCGACCGCATCCGCGAGGGCTCGCGGGCGGCCGACGAAGGGTTCGGCCGGCACCCAGCCGAGGTCGGTCGCGCCGTCCACCTCGCCGGCGCTCACCAGCAGGCGGTACCAGGTGGCTGCCGGTTCGAGCCGGTCGAGCGGAGCCATCGGCAGCGTGAACCCGCGCGGCAGCTCACCACCACCGGCCTCGGCGGCCGCCAGCATGTCGGTCTCATCGACGAGGGACCGAGCATCAGCACGCTGCCTTTCCGCCTCGAAGTCAAGCACCACAACGTCATTCGGGAGATGGTCGAAAAGTGAGGGGCGCGATGGATCGACATAAGCGGCGTAGAACTCGACTCCGGGGAACGCGGCGCCCGAACCGAGCCGGACGAGCTCATCCTCCCAGTCACCCCGCACGTCCTCGCGCAGGTTGTCGAGTGAGACCGCTCCGAGCAATCGCGTGACCGCGGCGGATCCGCGGCGAGCGCCCAGCAGCAGCTCGCGTCCGGCGCGAATCGAAACGTTGGGGACCGCCATCACCGAGCGCTGGTTTTCAGGGTCGAAGAGCCGAAGGGTCTCGATCACGTCACCCGACCATTCGGCGCGGACCGGTGTGTCAGCCGCCGCGGGGAACACGTCAAGGATTCCCCCACGGACCGAGAACTGGCCGCGATTCTCCACCAGCGCCTCTCTCGAGTAACCGAGCTCGACCAGGCGTGCGGCAGCTGAGACCGGATCAGGGCCCTTGCCCGGGGCCAACACCAGAGTGCCTTCGGCCAGCTCGGAAGGCGAGATCGTCATCCGCACGCCGGCTCGCCGAGACGAGACCACAACCTTCGGCCGGGTCCTGTCGGCGATTGCAGAGAGCGCATCAAGGCGCTTGTTGACTGCGGGGTCGCTGGCGGGCGGCCGATCCAGAAACGAGACGGCGACCTCGGCGAACACATGCGTCTCCGGGCGCCCCGCAAGCCATGGTCGAAGCTCATCGGCAAAGCGGTCGGGGGACGACACGAGGACCAGAAGGGAGCGCCCGCGCGCCTCGCACGCGCGGGCGATGGAGCCGGCGACGATCGGCCAGGCTGCCCTTGGCAACCGGCCTGCACGGAACTCCGATGGAGGGCCGTCCAGCCACCGCTCAATGCGAGCGGCTTTGATTGTCTCCTCCCACAGAGTGCTCATTTCAGCTCCTCGCACCCGAGCGAGCCTGGGCGGTTGAACTGCTCCATGGCGCGCTCGATGCCGGCTTCGATCGCAAGCTCCAGAGCGCTCGCCACGCCGTCGACAATGTTCGTCATGCGGGCAGCTTCCGCTTTGGTGAACCGTCCGAGCACAAAGCTGCGGCCCGCAGGAGACCCTTTTCGGGGCGGCTTACCGATTCCGACCCGGAAGCGCACGAAGTCCTCGGTGCCCAACGAGCTGATCACCGAAAGGACGCCGTTATGTCCGGCGCCTGAGCCTCCCCGCTTGATCCGCAGGCGGCATAGCGGTAGGTCGAGCTCGTCGTGCACCACCCAGACGCGCTCCGGAGTGAGATTCAGGTCGCGCACTGCTTTCGCCACCGATTGGCCCGAAAGATTCATGTAGGTCTGCGGCAGCACCAGCCAGATGCTCTTTGCCTCGGAGTGCCCAACCAGGGATTGCCAGCGCTTGCGCTCGAGCCGGATGCCCAGCCGCTTGCCGAGCTCCCGCACGCATGCGAACCCGAGGTTATGGCGCGTGTCCTCATAGCCCGACTCCGGATTGCCAAGGCCCACTATCAACAGCTCTTCTGGATCCAATCTCTGAGTTATCCCAAATCCGAGTAGACGCAAATCGGCCCGCGGCGAGCGCCGCAGACCCTGTCTCCCCTCTTGGGGAGGAGGCTGATGAGTCTACGCGGAGATCAGAGGCGGCCGGCGGGCAATCGCAGGTTCGAAAGCGCCAGCGCGGCGACGGTCAGACGCGTCATCTCTTTCCGCTCAGCGGCGGCCGCATGATCCCAGCCCAGAAGGTGCAGCATGCCGTGGACGCAAAGCAGGGCGAACTCGCTCAGGGGCGGATGCGCGAACTCCGCCGCCTGACGGATGACGGTTTCCCACGAAATGGCGAGGTCGCCAAGGTGCTCGCCCGAACCTTCGAATGAAAGGACGTCGGTCACCGAATCATGGCCCGCATATGTTTGGTTGAGCCGGCGCAGCTCGGCATCCCCTGAGATCCGGACGGCGACGGTGGAGGTCCCTTCAGGCAGCCGGGCCGCGACCTCGGGTATCGATGCGGCACGGCTGAGCACCGACCGCACGAACGAAGTTGCAACAGGCGCCTGCACCGCTTTAACCACTTCGACCGCCAGCCGAGGAGAGTCAGGCACCGCCATCAAGTAAACCCGTTAGAGTCAGGAGTAGTGCGGATTCTGGTGACGGGCGGTGCCGGTTTCATCGGTTCCCACGTTGTCGACGCATATGTCGCGGCGGGCCACGAGGTCGCCATCCTCGACGATTTCAGCACCGGCAATGAAGCCAATCTCAATCGTGCCGCGGAAGTACATCGGGTCGACCTCCGCGACCAGCCGGCCGTCGAGAAGGCGGTCGCGTCATTCCGGCCCGAGATCGTCAACCACCATGCCGCGCAGTCGGAGGTGCCGAAGTCGGTCGCCGACCCGGGTCTGGATGCTCACATCAACATCGTCGGCGGTTTGAATCTTCTGAAGGCGAGCCTCGACCACAAAGTGAGGAAGGTGATCTTCATCTCCACCGGCGGGGCGCTGTACGGCGAGCCGGACGTGGTGCCTGCTGACGAAGACCACCCAGTGAGGCCTCTGTCTCCCTACGGCACGAGCAAATTCAGCTTCGAGCAGTATCTCGGGACCTTTAAGCGCACCTATGGACTCGAGTTCACGGTCCTGCGCTACGCCAACATCTACGGCCCACGGCAGGACTTCTTTGCGGAGGAGGGAAGGGTGGTGGCAATCTTCGCCAGCCGGATGCTGGCGGGCAAGCCCGTCACCGTCGATGGCGACGGCGAGCAGTCGCGCGACATGCTCCACGTCGGCGACGCCGCCACCGCCAACCTCGCCGCCCTCGACCGTGGCGATGGCGAGATCTTTCACGTCAGCACGGGCGTGCCGGTGTCGGTCAACGACCTCTTTCGCAAGCTGGCCATCCTTACGGATTACCAGCTCGCGCCCAACCACGGGCCTCGGCGAAAGGGCGATGTGTACCGGATCGCCCTGGACAACACGCGCGCGCGCCGCGGCCTTGGCTGGGAGCCGCGGGTCAGCCTCGAGGAAGGATTGAGCTTGACTATCGATTACTTCCGAGAGCAGGTCTCGCAGGCTCCGGCATGAGCGCCGGCCGTTTCGTCGCAGCGACGTGACAGCAACCCTCGGCTCGCTCCACGGCTTTGCGGCCCGCGCCCTGCTTGCCTACGCGGTAGCGCTGGCGCTTTGGGGCACATACAGATACTTTCGCAACCAGGAGCTGGGAGGCGGGTTCAGGGCGAGCTTCCTGATCATGGCCGGCCTCACCGCCGTGCAGGGCCTCCTCGGTCTCGCGACATTCTTATTGGGGGCACGGCCGACCGAGCTGCTGCACGTGGTCTATGGCATATTCGCGGTGATCTTCTTACCGGGAACCTATCTATACGCCCAGGGCGGATCTAAGCGCCGTGAAGCTGTGATTCTGGCCGGCGCCGCCTGGATAGTGAGCATCGCCTACCTGCGCGGCATCGCCACGGGGTGAGGCTAGGCCCGAAAGAGAACGCCCACCACATAGGTGGCCGCAGCGACCGCGGTGCCGACGGCCAGCATCTCCAGGCCGGAGCGCAAACCGCCTTTGCCCGTGAAGAAGGACCGTGCGGATCCGATCAAGAACAGGAATGCGGCGCACAGTACGAAGGCGATGATGAGCGCCGCAAGGCCAGAAAAGGAGGCGCCAACGAGAGCGCGGCCGCCTAGGTAACCGACGACCGGAATCACCCCTCCCACCAGGGTCGAGACGCCGGCCACGACGCCCTCGCGGACCGGATTCTCGAACTGGGCAACGTCGAGGCCGAGCTCTTCTCGGGCCTGCGTCTCGAGCCACACCTTCTTATCGGAGGTGATGCGGCCGACAATCGTCTTGGCCTCGTCCGGCGTCAGGCCCTTGGACCGGTAGATCTTCACCAGCTCTGCGCGTTCGAGGTCGGGCATCGCCTCGATCTCGGCGGCTTCGCGCGCCAGCTGGCCCTCGTACACCTCGCGTTGGGATTTGCTTGACAGGTAGGCCCCCCCGGCCATCGAAACGGCCGAAGCCATCATCGCCGACAGTCCGCCGATCAAGACCACACGCGGATCGACTGTGGCGCCCCCCACTCCAGCGAGAACGCCGAGGGTTGCCGTCAGCCCGTCGTTGACGCCGTAAATGACATTTCGAATGCTCTCGAAGCCACTGCCGTGCCACTCCTCGTCAACGAAGTCGACCCGGGAGCCGTCGTCAACCGAGGCGCCCCCAGAAGCCGGAGCGGAATCGCTGGTTTCGACCACATCCTCCGGTGATTGGTGATCGAGCTCCTCGGGCAGGACCTTGCGAAGCACGCCCTGGGCGCCTGGGTCCGACACCGTCGTCACCTGACCGAGATATGCACGCAGGACCTGGCCCTCCGCCGCGCCGGCGAGCGCCAGAGCCGGACCGATCCCAGCGATGCGCGCGAGGGCGGCCAGCGCTTGCGCGGTCACCCGAGGTTGACGTTCCGGCAGCTTCACGCCACCGCGTGTAAGCAGCTCAGCCCAAGCGTGGGCATGTCGCTTTTCAGTCACGGCCAGCGCATTCAATCGTTTTTTGAGGCCCGCATCCGAAGCGACCCCAGCGAGTGCCTGGTAGACGCCCGCCATTCGTGTCTCGCTTTCCCAGTTCGAGCGCAGGGATTTGGTATCCGGTTCAGACAGGCCTCGGTTGGGGGGCGCCACGTGTCTATCGTAGGGATGGGTCGCCGGTGCCCTCACCTGGGCCGGCGGCGACGGGCGAATCTGGCACCTCGTCATCGTGCGGAGTGCCGAACGCCGCGAGAGATGGTCGCGGCTGATTGGCTTAACGTAGGCACTCTCGATGACGCCCGCCACGCTTCGCGCTGATTCCGGTCTCAACCCACGTTCCAGGCCAAAGGCTGCGCGTGCTGCCGAACGCGGGCCGGCGCGCCGGCTCCTCATCACCGGCGGAGCTGGATTCCTCGGCGTCAACGCGGCAGCCCGGATGATCGAGGACGGCTGGCACGTAACCCTGCTCGACAACCTCAGCCGCCCCGGGACCGAGCGAAACCTGAGGTGGTTGATCAACGAGTACCCCGCCGAAACGACGTTCATCAAGGAAGACGTGAGGAACGCCAGCGCTTTGAGCGAGCACGTCAAGAACCAGGACGCGATCCTCCACCTCGCGGGGCAGGTGGCTGTGACAACATCGCTGGTCGATCCGGTCACTGACTTCGACGTCAACGCCGGTGGCACGCTGAACATGCTCGAGGCGACGCGTAAGCACAATCCGGAAATGCCCTTTGTTTTTGCATCGACGAACAAGGTGTACGGAAAGCTCGACAAGAACAACGTCGCCTGTAAAGAGAGCCAGCCCATCGATTTTCACAGTCCCTACGGGTGCAGCAAGGGGTCCGCCGACCAGTACGTCAGGGACTACGCCCGCTGCTACCACATGAACACGGTCGTGCTGCGCCAGAGCTGCATCTATGGAGCGCACCAATATGGATCCGAGGACCAGGGCTGGGTCGCGCATTTCGTCCACTCGATCCTCAACAAGCGCCCGATGACCATCTACGGAGACGGCACACAGGTGAGGGACCTGCTTGACGCGCGCGACCTCTGCAGCCTCTACTCCACTGTCATCGACCAGATCGACAAGACGCGCGGTGAGATCTACAACGTGGGCGGCGGCCCGACGAACCAGCGGAACCTGCTGGAGGTGATCGGCCAGATCGGAGAGCTAACCCACCAGACCCCGGAGCTCACCTTCGCCGACTGGCGCGAAGGCGACCAGACGTACTACGTGAGCGACATCACCAAAGCCAAACACGACCTGGGTTGGTCGCCGGAAATTCAATTCGACGGAGGATTGCGGGATCTGATCGTATGGGCGGCCTCATCCAACGGCTGAGGTCAGGCTATGCACGCTTCCTCGCGACGGCGACCAGCGACAGACCGAATGGAGGCTTCATGCGTTTCTCCACCGCCTTGAGAGCGGGAAGCAACGCTTGCAGGGTTTTGAAATGGCCCTGACCATGAATTCGCCGTTTTAGCAGTCGGTACTGAAACCACCAACCCGCCGCACCCAGCATGTTGAAACGGTGCAGACGAACGATATCCAGGCCCGCCTCCGTGATGAGTCGCCGCAGGTCTTTTCGTGAATATCGGCGAAAGTGCCCTTCCATTTCGTCGTACCGGCCGAACAATGCCGGGTGCGCGGGCACGAGAATCGCTACGGCGCCACCTGGTTCCACCACGTCCGCCATCGCGGCCAGCGCCGCCACGTCGTCTTGCACATGCTCCAGCACGTTGATGCAGATGATCGTGTCGAAACGATGACCTTTGAGCATCAGGCGCGATTCGATCGAATGTGAGCTGATGTCGAGCGCAGCAAACTCGTGGTGTTGGGCCTTCAGGAATCGCAGTCGCGCGTACTGGATAAGGTCTGCCTCGACATCGACCCCCATCACATACTCGCGCGGTTGCAGTTGGGCCAAGATGCTGCCTACGCCACAGCCAACCTCGAGGAGGCGCCCTCCAAGGTATGACTCGAACTGCTCCAGCTGCCAACGCATGTACGGCGCGTTGACTTCGTCGAACATCAGGTATCGGTTCAACCGAGCAATCGAAGAAGTACCCTCGACCTCGGGACTGAGCTCGATCGGCTCGACGGCCACGTCACTCATGAGCTCACCGCGGTGGTGGCCTTCTGGCACTCATCGGTGGCAGGTGCGGAAACCTGAACCGCCATCAAGGACCATCCGTTGCCCAGCTCCGGGCTGGCTGTACTGAACCATTGCGGATGGTCAGCAATGAAACTCTCATAGTCCGCAACCGATTGACTGATCGGCCCGGGCGGCGAGATCAACATGAGCCGGGTGTGGGTGTTCCAAAGCCAGCACTGCAAGAGGGTGCCTGCCACGGCCTTGTGATCGCTGTAGCGATAACCCGCGGGGAGGTAATAGAAGGGGTCGTAGAACTGACTTGTGATCCTATCCCCGGGTATGCCACCATCCCGGGCCAGCACGTACAGAAGAGTCGGCTCGTCGCCGGGCAGGTTGAAGACGCCGCCTCGATAAGCCGGCTGGTTATAGACGGCAGCGATCGAATCGCCCAGTCGAACCTCGTATTGGAAGAGTGGCTCGGTCGTCCAGTAAGTCGCCTGAATTGGGAGCCACAACACCTGGACCGCGGCGAGCGCGGCAAATGTCACACCCCAGTTCGGCGCGCGCAACAGACGCCATCGTTCAGGAAGCACTTTCAACAAGAGGACCGCAATCAGAATTGCCGCAAAATCCAGCGGAAACTCGAAACGCCGCTCCTTCCACTCGCTTGCATATCTCAAATAGGTTGCAAAGCTGAGTGCGGAGTACCCGAAGCCGAAAGTCAGGAGAAGGTACGAAGCCGGTCGCTTCCAAAGTGACCATGCGAGCCCGACCACGCAAGCGACAACTCCAAGGCCGAGCGGAATCCACAGAAGCTGCTGGCCAGGGGTGAGGGTGGCGCCGGTACCGCCCGCGCCCAGACCGACAAACTGAAAGTTCACGTAGAGCGGATAGATTGGATTTCCTGTCTGGTCAAGGAGAAACTTGAAGTAGAGGCCCATCGTCAGAGCCCAGCCAAGGGCCAGTGGCCATCGCGCCCGAGCTGACCGGCCCGTAAGCCACGCGATCACCAGGCCGGCTCCATAAAGCCATGCCTCCACCCTGGCCATCGCGGCCAGAGCCCACGCGACACCTGCAAGAAGTCCGCGCTTGGGCGCCCACCAGATCCCCAGGAGGATGAGCGCGATCGCGATCGGCTCGGTCATACCCGCGACGTCGTTGAATATGGCGACCGGGGAAACCGCAGCGAATGTCGCGGCCGCGATTGCAACTTGCATGCCCCAGTAGCGCCGACAGATTAGAAAAATCAACACCACGGCGAGTGCGCCGAAGGCCAGACTCAACAGCCGCGCAAGGACGATATCGACCGATCCTGTGACGAAGAACAGGACATTCATCAATGCTGGATGGAGCAGGCCCCAGAAATACTCCCAACCACGCATGTCCCAAAGTCGCCCATGCGACAGTCCGATTTCCTTGGTCAGATACGCGATCTGCCAGTGGTGATAAGCATCGGTGAACGGATCGCCCGCGTTCTGCGGGTCGGTGAACTTGAACAGGTAAACAAGTCGAGGCAAAACGGCACCCGCTGCAACCGCCAACATCCATCCGAAGGGCAGCGATGCGGGCTGTGATTCCTGGGCCGGCTCGGCTGGCGCCTCGGTTTGATCAATCCGCCGCTCCTCCTCTTCCTCGTCGGCGAGGATCCTGGGCATCAGCTTCATGCCGTCGCCGCCTCCGAGGAGACACGATCGTGCGCCTGGGCAACCTGGAGGACCACCCGCTGGAGCGTGTCCAGGTGCCTTTCCCAGTCGAAACGCCGTACCCATTCGAACGCGCGCTCGCCCGTCGCTTGATTGGCGCTCGGATCCTCGAGCAGCTTGGAAATCCCTGCCGCATAGTCACCGACGTCGAGTGGCTCCACAAGATGGCCCGTGTTGGGTCCCACGGTTACCGTCGGTCCCGCCTGGTTCCATGCGACCACGGGCACGCCTCTGGCCATCGATTCGATCACGCCCATCCCAAAGTCCTCCTCAGGCGCGGGATAGACGTAGACTGCCGCGCCCTCGTACAGGCGGTTCAACTCGTCCTCGGTTATTGCCCCGAGGAGAAGGACGCAGTCGCTGAGGTTCAGCTCAGCAGTCAACGCCCGAAGCGTTGTGGTGTGAGAGGTCGCCGGGCCCGGGACTATGAGCTGAACTTTGGGATGGTCTTTTCGCACCTTCTGCATCGCACGAATTGCCAGGTCGAACCGCTTTTGGGGGTAGTGGCGATTGGTGAGCAGAACGTAGGGTCGCCGGATCGGATAGCCATTGATCGTCAGCCCACCGGCGAATCGTGAGTCACGCGACAATGGAAAACCTGATGCCGCCACATGGCATCCGGCTGGGCAGTCGACGGCTTCCCGCTTGTAAATCCTGCGGATGATGTCCCCGATGTAGTCACCATTGACGAGCAGCTGATCGGCCTCTTGGACCGAGCGCCTGTCGGCCCACGCGACGAACTTGGTCGCCCGCATCACGATCCCGGCCAGGAGCCGATAGTCGGCGTTGGCCACCCACCCGGTCTCGCGGTCGATGCTTCGCGGATAGACCAGACGGTTGGGCTGGTTGAGGTAGACGACGTATGGCACGTCGATGAGGCGGGCGGCCCACCACGCGATCCATGCGCTCGGCTGGTTGCAGGCCACAATCGCATCGACTCCGCGAAAGCGCCACGCATAGAGGGGCATGAGCAGCGAAGCGGCTGCCATCTGGATCGCCTCGCGGTATGGAAACCATCGGGGCAGCTGAGGGAGAAAAGTCCGCACTCGAACCTCACCGATCAGGTCCGGATAGCAGCGCGAGGCGTCCACCGTTGGCGCGTAGCACTCGACCTTGAAGCCTCGCCGTCGGAGCCCCAGGACCTCTTCGATCACGATTCGCTCACCGCCACCCGAATAGGTGAAGCCACAGTGGAACACGGCGATCTGGCGCGGGCCGCCCGCCCGCACGCGCCGCCGCCCGCCCACCAGCAGAAATCCCAGCGCGCCGATGGCAAGCGCATAGCCCGCTGTCAGCCCGTGATACAGCACGATCGCCCCCGCGGCGACGGCGGGTGCCAGCCCCAAGCCGCCTCCAAGCACCAGCGATCCGGCGACCTCCAGGTTGCCGAGGTAGCCAGGCCCGGCCGGGACGGCGAAGCTCAGCAGAAGCGCCGGGTAGGCTGCCATCGCTTTCAACATCGGGACAGGCACGCCGACGGCGGCGAAAAGGAGCGTGAAGTTGAACGCGTCGATGAGCAGCGCAAGCGCGGTCAGGGCGGCGAGCCGGGCGGCGAGTGCCGGCGTCCAGAGCCCGCGAGCCCCCGCACGGAATGCAAAGGCCTGTCCCGCGAGCGCCGCCGCAAACCTGGCAGGAAGCATGCGCCGGGCGACCGACGATCGGGCGATCCTGGGTCCGAGGACAGCCGTTCCCAGTACCGCGCTGAGCAGAGCGACGGCCAGGGCAGCGGCCCCCAGCAGACCTCGCGGCGCACTGACGGCACCCGTGGCAGCCACGAGCGCCAGAATGGCCAGCACGAGAGCGACTCCGGTCAGGTCGCAAGCCTTGTCGATGACGATTGTCGCCAGGGCGGATCCAGCCGGCACCCGATGCCGCCGCCACAGCCACCAGGCGCGGGCCGCGTCACCCGACCGGATCGGGACCACATAGTTGAGGATGCCGCCCGCAGCCATCATGGCAAATGCCCTCACCATGCCGACGGGCGCCAGCGGACGCAACAGCAGCAGCCATCGCCGAGCCCGGATCGAGCTGGTGACCACAAACAAGGCAAGCATCAGACCGACCGCGGGCCAGCTCTGCACTCGAGCGTGGCTGGCCACCTCGGGCAGCGAAACGGTGCGCAGCCACAACCAGAGCAGGAGGAGCCCGATCGCGGTCTGCATGGCCAGACGCGCCCAGCGTTTCACGCGGCGGCCTCGAGCTCGTCAGAGGTCAGGACTCCAAGGATCCAGCGATGGGCGAAAGCCCAGAACGCAAACAGCCATGCAACGATGAGCAGGGTGCCTCCATAGTCGTGGACCAGCACCGCAGGCCAATACCCGAAGTCGGCCGCCACCATGCAGACGATCGTCATCCTCAACAGGTTCACCAGAACCGTCCCGAGCACCCCGATCAGCAGAACCTGGACCTTAGCCTCGCGCGAGTACGGCCCGCGAAGGCCGACCAGGCAGCTGAGCCCGAGCAGGATCAAGCTCTGCCAGCCGATACAGGTGGTTGATATGAGGAGCGTCTGCCGCTGGCCGGCCCAGTCCCAGACATAGAGCTGGCCTCCAGCCGCCTGGGCTTGGACCCCCAGCACGCCCAGGATGGCGACGACGGCCCGTGCCTCCGGCGCCGCCAACGAGAGCAGCGGATGCACCAGGCCGAACTGCCTGGTGGAGGCAGTCAGGAACTCGTCGAACGTCGTGATGAAGGGAAGGATCAGAAGCATCCCGCAGCCCGCAGCCAGCAGGCCGACATAAACCGAACGCCTTTCCATCATTAGGCCGCCACCCGGCGTAACCGACGACGACGCGTCCAGAGTCGCGTTGCGAATGGGATCGCCAGCGCGAAGCCCAGCAGCGCAGCTCCAGGCTCGGGAATGAAGATCACCTGCGGAGTGGTGAAGTTGGTCCTCTGGCCGTTGTTGTTGCCATATCTCAGAGTCACCGGTCCGCCGCTGGTCCGCGCGATGCTGAGACACAGGAATTTGCCGGCCGGCACATTCGTGTTGGAGACCGTGGTGCCGACGTTGACGGTTGTTCCGGTGGCCTGGTTGACGCGCACCGGAACGTTGGTGAACGCCGCGATGTTCACCGGGGCTGTGGTGCAGCCGACGTTGTTACCGTATTTGAACGTCCAGCTCACCAAAGCATCAGCGCCGGTGTTCGACGTCCAGTACTGCCACGAATAGGTGCCGGCGAAGATGGTCTGGGCACTTGCGGTTGAGGTGGCGACACCAGGCCACGCGCCGACGCCGGACGTCCACGTCGCGGGGCACGCGGGCGTGCAAGTGGTGTTGAAGACCTGGCTTCGCACGGTGTTGTTGGAAACGGTCGCGTCGAAAAGCGTCGGGTTGGTGCCGTTGCCGAACAGAAAGAAGGTGGAGCCCGCGGCGTCAGTTATTGGGGCCCGAACCGCACCCACCGCGACGGCGGCCAGAGCGGCGGCCATCGCGGCGACGACCACCCAGCCCAAGCGCCGGTTGTGACGCGAGCGCATATGCGCGACCGGAGCGCCCGGCGGGCGCACGGGGGACAGTTGGCCATCTCCGACTCGCGCACGATGGCCCAGCAACCACCGGCGCAACAGCTGGAGGCGCCGCAAATGGTGCACCTCGTCAGTGATTCGACCCGTCTTGGGGGTTCGGAACCACGGGCCTTCTTCCTTGCTCAGCAGTCCCTTGATTGCGGCCCAGCCCTGGAAGGGGACCAGCGCGAATGACAGGACCACGGCACCAAGGACGCCTTGCAAATCGCGCGCAGGCGCCTCCTCGAGGATGAGACCGCCGAGGTTCATCAGCGGCAAGGCGAAGATGTTGGAGAACAGCAGTGCCCAGCCCAGGGCGGCCGTCCAACCCGGCACGTGCGTGTGGAAGACCATCTCGGAGATCAACCACGCGAGCGTGCCGACGACGAAAAGTGCCGCCTGCAGGTAGTAGGTCGTGTCGAAAAGAAACTCGAGCTTCTCAAGAACCGTGACGAAAGGCGACAGCATGATCGTCAGGAAGTACTTGCGAACGTTGAAGGTGTGCCCTTCGGCCCAACGCATTCGCTGGCGGGCCAGGCGCGAGAAAGTGCTTACGCATTCGGCGGGCGTCTCCGCCCATGGCGTATAGGCAACCTTGTAGCCGCGCGCATACAGCTTGAGGGTGAGCTCCCAGTCCTCCGTGATGCTCGTTCCCCAGCCGATCTCTCGCAGGAGGTCCGCCCTGATCATGTAGGCCGTCCCCGCCACCATCTTCAGCGAGCCGACGGCATCCTGGAATGGGCGCTCGACCATATAGCTGCCGGCGTACTCCGCGCGTACCGCTTCGGTGAGCCAGCTCTCAGACTTGTTCAGTACATGCCATTGATAGCTCTGCACCGCGGCGACGTTGTCGCGCCGCTTGAGCTCGCCGTTCTGGTGGTAGAAGTGTGGTAGGAACCGGTCGATAGAGTCCGGAAAGGGAACCGAGTCAGCATCGAAGATGAGCACGTACTCCGCGCGCGAATCCATGACCTTGAGCGCCTCGCGCAGCGCACCGCCCTTGTAGCCTGCTCGGCTGTTGCGATGCAGGATCTTGAACTTCGGCACGTTGGCCCAGCGCTCAAGAATCTGCTTCGAGTCGTCCGTCGAGTCGTCGACGACGATCACCTCATACTGCGGGTACTCGAGTTGCGATAGGGCTGTGAGCAGCCGCTCGATCACTCGTTTCTCGTTGTAAGCCGCGACGTGAACAGACACGAATGGGTGATATCCCAGGTCGATGTGATAGCCGTTCTTCAGGCCACCGGAGTGCTGCTTCCCGTTTCTGTTGCCGTTGCCGTTCGACCCATTCCGGCCAGACGCGAGGGTCGTGACGAGCACGATGACGGTGCTGAGGTAGTACTTGATCGCGTAGGCGAAGAAGATGGCCCCAAGGAACAGTCCTGTGAACGCGAAACCGTAGGCCAGCCAGTCGGCGCCGCTTTGAACCTGCGATTGCGCGAAGAGGTCGGCGAAACCTCGAAGCAGCGCCGCCAGGGGTGCGATGGCGACGACCACCGCCAGCACCAGGATTCCGTCGAGCAGGGCGGTCCAGTACAGCTGGACGCGGTCCGGCCGCTGGCTGACCCACCAGACCTGAGACCCGATGAGGATCAGCCCGGCGAGCAGCAAGGCCAGGGCTACGCCATAGCGTGTGAGCGATTCAAAAAACCCAAGGACGAGGATGCCGATTCCGGTGGCGAGCAAAAGGAAGCCGCCGACCAGGCCCCACGAAGCCTGGCGGCCTGGATCGCCATGCCCGTTATGCGCTGGCACGACTCTCTCCATCGCCGAAGGCATCGGCGGCGCCGTTTGTGTTCGAGGCGTTCGCGTTCCAGGAGAGTTCCGCCGTGGCGAATCGGCGGTGGCCCCCTGGGGTGATCGTTGCCGGAGTGACAGCTCCTCGCTGCACTGCGCGCAACAGCTTGTCGACGGTCAGTCCCAACGTCCGGGCCGCGGTCCCGCTTCCCACCAGCTTGCATGCGTATGGCGCGAGCGCTTGGATCCGCGTCTCGGAGAACCGGTGGTGGCCGCCTGGTGTCACCCCGTCGGCGATCAGGTGCCCTTCCCGGCACGCCCTGATCACCGTGTGCTGGCTGAGGCCAAGCAGGCGTGCCGCCTCACGGCTGCCGATGAGCTTCGTGCCGCTGATCAAGTTGGGGGCGGCTGCCGTGGCGTATGCCACGACGTCGAGTAGTCGAAAGCGATGATGACCTCCGGGCGTGGTTTCAGCAGGAATGAGGGTCCGCCGCGCCACCGCGCGGAGAACTGTCGCCTGGCTGACGCGCAGACGCTCGGCCGCCTCCCTCGAACTGATCAATGTGTGCAAGACGTGTGCAGGACTAACGCAGCATTATGACGATCGGATCACGAGGTTCGGTGCACCTTGAGATTCCTCGAGCGAAATCGTCGTTATGTCGTCGAAAATGCGCCGTAATCCGCTATATTGCTCACGAATTCCGCGCCTAAACTCCGCAGAGACGATGGAGGCTGGGCGCAGTCTCAACCACATAAGAACTCACCCCCCGCAGCCAAGCTCGGTGCCGGAGTCGAGAGATCGCCCGGCCCGAGCCTTTTTATGGGTTCATGAGCCTTGCCCATGCCAGTTGGCCGCCCACTCGGTAAGCCCTTCCCGCCACGGCCTGAGCGCGGCCGTCCGAACGGACCCGAGGCAACCGTTGAGCGGACGCGCCGCCGGCGCCGCAAGCTCGGCGCTGGACACCGCCTCGACCTCGGCCTCCACCCGGCACGCGGCCAGCGCGGCGCGAGCGAACTCATCCCAGCCGCAACAACCATCGGCGACGGCATGAACGACGCCATTCAGCTCGCCAGACGCGAGTGCGATGGCTGCACGCGCCAGGTCCCGGGCGTACGTGGGGTTCACCCGCTGGTCGGCCACCACGCGGATCCGCTCGCCACGCCGGCCCCTCTCGACGATGCGCTGGGGAAAGCTCCCCCCCTTGATCGCCGAGCCCTGGTCCCCGAAAACCGCAGCCGTCCGGATGACCAGCGCTTCCGGCAGGACAGCCAGGACCGCCCTTTCGCCATCGAGCTTCGACCGGCCATAGACGCCAAGTGGATTGGCCTCGTCCTTTTCTATGTAAGGGCGCTCGAGGCGCCCGTCGAACACGAAGTTGGTCGAGAAATGGACCAGTTGCACGCCATGCCGGCTGCAGGCGGCGGCCGCGTTCTCGGCGCCCGAGGCGTTGACCGCGTAAGCCAGCTGTGGCTCGATTTCAGCTTTGTCGACAGCGTTGTAGGCGGCGCAGTTGAAGACGACCCCCGGCCGGTGACGGGTCAACGCGGCCTCGAGCCCCTCGCGGTCCGATAGGGACAGGTCGAGGCGCGATAGACCGGTGGCCCCAGGCAGAAGGCGCACCAGCTCAGAGCCAAGCTGTCCACCTGCCCCCAGCACCAGCGCCTTCACAAATTGGAAGGTATCAACAATCCAGGTTGGGCAAACTTCAGCAACCTTTAAGTATTCGCTTTACAGTTGCAGACAAGTAATGACCGGTCTCACCGAATACGGCGTATGGGTTGCCTCGATAGGTAGTGGTTTGTAATGCACAACCCGGTGGCAGCGCCCGAAGGGGATCTTGTCGCTCGCCGAGTGCATGTTCTGATCGTCCAGGACCATCCTCTGCTGGCGTCTGCGCTCGCCCGCATGTTCGAAGGACAGCCCGATCTCGCGGTTTCGGGCGTTTCGGGATCCGGGGCGGACGCCGTCAAGTCAGCCGCCCTGAAGCGGCCCGACGTCGTGCTGATGGACTTCAGGCTCCCAGACGTGAGCGGTCCAGAGGCGGCCCGCATGATCCAGAGCGAGCACGCGGAGGCGGCGATCGTGTTCCACAGCGCTGACGAGTCGGAGACGGCGCTGCTGGACGCCGTCGATGCCGGCGCCACCGCCTACCTGCCCAAGGATGCGACGGCCGACCAGATCATCGAGGCGGTTCGGAAGGCTTCGCGGGGCGAGGTCATGATCCCGGTCGAGCTGTTCGCGCGCGCCATCGCTCGCCAGCGTGGGGAGATCACCAAGAAGCGCGAACGCGCGCAGCTCATGGCGGAGTTCACCCCTCGTGAGCTCGACATCCTCCACCTGCTGGCCGAGGGACTGGACACGACCGACATGTCCAAGAGCCTCGGAATTGCACCCCACACCGTTGAATGGCACGTCCGCCACGTGATCGAAAAGCTGCAGGTCCATTCCAAGCTGCAGGCGGTCATCGCGGCAGTGCGCAGGGGCCTGATCGAGCTTTAGCGACCTCGACAAGCCCCCCGGTTAGAGGGGGAGCTCACCGTGCTCCTGCATGGCGACAAGACAGGCCCTTCGGCGTAGAAAATGCGGGTGCAGCTGCGAAGGGGGCCACCAATCCCCCCGCCACCCCCCATCACGACGCGGGCGCTTCGGGTGCTCGAGGCCCCCATCGGGCCTGTTCGTGCGCCCCGGCTGGGGAGGAGCTGGCGGGCCATCGATGGCTACTCCTTTCGGGCTGTCGCCGGCCTCGTGCTGGTCTCTGTCCCCGTCTCCATCGTGCTGGGTCTTGTCATGGCCAGCTGGAGCTCGCAGACCAGCAGGGACAGCGCTGAGGCCAGGGCCGAAGCAACTGCCGAGAGCGCGGCCATCCGCATCAACGACTTCGTCGCTGAGCGAAGGGCCCAGATCCGATCGATTGCGCAGGACTCTGTTGACGAGCTCGCCACGAGTGACCTCAACTCGAGGCTGGTTGCCTACTTCGATGCCCAGTCGACGTTTGACGGCATCCAGATCTACGATCGCGGCGGGAAGTTGCTGGCGACATCCAAGCCCGGGCTCGTTCTCACGCCCACGCCCACCGGCTCGACCTTCGTCAACAGCCTCAGCGTCGAGACGCTGGGACCGGTGGTACACACTGGGCCTGTAGGTCTCGACTGGATCCTGACGGCGCCGATCGTCGGCACAGACAGCAAACCGCAGGGTGTCGTCGTCGCCAACATGAACGTTGCCGTCCTGGGCAGGCTCCTCAGCCCGTATGGCCTCGACACCTCTACCGTCAGCGACCAGGAGATGCACGTGATCAATGCACAGCATTTGCTTCTGTACAGCTCGAGCTGGGGTGTGACGATGAACGAAGACTCACTGGTACCAAAAGGGGCGCTGACACTTGCCGCCGAAGGTCCGATCTTCGAGCAGGCGATGAAGTTCGGCGCTGGGGCCACCCAGATGGTCGACTACAGGAATCACCAGGTTTTCGCGGGGTACGAACCGATCCCCACTCTCGATTGGGTGGTCGTCGCATCAATCGATCAGGCCAGCGCGCTGGCCGCAGTACGCGACCAGGCGCTGCGGACCTCGCTGCTGCAAGGCCTCGGCCAGCTGCTGCTGATCGGCTTCGCGATCGTTCTGGCGCTCTTGACGACGAGGCCAATCGTCGCACTGGCCCGAGCCGCAGCGCGGGTCGAGGCTGGAGATCTCACCGCGCGGGTGAATCTGAAGGGCGGTGGCGAGATCCGCCGGCTGAGCGACGCGTTCAACGCCATGATCGAACGCCTCAGCAGCGTCCTGTTCCGCCTGCGAGGCGAGGTTACAGAATCCGCCGCCAAGCTGTCGGCAGCGGCCGAGCAGCTGGCATCGGCCACGTTTGAGCAGACCACCGCCGCCACCGCCACCTCAGCCAGCATGGAGGAGCTCGCAAGGAGCTCGACAGCCGTCGCGGAATCCGTCGACCGCGTCACGAGCCAGGCCGCCGAGACCCAGACGAACCTCGAGCTCGCGCAGTCCGACCTCAGGGCTTCAGGCGATCGCACCATGGCCCTTGCCAGTCGTGTCAACGAGATCGAGGGCATCCTCGAGCTGATCAACGACATCGCCGACCAGACCAACCTGCTCGCCCTGAATGCCGCCATCGAAGCCGCGCGCGCGGGCGATGCCGGCAGAGGTTTCGCTGTCGTCGCCGATGAGGTCAGGCGCCTGGCGGAACGATCGAAGGCCGCGGCGGCCCAGATCGCAAAGCTCGTCGAGGGCGCCCAGGCGGAGAGCAGCGAAACCGTCATGGCCCTGGAGAAGGGAGTGAAGCAGATGGAGCGCGGCCTGGCGATGATGCGCGCCATGACCGAGGTGAGCGGTCAGGTACAGCTCGCCAGTCAGCAGCAGCGCTCCTCGACGCAAGAGGTGGTGCTTGCCATCGAGCACATCGCAGACGGCAGCCGCTCGGTTGCCGCTACGGCGCAGGAGATCGCCTCGGCGGCCGCGCGACAAGGCGACCTGGCCGCAGCGCTTGCGGGGTCCGGCTGGGAAAAACCGGAGGGGCGTCCCCGTGGTGCTTAGCAAGCGGAAGCGCCCGGACGGAGCGGCGCTGGCCTCTGTGATTCCTCTCAGTGTCAAAGCAGTCAGACCGATGAGTCTCGGCGCCCCCACCCGATCAGCTCTGCGCGTCGACACCTTCTTCACCCGCGTCATGGCCGGTTCGCTGCTCATCTCACTGCCGCTGATGGCCATCCTCGGTGTGCTGATGTACTCGCAGGACCTCCAGTCCAGCGCTCACGAGGCGAAGCTCCAGACTCAGGCGACCGCGCAGACGACGGCCGGCCGGATCGATCAATGGTTCTCCGCGTCGCAGGATTACCTCGCGCAGCTTGCGCGTGAGGCGGCTGCGCCCGCGGGCCGCCGTGGTCCAATCGGCACCCCCCTCGAAAACGCCTCCGATCCAGCTTTTGAAGCCATCGCAGTCGTGGATGCCGCCGGCAAGGTGATCGCCACGACCGCGCCCCACCCCGATCTCAACTCACTTGGGACGGCGGCGTGGTTCGGACAGGCGCTTTACATTGCGACCCAGCACCCCATCGGCAAGGGGGCGACAGACCCGGTGTGGATCATCACGGCGCCGATCATCGGTTCGAACGGCGCTTCGCAAGGCGCGGTCGCGGGGGACTTGAACGTGGGCGAGCTGAGCGGCCTGATCGGGTCGGTGCCTCCTGACCATGAGATCCACATAGTGAATGCGGATCACCTATTGGTCATGACCTCCGACTGGGGTCGGCTCGCCGGCGATACAGGCCTCGAGGCGTTGGGAGCGCTGACCACCAAGGCGGAAGTCGGGGTGGTCAACCAGGCGCTCTCGACAGGTGCCGGATCGCAGCAAATCACCGACTACCGAAATCGAGACGTGTTTGCGGGCTATGCCCCAAGCGTCAGCTCTAGCCTGGTTGTGATCGACTCGACTGACGTCGCCGCCGGGCTCGCGCCGGCATACACCCTGGGCCACGTGACGCTTGTCATCCTGCTTATCGGGACGCTGCTCGTCGTTGCGTTCGCGGTGTTTCTGGCGCGGCTCACGATTCGCCCGATCACGGTCCTGTCACGAGTTGCAGCTCGAGTCGAAGCCGGCGATCTAACAGCGCGAGTCACACTCTCCGGCGGCAGCGAGATGCGCGTGCTCGGCGCTGCCTTCAACGGGATGATGCAGCGCCTGAGCGTCGTGCTGTCGCGTTTGCAAGGCGAGGTGGCCGATTCGTCCACCAAGCTCTCAACCGCGGCGGAGGAACTGGCCGCCGCAACGTTCCAGCAGACGACGGCCGCTACAGCAACTTCCGCAAGCATGGAGGAGCTGTCGCGGACGACAGTGGCCATGGCCCAAACCATGAGCGGGGTCGCGGCGCAGGCCGACGATGCGCGGACAAGCCTCGAGCTCGCACAAACCGACCTGAGGTCATCGGGCGATCGCACCATGGCCCTTGCCAGTCGTGTCAACGAGATCGAGGGCATCCTCGATCTCATCAATGACATCGCGGATCAGACAAATCTCCTGGCCCTCAACGCAGCCATCGAGGCGGCCCGGGCTGGCGATGCCGGCCGGGGATTTGCGGTCGTCGCCGACGAGGTCAGACGGCTGGCCGAGCGCTCGAAGGCCGCGGCCGCTCAGATCGCAACCATCGTCAAAGGCGCCCAGACCCAAAGCAGCGAGACGGTCATGGCTCTCGAGAAGACCATCAAACAGATGGAGCGCGGACTGGGTCTGATGACAGAGATGGCAAAGGCCGGAGGCAACCTGCAGGCCGTTCACGAACAGCAGCGCGCCTCCACTGATGAGGTGGGTATCGCGATCGAGCGAATCGCCGAGGGCAGCCGATCCGTGGCCATCACAGCGCAGGAGATCGCGGCGGCCGCCGCCCGGCAGGGCCAGCTCGCGGCAGAGCTCGCGGACTCTGGATGGGAGCATGCGACGGTGGCTGACGATGAAGATTAGGAAGCCGGTGGCCGCACTGCCCACAAGGTGATCGGGTCCGCGCCGAGCGGGAAGGCCGGCCATGGAGCTTGAACAGCACACGCCCGGATGGAAGCAGGAGCGCGGCGCATGATGCGGGTGCTCGTGTTCGCCGTAAACGATGGATTCTTTGCCGTGCCCATGGCGACAGTTCACCAGGTGCTGCGTCATCCCAAGGTGACCCGCGTTCCACTCGCGCCCGCCGGGTTGTTGGGCGTGGTCAACGTGCGAGGCGAGATTGTTCCCTTGATTGACACGGGCGCGCTGACTGGGACTGGCAGCCTGGTCGAGCCTCCCTTCGCGGTGCTCGTAAGCGGCGACAGCGAGATGGTCGCTCTCGCCGTGGAAGGCTTGCCGATCGCCACCGACTTCGAGGAGCCGGTCGGTCCCGGAACCCAGCCCGGCGAGCTCGGGGTCTACAGCAACGGCGGGCGCCTCGTGGTGCTCATTGATATCGAGGAGCTGGTCAAGAGCCGGCTGGACTTGAAACGGGCGAGCTAGAGGACGAGTTCCGTCCGCTGTTCATGGAGGAGGCCAAGGGCCACCTCGAACGCATCGCATCCGGGCTCCTCACGCTGGAGGCCGCCCCTGACGATCAGACGGCGATCGACGCGATCTTTCGCGAGGCGCACACGATGAAGGGCGCCGCGGGCATGGTTGGCATGATGCGCGTGAGCCGGCTGGCCCACCGGCTGGAAGACCTGCTCGTCGAGCTGAAGGACAAGAAGCGCATGGCGACGCCGGAGCTCATCGACGCCATGCTCCTGGTTGTCGACGGTCTGGGCCGGCTCATCGCCAGCGCCTCGAGCGCCGAGCAGGACTCGAGCGACGAGGCCGCGCTGGAACGCCTCCTGCCCAGCGCGAGCACGCCGGCCGTGGCCACCCCTCAGCCGGTGCAGCCGCCCCGCGCCGCCTTACCGGCCACGGCCGACACACCAGGCCCGCTCGCTGCGACCGCAGTCCTCATCGCGCCCCCGGCTCAAGCTCCGGCGGCCGGTCCCGTGGTCACCTTGCCGGCAGTCGCACCTCCCGCCAGCGTGCCGTCGAGCCAATCCCCCGCTCGTGTCACGCGCAACGCCCCATCGACGCTCGAGGTTCCGGTCGCGCGAATCGACGAGCTCACCCGGCTGGTCGGCGAAGCGTCCGCCGCGCAGCTCCGTGTGGGACACATTTTCGGCTCGGCGATGCAGAGGGATCCAGAGGCGGTGACCGAGTATCGCGAGCTTACCAAGGTCATCAACCAGCTCCAGGAGGTCACGGAACGCACTCGAATGGTCCCCGTCGCGACGCTCGAGCCGATCCTTCACCGCACGGTGCGCGACTCTGCGCGCGCTGCCGGCAAGGATGTGCGCTGGGAGATGCTTGGCGAGGACATCGAGGTCGACAGGGGTGTGCTCGAGGAGCTCGTCTCTCCCCTGCTGCACCTGGTTCGTAACTCCGTGGGACATGGCGTCGAGCTTCCTCAAGCTCGGCTCGCGGCCGGTAAGCCGCCCCAAGCGACGGTAAGGCTCCAGGCAAGCCAGATCGGGTCCAAAGTGGTGATCGCGATCAGCGACGACGGCGCCGGGATCGATGTCGCCGCGGTGCGAGCGTCGGCGGCCAAGAGCGGTGTCGATGTCACTCGGCTGACGGAGCGGGAGTCACTCCACCTGATCTTCCGATCCGGCATATCCACCGCAAAGATGATCACCGAGGAGTCGGGTCGAGGAGTGGGACTTGATGTGGTCGCGACCGCGGTCGCGGCCGTCCATGGCGAGATCGAAGTGGTGAACCATCCCGGATTCGGGGCTGAGTTTCGCATCATCGTGCCCATAACCCTCACTGTGGTGGCCTGCCTCATCGTGTCCATTGCCGGGCAGTCGTTCGCGCTCCCCCTCCACCGAATCATTCGTATGTTGGATGCGCAGCATATTCAGGTCGTCAGCGGCCGAAAGCTGGCAGTCATCGACGGAGTGGCGGTTCCGGTTTCCAATCTCGGGACGCTGATTGGCCTCCCGACAGATGACGAGGGCCCGTGGGTTTTGCTGGGCACGCCGGCCAGCGCTCACGCGTTCCAGGTCGAATCAGTGCTGCAGAAGCGGGATGTGGTGGTCCGCGGCCTGACTGGTCGGCTCCGCAACCTGAAGGCCGTGAGTGGCGCCTGCATCGAGCCCAACGGTTCCATCCTCCTCGTGTTGGATGTGCCGACCCTGATCGAGCGCAGTGACTCCCTCGCAGAGCACGCCTCGCGAGTCGTGGACAAAGCGGCCGGACCGGCCCGCCAGCTGACAGTGATGGTCGTCGACGACGCTCTCATGGTGCGCGAGCTCCAGCGTTCGATCCTCGAGCGCGGCGGCTATGAGGTTCGGACTGCCAGCGACGGTGCGGAAGCCCTCGCCATGCTCGCGGACCAACCGGCCGACCTCGTCGTGACCGACATCGAGATGCCCAACCTCGATGGCTTCGCGCTGACGAGCAGCATCCGGGCGGATCCCCGCCTCGCCAACGTACCGGTCCTGATCGTTTCCTCCCGCGCGAGCGACGAGGATCACCAACGCGGTCTCGATGCGGGGGCGGACGGCTACATCGTCAAGACTTCCTTCGACGAGGCGGGTTTGCTGAGCGCGGTGTCGCGGCTTCTGGGTCGCGAGTTTCCGAGTGCGAAGTAGCGAAACGATTTGGCCGCGCCCATCTGGATGAAGCCGGACCCGCCCGCCCATCAAAGTAACGCACGATGAACATGAGCCCGCTCGATCGCGCCACGGTGCTGATTCAGGCACGCGCCGGCTTGAAGACCGAGGCCGCCAGTCGAGCGCGCCTGGAGAGATTGCTGGAGGAAAGCGCAAACCTCGCGGGCGTTCCGCTGTCGTCATACGTGAACTTGGTCGACAGCGAGCCGGCTGCTTTTGACGATCTGATCGACCGGCTGACGGTCCAGCACAGCAGCTTCTTCAGGGACCCGGCGCAGTTCGTGGCATTCGCGCGGCTCGCGCCCGATGCAGCTGGTGCCCCTTGCACAGTCTGGAGCGCAGGTTGCGGGAATGGACAGGAGCCCTACAGCCTGGCGATGCTCCTCGACGAGATCGGTTGCACCAACTGGCAGGTGGTTGCGACCGACGTCTCCTTCCATGCGCTGGCCAGAACCGAGAGGGCGGAATACACAGAGCACGAGATCCAGGGCTTGTCGGTTGCGCGCCGTCGGAAGTATCTGCGAAGAAAGGGCAGCGGGTTTGAGATCGTGCCGGCGCTTCGACAAAACGTGCGCATCGCGCACCACAATCTCGCCCATGCTGATCCTCAATTCGCCATTCCTGAGGCGGCGGCGGTATTCTGCCGCAACGTCCTGATGTATTTCGGCCGCGAAGAATCGCAAGCCAGCATTCAGCGCATCGCCGAGCGCATTGCCCCGGGCGGACACCTGTTCCTGGGCCACTCCGACTCGCCCGGCCCCATGAACCTTCACTTCGAACCCGTATACGTGGCCGGCGCGCTCTGCTATCGCCGGCTGGCCAAGGTGACATCTCCTCGGCCCATCGCAAACCGATCCCAGAGTGCAGTTCCCTCAGCTCCGAACCTTCCCGGCCTCCTTGCCGCAGGCGGCCAAGCGGCCGCAAGCGGCGACATTCGAGCGGCGGTCCGAGCCTTTCGTCAGGCGACCTATCTGGATCCGAACATCGCCATCGCTTACTTTCAGCTGGGGGCAGCCCTCGAGCTTGCGGGTGATATGCGGGAAGCGCGGCGGGCGTTCGGCGCCGCCGGACTCGCGATGATGAGAGGCGATGGCAGCGAAGATCTTTCTGGCCTGGGGGGCTACACGCGGCGCGACCTGGCGCGGGCCATCGCCGCCAAGCTCACGGACGACGCATAGATGATCCATCAATTCGGAGCAGCTCGCTGATGGCCGCGGAAGATATCGTGCTCGTCGACGACGATCGCGTGATCCAGAAGATGGTCGGCAGCTTCCTGGAGCGCTCAGGCTATCGGGTGCGAAAGGCCAGCGATGGAATCGAAGCACTGCAGATGGTCAACGATCGGGTCCCAGACCTGGTGATCACCGATGTCCGAATGCCCGAGCTGAACGGCATCGAGCTGACGTCGCGCCTGCGCGGCAACCACCGCACCGCCGGCATTCCGATACTCATGTTCTCCGACCTCGGCGAAGCGCGAGACGCGTTGGCCGGTTACGCGGTTGGAGCCGACGACTACCTGCCCAAGCCGTTCGAGCTCGCGATCCTCGAGGCCAAGGTCGAGTCGATGCTGCGGCGCTCAGCCACCGCGGCGACCAAGACCAACCGAGGCAGGGTCATCCTCTTCGCGCACGCCAAGGGCGGCGTCGGCACCACGTCGCTCGCCGTCAACACCGCGGTCCTCCTGGCCGCGCAGTCATCGCGGCCGGTTGGGCTGCTTGACCTGGATGTCGAGTTCGGCGATTCGGCGGTGTACTTGAACGTTCATCCGAACCAGACACTGGCGGACCTCAAAGCGGCTCCCGGGACGGTTGTGGACGAGGCCCTTTTCGCCGGCTTCATCACCGAGTCGGGAAGCGTGAGGCTGGTGGTGGGCGCAGACCTCCCGGAGCGCGCCGTCCTGGTCACGCTGCCGGCCATCCAGGTGGCGATCGATCGCCTGAGCCTGACCTGCGCCTACGTCCTCATCGATGCTCCTGCGTCGTTCAGCGAGCGCACGCTGACCGCCCTCGACACCAGCGACCTGATCTGCCTGGTCACGTCCGGATCACTGCCCTCACTGAAAGCGACCCGCGGGTGCCTTGACCTTTTCGAGAAGCTCCGCGTTCCTGCCGGGCGCGTTCGCCTGATTCTGAACTACAGCACAAAGCACGCCATCGACATCGACACCGCGACCAGCGTCCTCGGCCGGCGGCCCGACTTTGTAGTCCAGCATTCCGACAGCCTGGACAAGACCGCCAACAGCGGGCGACCCCTGGTGGTCTCGGATCCGAACGACCCATTGGTGGCAGATCTTCGGAAGCTCGCCGAGGCGCTGGCGGTCCCTCAGATCCGCCGATAGGTTTCCCTCTAGCTATGGGTGAAGGCGGGCACTGTGAACCAGAATGTGCTGCCCTGGCCCAGGGTCGAGTAGACACCCATCTGACCGCCCTGGATGGCCACCAGCCCCTTCGCGATAGCCAACCCGAGACCAGTGCCGCCGAATCGGCGTGTGGTGGTCGGGTCGAGCTGCTTGAAGCGCTCGAATACGAGCTCGCGGCTCTCCTCCGCTATCCCGATCCCGCTGTCCATCACGCTCACGCGCCAGAATCCCGACCAGGGTAAGCAGTTGAGGGTGACGCCACCCTTGTCGGTGAACTTGATCGCGTTGCCGACCAGGTTGGTCAATATCTGCCTTAAGCGGACCTCGTCCCCCAGGGCGTCAACACCGTCAGGAATCTCTGCGCGAAGGAATAGGCCCTTATGGTCTGCCAGCGACCTCAGGTTGGCGAGGACGGCGGCGATAATCTGTTTGAGGTCGACACACTCCAGCTTGAGGGTCATCTTTCCGGCTTCGATCTGAGACTCATCAAGAATGTCGTTGACCAGGCTGAGCAGCACCTGGCCACCGGCCTGGACCTCTCGGACATCGCGGAGCTGATCCGCTTGAAGCTCGCCGTCCGCACCCTCCAGGAGAAGCTCCGTATAACCCAGGATGCCCGCCAGCGGCGTCCGCAGCTCATGGCTGACGTTCGTGATGAAGTCCGTCTGCTGCCTGTTCACGGCGTTGAGCTGCACGTTCTTCACAGAGATCTCGCTCATCGCCTCCGATAGCTGGTCGTTTTTCCTCGAGACGTCCACGACGGCGGACTGTAGCCGTGTCTCGCTGTCGTGGAGCGCAACTGTGATGGAGTCCTGACGGCGCCCAACCAGGTGCATCTGATAGTCGTAGGCCCGGGCCATGCGGACGATGCCGGTGTCGGCGCTCGACCTGATGATCGCCCTCACCTCCTCAGCCAGAGTCGGTTCCGTGCCGAGGCTGCGCACTTCTTCATTCAGCACCGTGAGGTTGGAGTCTCGCCAGAGAAGATAGGACCGGGTCATGGTGGCGACGGGCAACCCGTACAGCGCGGCCATGACGCCAAGCCGGCCAATGAAATTCCGCTCCTTCTCAGAGCTGATTTGCCCGGTCATCAGAAACCTCGCGACGCTGCGGGTCGCCAGGTGGTGGATGTGGCGGATGGGCTTGGCAAATCGCCGTGACGCCAGCTCGGAGAGACCTGCTGCGTCCGCGGCGTCGGCGGTCATCCGGGTGGTCTCGCTGACTCGAGCCGCAAGAGCCCTCCCCAGCTTCACCCTCTGATCTGAGTCGCCAAAGGCTTCGGAGCCGAGATGAGGCGACCTCGCCTTAACGCTCAGGGCGAATGCACCGGCTGGCGGGGCTCGTCGGATCGCCAAAGAGTTCGACCTCTCGCCTACCAGGAAGGCACTCGCTGGCCAATCGCCTCCGACACGCGGTCAACGAGATCTGCGGGCGAGAAGGGTTTGGTGAGGTAGTAGTCGGCTCCTGCGAGGATCCCGGCGTCGATGTCGGATTGCCGATCGCTCGATGTTAGAACCATCACCTGGGTGCCCCGAAGCTCGCGATCGGCCCGGATGGACTTGAGAACTTCGAGGCCAGAGCGTTTCGGCATATTGAGATCGAGAAGGACCAGCGCGGGCTTTCTCTCTTTGATCAAAGCCCAGGCCTCCTCGCCGTCGCGCGCCTCGATGACCTGGTAAATCGGGGAGTCGATGGTCACGTGGACAAGATTCCGCAGGTTGGGCTCGTCGTCGACGATCAAGATCGTCTGCCGCTTGCGGATCCCGCTTCGCGTGGTCAGGCTCATTTGGCATGCCCAGATCGTGTCGAGGCTGTCAAGCACACACCCAAGTGATACTCCTGGCGGCGTAGCAAGTCGACCTGCGAAAGCAGGTCATGGGCCCAGCAGAATCGATGGGTTCCGATCCTGGTCTTGAGCGCCGCCTCCAGGATGCTCGCGAGCCAATGCGGGCGAACGCCTGGTCACGCTTGGCCAGCCTGCAGCTGACCAAACCGCCATTCGCAGGTCGCCGCCTGGTCAGCCGAGAAAAAGTCCCAGGTGCTGCTGAAACATGTCGGGATGTGCCTTCAGCATGCGGAGAATGGTTTCGCCACCGAACTGCCGAGCGTCGTACGCGCACAACGTAACCAGCGGAAAGCGGCGCGCCATGAGGTCATAGGCCTCCTCATAAGCCATCATCTCGGCTTCTGACCCGAACATGTCCCGCTCGCACGCCATATCACCGGCTGCGCGCAGCATGGTTGGGCGCAAGGCCAGAGCCTTCGCGAACAGGTCCTCCCAGGTGGCGATGACCTCCGCCGCGCTCGCGCCAGGCCAGGCGAGAATCACGAACTGACCCGTGCGTTTGACCTCTTTAAGATCGACCCCTGGTTCCCTTTCGAGGGCGTTCGAGTAGCGCTCGAGAACGTCACCCGTGGCCGCCAGAAAGCACGACTGCCCTGCCCTCAATCCGTCAGCTAGAAAAGGCACGGTCAGCCTGAGAGCGCCCAGGTCGCTGCTGTAAATGGGTGAGAAATGACCCCTGATTGGAATCAAGGTGCCGCCAAGGGCAAGGGTCGCGGTGGGGACGGGGTAGCCGCCGCCGGTGGCCTGACCCAGGAATCGCTCAAGCTCGGAGCGCTCAAAACGACGCTCGCGACGGCGACCCACGCGCCGCGCGGCGAGCAGGCCCGAGTCGCTCCACCGCCGGACGGACGCCTCGCTCACTCTCAGTAGGCGGGCCGCTTCTCTGGTATTCATCAGACTACCGCTTACTTGTACTTTGCTCACGGTCAGTGGTATTCTTGCATAGTATCGTCCAAATTCCAGACAGACTTATCAACACCATTGGCGCCGCGCGCCATTGGCCCATTCGAGGCTAACTCCTTGACCAAACCAGCCATCGAATTGGACAGGGTCGACTTTCTGGGACGCCTGAGCGTCGCCAATCGTCGCCGCCTGCTGCTGGGTTCGACGCGCGCGGTCTATCCCGCCGGCACGCTGGCGATTCGGCCGGGCGGCCCCCGCGTCGTCTTCCTGATCGACAGTGGCCTGGCCCGTGCTTACTGGACCATTCCAGATGGAAGGCAGGCCGCTGTTGCTTTCTACCGACCACAGGAGATCGTCATATCGAACACCTTTCTTGACCGGCCGCCGTGGACCTTCGTGCAGACCATCACCGATTCGACGTTGACGCTTTTGGACCCCGACAACGTTCGCGCCCTCGCCGAGCACGAGGTTCAGGTTGCCGTGGCGATGGCCACCAACCTGTCACTGCGCGTCCGCGATGCGTTCCGCCTTATAACCGTGCGCTCGCTGGGCAGCATCCGTGAACGACTCGCATACGATCTGCTCACTCGCACCAGCCAGTCCCAGCTTGTGGCGGGCCGGCTCGAAGTCCGAGCGACTCAGACTCAGCTCGCGGACTCCATTGGCTCATCCCGTGAGGTGCTCAGCCGCGCGTTGCGAGACCTTCGCGCGGCTGGAATTGTTGAAACTGCACCTGGACTGGTTCGCGTGCTGAACCCGCAACAGCTGGTGGCCATAGTGAGTTGCTTTGTAACTTAAGTCACAGCCGAAACAAAGGTCATAGCGGAGGGTCACGATCGCTGCGAGGCTATGGCCCGCATGTGCCCGATTGATCCGGCGACTCCGAGAGGGAGGGCCTTTTGAGGCGGCCCCGGTAGCAGCCGAAAGGCAACTCGATTGAATCCACGAATCCCTGTCCGGGTCCTGATTGTCCAGGACCATCCGTTGCTCGCCTCGGCAATTGCCACGATCCTTGAGAGTGAGGAAGATCTGACTGTTTGCGGAATGGCGCGCCGGGGCGACGTGGCCGCCGTCGACGCGTCGCGTGAGAAGCCGACCGTGGTCCTCATGGACTTCCGCCTGCCCGACTCGACCGGACCGGCCGCCGCAGCCCACATCAAGCTGGCGGCTCCCGACACGGCCATCGTCTTCCACAGCGCGGATGAGAGCGAAGAATCCTTGTTGGATGCGATCGACGTGGGAGCCATCGCCTACCTGACCAAGTCGGCGACCGCCAACCAGATCGTCGAGGCAGTCCGCAAGGCGGCGGTGGGCGAGGTCTTGATTCCGGTGGAGCTCTTCGCCAAGGCAATCGCACGCCAGCACAAGATGGCTATCGACGAGCAGGCCCGACGACAGCTCACAGCCCAGTTCACGCCGCGAGAGCTGGAGGTCCTTCGGCTCCTGGCGGACGGCCAGGACACCACGGCGCTGGCCGGCCGTCTCGGCATCGCTCCGCACACCGTGGAGTGGCATGTCCGCCATGTCATCGAAAAGCTGGGCGTGCACTCGAAGCTCCAGGCGGTGATTGCCGCCGCTCGTATGGGATTGATCGAGATCTAACTTTGGAGGGCGCCGCCTAAGACCCTCAGGGGCCCTACGGATACAGGGCACCCGTCCAGTGTCAGCGCATGGCGACTTCGGAACCCGCCGGGCGTACAACCTGGACATGGGAACGGTGGGCGTGGTCATCGCCCTGTTTACAACCGGCTATATCCTCGGCGTGTGGGCTGCATGCCTTGTGCTCAAGCACCCGCAACACGTCTACGAAGATGGCGTCCCAGCGGCAGTTGCGGACGCCCGCGTGATCGTGGTCCGTGGCCCATATGAGGAGAGGCGGCTCTGAGCCGCGTGAAGCACAACCCGGGTGAGCTGAAGGTCCTACACCCTGGCTCGACAGCCACCTCCAGGGCCGGCGCCGACGGTCTCACCGGGGTCGTCCAACCCGCCGATGACGAGGATATGGTCTCGCTTCGCAGTCAAGCGCTGCGCACCCCGCTGGATACGATGGCCATCTTCGCCGACCTCGCCGCTTCCAGCGACGTGACCGACGAGCAGCGCCAGATCTATGCGACGCGGTTGAAGCGCGAAAGTCGTAGTCTCTCGGCCCTGATCGACAATGCATTGGAGCTTCAGCGCCTCGAGACCGGCCGTCAAGACCTCGATCTCGGCCCGGTCGATGTTCATGCGATCATCCGCCGCGCCGTCCTCGCCGCCGGTGAGGACGAGCGGCGTCCGATCGGGATCCCGGATCCGGAGCCGCTCCCTCTCGTTTGGGCTGACGCCGAGGCCGTCCTCGAAGTCATGGCCAACTTCCTGGAGAACGCTCGCCGATTCTCGCTTGGCAGCGGCACGATAGCGATCGAAGCCCGACAGATAGGCGGCGTGGTCGAAATTTCGATACAGGACCACGGCATCGGGTTGGAAGCCGCGGAGCTGCCGAAGATTTTCCTCAAGTTTTACCGAGCGGGACACGGTCTTCGCCTGCGAAGCCCCGGCGCTGGACTTGGCTTGGCGATCAATCGCCGAATCGTCGAATCACATGGAGGACGCGTTTCGGCCAGCTCAGGCGGCCCCGGAAAGGGTGCATGCTTCCGGTTCTCTTTGCCTGTGGCACCGGATCTGAAGAATTCGGATTACGTCCTCATCGTCGACGGCGACGCCTCGTTCGCCAGGCTGCTGAAAACCGAGCTTGCCAGTGTCGGATTGGAGACACTTCGAGCATCCGACGCCGAGTCGGCCCAAAAGCTGCTCATGGACACAGCGCCGCGCGCGATCGTCCTCGATCTCCGTTTCGCCGACGCGCTCGCGCGGCAGCAGCTGAACCGGGACGCGCACATCCCATTCGTGGTGCTGGCAGCCGAGGATGTCCTCGCCGGCGAGCGGTCCGTGCTCGAAGGCTGGGACGTGGTTGGGGTGCTGCCCAAGGAGGCCGGCGCTCCGCAGGCCACAGCCGCCCTCATCGCCGAGGCGCTGATGCCATGACACTGGTGAGAACCCGCACCCCTCCTGTGCTGCAGCTCATGCGCATCGTGCTCATCGCGGACGACGAGCCGAGCATGCGGCTCCTGGTTCACGCGACGATCGAGTCGGACGACTACGCGGTCGTCGAGGCGGCCGACGGTGCGGAGGCCTGGGCCATGGTCCAGAAGCTCAGACCGTCGCTGGTGCTCCTCGATGTGCAAATGCCCCAACGCACAGGCATCGAGGTGCTGCGATCGATCAAGGCAGATCGCAGCCTCGCCGGCACCAAGGTGATCCTGTTGACGTCCAAGGCACAGGAGAGCGATATCGAGGCCGGGCTGATCGCGGGCGCCGATTTCTATCTGACCAAGCCATTCTCCCCACTTGATCTTTTGACCCGGGTAGAAGAAGCCCTCGAGCTCTGATGCAGCCGCGCCTGAGAGACATCGACATAGCCAAGCTGATCGAGAACGCGCTGGCTGCCCAGCTGGTGACCATCTGATGCCGATGCCCGATGTAACCGAACCGCTGCCAGGGCTCCCGACGGACGATGCCGACAGGCTCTTACGCCTGAGGAACCTGTTTACGATCCCCGGTCCTGACATCAAGGCATGGCCGAGAGTCCCGGTGCCCGTCCTGTGCACCGCATCGATCCTCTTCACGGACCTGCGCGGCTTCACGCGCCTCACTGAGAGGTTCGCGCACGACCCCGCCGGCCTGCTCGAGGTGCTGAATGCGCACCTGAAGAAGGTCCTGCGGTCAATCGCGATTTGCGGTGGTGTCGTCGAAAAGTTCGTCGGCGATGGAGTCATGGCCACCTTTGGCGCCAGCGGCGACGAAGCCGACCACGTTGGTCGAGCGATGGCGGCGGCGATCGGCTTGATCGGTGCCAATGAAGCACTCAACAGGCGCTGGGTGGCAGACTGGGGTTTCCGGCTCGATGTTGGCGTTGGCATTGCCTCTGGACCCGTGGTCGTCGGCGCGGTGGGCTCAGCCGACCGATCGGAGCTCGGCGTGCTGGGCGATGCCGTCAACGTCGCCGCCAGGCTGGTGACACAGGCCGGCCCGGGCGAGGTGCTGATGACCGGGACCGTCTACCGGGCGATGGAAGCCATGCTCCAGAGCGAGCTCACATCCCAATCCGCCGTCCGCGGGCGGTCAGGCCGTCTCGAGATCTACCGGATGTCCTTGCTCGGCGGACGGGGCGACCTCGCCTGACAAGCCGTCCACGCCCGGGATGCGTCCGGCGTGCTCGATCAGGAGCTGGGTGGCCTCGGCCTCGTCAGCCGGCCTGCCGATCAAGAATCCTTGCGCGGCATCGCATCCAGCCTCGAGCAGGATCGCCTCGGCCGCCTGATCTTGAAGGCCCTCAGCGACGACGCGGAGGCCGAGGTTGTGGCCCAGCCCGACGGCGGATCGGACGATTGCACCAGAGTCAGGGTCGGTCGCGAGCCCTGACACGAATGAGCGGTCGATCTTGATCTCGTTGACCGGCAATCGCATCAGATAAAGGAGAGAGGAGTACCCGGTCCCGAAATCGTCGAGAGAGAGTCGGATCCCCATCTCGCTCAGACGGGCCAGTGCCTTTCCCGCCGCCGCAGCCATCGCGACTCCCTCCGTGATCTCGAGCGTCAACCTGTGCGCCTCGACGCCGGAGGACTCCAGCGTACGAGCGACCATCTCCTCGACCGAGTGGTCCTCGATGCAGCGCGGCGAGACGTTGACGGACATCGTCACATCCAGACCCAACGCAAGCCATTTGCGCAGCTGGCTGAGGGCGTTGTCCAGGACCCATGCGGTGAGCGGGTGGATGATGCCCATTTCCTCCGCCAGCGGAAGGAAACGGTCAGGAGGCATCATGCCCTCGCGAGGGTGATTCCACCTGACGAGAGCCTCCATGCCCTGGATCGCACCAGTCGCCAGGGTGAGCTGTGGCTGGTACTGAAGCACCAGCTCGCCTTGTGGAATCGAGCGACGCAGCTCGCCACCAAGGCCCGAGCGTCGGAGCGACTGCGCCTCCTGCTCGGGCGCGTAGACCGCGTGACCACCGCCGGATCGCTTGGCCACATACATCGCCACGTCCGCGCGACGCAGGAGGGTCGTCGGATCGTCCCCGTGGACGGGATACAGAGCAATGCCGATCGAGGCTCCCGTCTCCACCATCTGGTCCGCGATCGCAAACGGTCCTTCCAGCGCCGCCAGGATCTTTCGTGCGGTGGAGATCACATCGTCGGGGTGCTTGGCGTCGGTGGTGAGGACGGCAAACTCGTCGCCACCGAGGCGCGCGATGGTGTCGGTCGCGCGAAGCACGCCCCGCAGGCGAGCGGTGACCTCCTGGAGCAGCGTGTCGCCACGGTCATGGCCGAGCGCGTCGTTGATGTCTTTGAAGCGATCGAGGTCTAAAAGCAGGACGCCGAACATGTTCTGGTTTCGCCGCGCCGAAAGCAGGGCCTGGCGCAGGCGATCGCCGAACAGGCTCCGATTCGGCAGGCCGGTCAAGGCGTCGTGCAACGCCTGGTACTCGAGAGCGTCGGTGTGCGCCTTCCTCTCGGAGATGTCCCGCATGGTCGCGATGAACAGATGGCGCGACCCCACCTGCATCGAGCTGACAACGAACTCCAGCGGAAACAGGCTGCCGCTCTTCCTCTTACCCATCGACTCATGCGCAGCGCTGATCGGGATGTCTTGCGTCAGGCGGTGCTGCAGATAGTTGGTGAAGCCGCTGCGATGCGTGGTCGCGATCAGGATCTCCGCCGGCTGTCCAACGAGCTCGTGCTCCTCGTGGCCAAACAGCTTCACGACTGCCGGGTTGGCGGATTCGATGAGGCCTGCCTGGTCGATTGTCGCCAGCCCGTCTGAGACGTTGTCGAGCACCGACCTCATGCGCTTCTCGCTGTCCTGCAGCGCGACCTCGGCTCGCTTGCGCTCGACGAACTCGCCGATCTGCGAGCCGACGTCGTTCATGACAGCCACCAAACCCTCATCGAGCTCGCGAGCCGCCCACGTGTGGAGCGCGATCATGCCCACAACGCGACGTCCGCTGCGGACCGGGAAGCCGGCGACCCCATGCAGGCCGGCAGCGACCGCCGCCGCGGCTCGCGCCGAGCCGTCGGCAGGCAGGTCGCCGGCGGACAGTGGCGCTCCAGCCTCCCAGACTCTGCCGGGCATGCCCTCGCCACGCTTGTAGGTCGCTTCCCGCGCGGTGGCTTCGTAGACAGAGGTGTCTCGCCCGGGGCGCTTCCACGCAGCGACGAAGTGCATCGCTTCTCGTGCCGTGTCGACCTCCCAGTACTCGGCCAGCTCCCAATCGAGGGCCAGGCACAGGCCTTCGAGAACGTTGGGCGCCGCTGTATCCCAGCCGGGGGACGTCACGAGCGCCTGGGTGACGGCAAAGCGCGCGGCTTGCAGGACCTCGTTCCGCTTGCGATCGCCGATGTCGACCACGACCGTCTGGAAGTGCAGGGGCTTGCCCGATTCGTCTCTCACCAGGCGGGCATTGACGTCGGCCCACAACGGCTGGCCATCCCTGCGGATGAACCGTTTGTCAAAGCGAAAGCCGGGAGCCTCTCCCGCCATGACGCGCCGCCAGGCCTCCTGTGTTTTGGCCACGTCATCGGGATGCGTGATATCGAAGAGCGTCATGCTCTCCAATTCGCTTTCCGAATAGCCAAGCCAGTCGTAAAAAGCCGGGTTGACCGAGAAGATCTGGCCGTCGAGGCCGGCGAAAGCCATGGCCGCCTGCGCTTGTTCGAACAGAGTGCGGAACCGCCTCTCGCTGTCGCGCTCCGCCACCTCCGAGCGGTGGCGCTCCGTGATGTCGTGGACGAGGGCGAGGAGCCTGTGGCTGCCTTCGGCGCTCAGGGAGCGCACCGCGGTCTCGACCTGGATGCGCCGGCCGTCCTTGGTGATGAGCGCCGATTCATAACGGAAGGGCACCACTCCGCCCTGGAGCCGTGTCGACAGCTGCTCGATGAGACGCGGCCGCTCCTCCTCGGGCGCGAGCTCGATCAGCGAGCCGAAGGCAGCGAGCTCGGTTGACGTGTACCCGGTCAGCTGTTGATAGGCCGGGTTTCCGGCGACGAACCTTCCGTCTTCGGTGATGACCAATCCCTCACCGATATCGCTGATCGCGTTGAGCAGCGACGCCTGGCGCTCCGCATGCATGGTGAGGTTGCGCGCCACGACGCGGTGGGTGACATAGGCCAGCAGAGCGAGGCCGACCAGGACCAGCGCCCAGCTCACAGCCTCAGGCGCGGTGAGATCAAGCATGACCAGGGCGTCGATCCACAGAGCCGCCATCCCCAGGGCCGCAATTCCGATGACGTACCGAAAGTGGCGGGTCAAGAACCCGAGGTCGAAGTAGAGAATCATGGTCGCGAACAACGCGGCCGACAGCGGCATCAGGTCGTTGCCCAGCCACGGCGCCGCGACCCCCAGTGCGGCGACTGCGAGCACCACGTTGACCACCATCAGGGCGAGCTGTACCGGAGCGCGGCTGGAGAACCTCGAGGCCCTGATCACCACGGCGACCGCGCAGTATGCGGCGCCAAATCCGAGCAGCGCACCCTCCTCCCGCAGGACGACCCCTGGCAGCTTCGCCTCCCAGAGGCGGAGCGCCACCGCCCCGATGATCACGGCAGCCGCAACGCTGGTGATCAGGGGAAGTCGCCATGCCGCCAGGAAGGGCGACCGGCTGGGCTGCACGGCGCCGGCCGGCGGCACACCGAACAGCGAGTCGGCGACGGCCGGCTGGGACAGGATCAAATCACTCGCCAAACCACGACCACGATAGCGGTCAACGCTCGGGCCTGGCGCTTCCGGCGCCGCGAGCCCGGGCTGGGCTCCGGCTGCTGGCCGGTCTACTTGCCGGTCTTGGCCTTGGAGCGCTGGGGAACCGAGCGCTTCAGGGGCGCCCTTCGACCGGCGTGGGCAGACGGGGGCTGGCTGGCCTGGAGCTCATCGGGATGCTTCGGCCGGCTTGATGCGGCGTGAAGGGTGCGGAGCCGGTCCAGGCGCTCCTTCTTGGCGAGAAGGGCGATCTTCAGGGCGTCCGACAGCTGGGTGTCGTTCATCGGCACCACCCGGATGCGCGCTTCCAGCTCCAATACCTCCACTTCGGCCCGAGTCAGCTCGAGATCGATAGTCTTTGCCATTCTTCCTCTTTCTTAATACGTTTGAGAGCCACCAACCTAATAACTACCCCGCGGAGACCCAGGTTATGCCTAAAACCTTGGAAGAAGCTGGGAACCGTGCGACCGGCGACCCTGAAGGCGGTCCGCCGGCCGGCCGGTCAGTCCAGAGAGATGGCGTCCCGCAGCTTTTCGAAGAAGCCCTTCGCGACCTTCTCCGGCTTGCCGGTAAGGCCTCCGACCTTGCGAAGCAGCGCCTTTTGCTCGGCGGACAGGTCCTTCGGCACCACCACCTGGACCACCACGTACTGGTCACCACGCCGGCCGCCGCGCACGTCGGGCATACCTCGGCCGGCCATGCGGAAAGACTGCCCATTCTGGGTGCCGGCCGGGATCGCGATCTCGACCAGGCCGTCGAGGGTCGGAATCTCAATGCGGTCACCGAGCGCCGCCTGCACCATGTTGACGCGCAGCTCGTAGATGACCTCCTGGTCGCGTCGGGCAAGGTGCGCGTGCGCTTTGACCCGCAGCACGACGTAAAGGTCCCCAGGCGGGCCGCCTCGGATCCCCGCCTCCCCCTCCCCGCTCAACCTGATCTGCGATCCGGTATCGACGCCCGCGGGGATCCTCACCGACAGGCGGTGCGCCCTCTCGAGTCGCCCCTGACCCCTGCACTGCACGCAGGGGTTCTTGAGCAGCCTCCCGGCTCCGCCGCAGGTCGGGCACACCGCCGCGGTGACCACTGAGCCGAAGATCGATTGCGCCGTCCGACGGATCTGGCCCGACCCTCGGCACCCAGGGCACGTCTCCTCGCCACTCCCGGGCTCAGCGCCATTTCCGCCACATCTGTCACAGGTCGTCGCTCGCGGAACGTCGAGCTGTTTTTCGACTCCCAGGAACGCTTCTTCGAATGTGATCGTCATGTCGTAGCGAAGGTCATTGCCGCGATTCGAGCGCTGCCTGCGCCCGCTTCCCCTGCCTCCGCCGCCGAAGAAGGTGTCGAAGATGTCAGCAAACGGCATGTCGGAGAAATCGACGGGACCGTTGCCCTCCACCGCCGTGTGGCCGAACATGTCGTAGTTCCGCCGGCGTCCGGGGTCCGACAGCACGGTGTAAGCCTCGCTTGCCTCCTTGAAACGCGCAGCGGCCACAGCATCATCCGGGTAGCGGTCGGGGTGAGAGTCCATGGCGATCTTGCGAAAAGCGCGCTTCAGCTCATCGGGTGAGGCCTGGCGGGCACATCCCAGCACCTCGTAGTAGTCGCGCTTGACGGCCAAGCTTGCTTAGAGGTTTGTGTCTTCTGACGCCGGCGGCTCGGGTGTACGCGCCACCTTGACGAGCGCCGGCCTGACCACGCGGTCGCGGATCCGGTAGCCGCGACGAAGCTCTGAGGTGATCGTGTCCTCCGGATAATCGGTCGACTCCTCGGACCCGATCGCCTCGTGCAGCTTC